>CAZFOG010000006.1:0-26551 GCA_964520685.1 uncultured Nitrospiraceae bacterium | reverse complement strand
CCGCGGGGGGCGATGAGCACCATGCTGCAAACGAGGCCGCGCCCGTCGTCGGCGGGGCGCAGTTCATCCAGGCGGTCCAGCGCAATCAGATTATTGCCGCTGTAGATGCGCAACAGGAGATCGAGGAGTTCCTCCATGCTTACGCCGTCCAATTGCAGCTTTACCGCCTCGAAGGCACCCGAGCGCACGGCCGTGTTCTGTGTCTCGAGCGTGGCGCGCTTGCCCTGGCTGCCCTTCAGGTTCTGGGCCTGCAACGCCCGGTCGACGTGGGTGTACAACCCAAAGGCGCCCCGGCTGCGCAGTTTCGCCTCGAGGGCCTCCCTGCTCTGGCGCCGGGAAAGTGCCTCATCGCGAATCAATTGGGCATCCTCGAGGCGCGCGCGCGCGGCCTGGGCCTGCCGTATGGACTGGCTGTACGCACTGAGGGGTCCGCGGTCCGAGAAAAGCCACTGGGATACGATGATGACCACAACCACCGCCCCGGCCAGCACCACCAGTTTCTCGCGCTTCTGCATCGTCACTCTCGCCATTTTGGCCGCTCCTGAATCTTAGATGTACGCGCGCACGCTAAACGTGGCTTTGCCGCTTTCGTCGCGGCGCTGCGGATTCTCGACCTGTTTGAACAATGTGGACTCTTTCAACCCCGCCATCACCTCATCGAAGGCACCTGGGTCCACCACTTCGCCTTCAATGGTAATATTCTGCAAATCGCCGCGGCGAACCGTCGACATAATGCGAATGGACGTCACCCGGACCTTGCTGTCCGGCATCCGCATGCTGATTTCCTTGAGGATTTCGGGCAACGGGGGCCGCTGGAACACTTCGACATCCGACAGGTCGGTGTTCTGTTCGGCCGCGGCGCTATCGCGCATCATCAACTCGATCGTCGTGCTGCCGCCGGCATCCGCCCGTGGACGCCCCCCCTGCACGTCGGGCGCATCGGGAAACGCCTCGGCGTAATACTGCCAAATCACGTTGCCGATCCGTTCGATTTCATCGCGATTGCGCTGGTAGTTCACGTACATGTAAACGCCATATCCCATTAGCAACAGCAGCGCGAGAGCGGCGGAAAACACCATATGGCGCGTCAACCCGGACCAGGCCGTCGAGGCCGCGAGGGGGCCCGTGCGGAAATCCAGCCCATAAGGCCCCCCCGCCGCGGTGAGCGAGACGCCTGCCAGGGCGGCCCACGCATTCGTGCGCTCCCCGTTTGAGGTTTCCGGCCCCGGCTCGTATCCCGAAACCGTGACCGGACCGGAAGAGGCGACCGCGACGGGCGGCCCCTCGAGTTCTGACCGGCCGGCGAACTTCACCCCATCGAGCAAGTCCACGTACCGGATCGACACAGCCAGCTCTTGCTCGAAATCGAGGCGGAGCGCCTCCGGCATGACCCGGCCGGTTACGATCAACTCCGGCAATGCGGCATCTTCTTCCGGCCACGACGCCTGAAACGCCCGCAACGTGTTCTGCACTTCCCGCGCTGCCGCGCCGGGTTCATCGCGAAACTGATTGGCTGTCAACGGCAAATGGCGCAGAAACACCAGTGTTGCGCCCTGAGTGACCACCAGGGAAGAGCCGCTGTCGCGCACGTGAAGCGCGGCCGTGAGGCCGCTGCCGCCCTGGCTGGCGCGCAACAGCGAGGTCAGGCCCATGGCATCCAGGCCGATGCCTTCAATCTCGATGCCGCCCGCGCTCAGTACGTCGAGCTGTTCCTCCAGCAGCGTGCGCCGCACGCCCACCGCAAGCACCTCGGTATTGCCGTTCGCCTCGCGGATGACATTGTAGTCGACGGCCAGTTCGTCTATGGGGAACGCGAGGTACGGCTCCAGTTCAAATGCGACCGCGGCAGCCACCTTGCTCTTCCCCTTGAACGGGAGGGTCAGTTTCCGCGCTATCGCATTGTCGCTTTTGGCGCACAATACCCACGCGGCCGGCTTGGCTTTGATCTGGGCCCGCGCATACTGCACCGCCGCCACCAACGCTTCAAAACGCTCGCTCGCGCTCTCGTACGCCGCCCGGCAGGCAACCGCCTCCGTAATGGACGTTTTACGGCCACCCGTATGCACAACGGCAAGGCGGATCTCGTCCTCTTCAATTTCGACTGCACCAATCCTGGCCGACAATTTCATTGAGTCACTCTCCAATCCAGCGTTCGGAACAACTCGGCCGACTCCTGGCCGGCGTCCCGCCAAACGAAGGCCTGAATACGCACCATTGCGCTCTCATAGAGTCCCATGCCTTCGATTTGGAATACGTCGCTCGACCACGTCCACACCTCCGGCTTGCGCTCGGCCACTTGCGCCTCGCCCTGCCTGCCCCCTTGTTCTTTCGGGTCCAGCAAGCCGCGTGTCTCCGCGTCCGAGCGGCTGGTGACGGGATCCCCGTTCTCCTGCCAGCCCAGGATCATCTGCGACAAACCGGACTGGCCGATCGCGTCGGCCATGGCCTCAAGGACCGGATACCGCGCCGTATTCACGTTGATCCGGCCCAGGGCGTCGCCGTGAGCCGTGAGAAGCTCCGTCAGCGGCGGAAACTCCTCGAGGTTCTCGGGATCGCCGAAGAACAGTTCCGATGTTATACCATCGACCAGCAGCAATTCCTCGACGGAGCTGAAGGGGCCGTTCTTGCAGCCGTAGGCGGGCTCCAGGGTTGTGTAATAGTCGGCTTCCGCGCCGCTGCTGCGCACATTGTCATCGAGGTCCACCCAATCGAGAATAGCATCTATTACATCCGGGTTTCCGCCACGCCGCTCGATGAGCAGGCGCAAGGCCTCGACCATGTGTTCGTTCTCTTCGTTGTTGGTGGGCTTGAGGAGGGCGTTGATGTTCAGCTTCCCGTACTCGTCCTGTATCCGGCATTGCATGATGGCTTCGTTGATCTGCTGGTAGGGCAGGCCCTCGGCCCACACGTCCACCAGGCTGTCGAATTCGGTTCCTTGCGCTCCGGTCACGGTGGCCGCCTCCAGGTCCGTTGCGAGAAGCGAATACCCGTAGGCGACTGCCGAACGGGCGGCAATTTGCGCCTGGAATATGGTGATGTTGTTCTCGACGTAGCTCGCCTCGACGCGCGTTTCGTAGGCATGCTCGACAACCAGCACGGTAAGCAGCACGATGAACAGCAGCGCGAGCAGCAGCGCCACACCTTCGTCGGAAGGGCGCGTTCCGGTCGCGGAAGGGGATGTGCGCCGGCTCACTGGTTGCTCCCCTCCCTCTGGATATTGTTGTCCGAGCCCTGCGAACCGTCCCGGCCCTGGACCGCTTCATTCTCGAGCTGTTCCAGCGCATCGCGCGCCGACTGCCCCGAGAAATTGGCCAGGGAGCGCCCGTCTTCCGTCACACCCAGCCCCAGCGGGATCGGAATGACCAACTCGAAGTCAGGGTCCTCGATTTCATCGTACCGCTCGGAGGCCTCCGCCTCGAGCTGTTCCTCGGTTTTCGCGAAGTTGATGCGAATATGCACGCTCCACGGCACCCGCCCGAACTGCATCGAGTCCCACTCATCGAGCCATTCGGCGCCATCGAAGTACTTGATGTCCATGGTCCGTATCGGCACGCTCCAGTGGGGCGCTTCGTAGTTGGGATCCGTGGCGAGTTCCTCGAGGTCCTCCTCGGACGCCTCGAGTTGCTCGACGTTCCCCGCGATAAGGGGCAATTCCACCGATTCCAGGGTGGCGCCTTCGGGGCGCTCCTCTTCCTCGGCAGGCTGGTCGATGTCCAGCCCCATCTCGGTATCCTCGCCGCTCATCACCTCGTACCGCACTTCCTTCAGGTCTCCCGGAAGCGACATCCCGCCCATGAGCGCCGCGGACGAACAGAACCGGACGGAGTCCATGGGACCGTCCCTGCTCTCGTCATTGATCCCGATAAACTGAAACGCCGGTTGCTCGTTGGTGCGGTCGGTATACACGCCGCTGAAATTCGTCTCGAAACTGCGCGCGAGAAACTGCCGCAGGCGTGTCTCTTCAGCGGCAGCACGGGCCATGGCCGTTGAGTTCACCACCGAACTGAGCGACGAATAGACGATGGCCGTCATGATAACGATTATGGCCAGCGCCAGTATCATCTCCATCAATGTGAAGCCGCCGTTTCGCATGTTCCCCTACTGCCCCGTGCCCGCGCCGCTGCCCGAAGGGCGCGACGACAAGCCTCCCAGGTTGATGCCCGAGGCTCCACCCGTGCGGGCGCTCGAGCGCGAACCCGTGGCCACCCCGCCGCCTCCCGTGCGCGGGTCGTACACCAGAAAGACGAGCTCGTGGGTTTCGCCCCCGGGCTCCTCGACCGTTACCAGCACGTCATAGAGCAGAACGCTCCCCTCTCCCATCTGCTGCGCTTCGAATTTGTACGTGTAATCCGGGTAGCGCTCGCCGAAATCGCCATCGCCGCCGAGATTCCCCGCCAGGACCTCCGTTTCCGCCCGGCCCGCGGCCTGCGAGAGGAAATTGCGAATCGTGACCTCGTCGCGGGCGGCCTCGTACAGCCGGAGCGCCCGGAAATGCGTCTCAAGCAAGACAAACATCACCCCGCCAATCAGCGCAAGAGCAACCACGATCTCGATCAACGTGAACCCGTGGTTCCGTTTCCGGGCCGGACGCCGGCGCCGGTTCTCGCAGGCCCTGTGGCTCAAAGCGGCTCCTCTTTCCCCTGGTAGATGTGGGCGCTGCCCGTAATCGGGTCCCAGGAGACGGTGAAGTAGTCGTCGTCCTCCGCATTCTTGAGGTAAATGTGCACCGGCTCGGCCAGGCCGAGCGGAGTTACATCGACTTCCACCAGCCCGTTGCTGATCTCCGACGTGCCCACGCGCACGCTCTCGATGACGACGCCTTCGGGAAGCCGCGTGCGCTCGAGCAACGACGTCTTCACCTCGTCCACACTCTCCTCGTCTTCGGAATCGATTTCAAAATCTTCGCCCTCGAACAGGGGCCCCATCTCACCCAGCAGGCCCTCGTGCTTCACGTTACGCGCCTTGGATTGCAGCGACATCGTCGCGAACCGGTCGAACCGTTCCTGCAGGAGACGCGCCTGTTCCGCCATGTCCTCCTCCGAGCCCAGTTGGTTGCCCGCGGCATTCCGGTCCTGCATGCGCTGGCTTTCGGACACGTCGTCGACCCGCCCGAACGAGCTGTCGGCGAACATCCCGTCCTCGTCTTCCTCGAGCTCGTACTCGGTGCGCCAGCGCACAGTCCAGTACTGCTGGGGCTCACCTTCCTCCGGAGTCAAATCGATCCGAATGGTCAGGCGCTCCTGAGCAATAACCGCGTGAGACATTGCCGCGCGGCCATAACCGGCCATATGACGGGCCGCCCCTTCGAGCGTGCTGAAGAGAATCGTCGGCACGAGCTGGGGAATTGCAATGGCGAGGATGAGCGCAGCAATGGCAATCACCACGGCGAGCTCGACGAGCGTAAAGCCACCGTGCGCCGCGCATATGAGCGGCGCACTCGCATCCATCTCCTCGTGCCGGCAGCATGTCACGGGCGTCGTCCTAATTGCTTTCGCCCTGCAGGTTCCAGCTCACGACATCAGCGTTGTACTCGGTGCCGCCCTTCTGGCCATCGGCGCCATAGCTCACAATCTCGAACTCGTGTCCCCCGGCCCCTGGGCTGGTATATACGTAAGGATTGCCCCAGGGGTCCTTGGGCACGCTGTCGGCATCGAGGTAGTTCTTATTCTTGGCGTTGTTGACAAGCGCCTCGAGCCCCTCACTGGTGCTCGGGAACTTCTTGAACTCGAGCTTGTATTGCGTGAGGGCCGTCTTGAAATGCGAGATCTGCGCCTTCGCCGCGCTCACGTGGGCCTCATCCGCCACCGTCAGGAATCGCGGCGCGACAAGGGCCGCCAGCAACCCGAGGATCACAATAACGACCATCAACTCCACGAGCGTGAAGCCGGCCTGCCGTGTTCTTCTATCTCTACGCTTCTTTCTGTCCATCCTCGTGTCCTCCTCAGCCAAACGTGCTGCTAATCGTAAGAATCGGGAGCAACATCGCAATTACCAGAAACCCAACAAACAGGCCCATCACCAGGATGATCAGGGGTTCCAACAAACTGACCAGGGCATCCACCGCCATATTCACTTCTTCGTCGTAGGTGTCGGCCGTTTTCAGAAGCATGGCCGGCAATTCGCCGCTACGCTGACCCAACTCGACCATGTGGACCAGCATCGGCGGAAACACGGCCGAGTCACGCAGCGGTTCCGACAGGTTCCGGCCCCGGCGCACCTGGGTCTTCACGTCGTCCATGATTTGTTCGGCCTGGCGGTTCTGCAGCACCGATTTGACGACCTCGAGGGCGTTCAACATGGTCAAGCCGCTCTCGAGCATCGACCCCAGGGTCCGGGAAAACCGCGTGCACACAACCTTCAGATAGAGATCGCCCACGTAGGGCACCGACATCTTGAACCGGTCCCAGCGTAACTTGCCTTCGGGGCGTCTCACCCACGCGCGCCACGTGAAATACGACGCGGCCAGCACGAGCAACACGGCCCACCACCAATCGTAGATGAAGTCGCACGTCACCAGAAGGGCCTTGGTGATCGCCGGCAGTTCGACCTTTTGGCGTGCAAAGGTGCCCACAATCTTCGGCACCACCACCATCATCAGGAACACGATCACGCCAAGACTCACGAAGGCCATCAATATCGGATACGCCAGCGCCGACATCACACGGGCGCGCAACCGCACGTGGCGTTCAAGCAGTTCCGCCAGGCGCATCAAAACCGCCTCGAGCGCACCGCTGGCCTCGCCCGCCCGCACCATGTTCGTGTACAGCGAAGTGAAAACCCTCGGGTGCTCCGACATGGCATCTGCCAAGGTCGCCCCTTCGTTGACGCGGTCCCGCACCTCGAACACCACCTTCTTGAGCCGCTGATTGCCCGTCTGCTCGAGCATGGCGGTCAACGCCTCGACCAGCGACATGCCTGCCTCGAGCAACACGGCGAGCTGGCGCGTCATCAGGGCGATGTCGCGCCCCTTGACGCGGCCAAAGGAGCCCGACATGACGTCGGACGTCACGACCGACTTCTCGCTCGCTTCGCGCACGCTCGTGGGATACAGCTCCTGGTCGCGCAGCTTGCGCCGCGCCGCAGCCGGGGAATCCGCGTCGATTACACCCCGGACCGATTTGCCCGAGCCGGCGATCGCTTCATAATCAAAAACCGCCATGCCGCTTATCCAGCGCCTCCATGCGTCATGCAACTACACCCTCGAGCAAGTCATCACGTGTGACACGCAACACTTCTTCGATGGTCGAGACGCCCGCGCGCACTTTTGCCGCACCGTCCGCCCGCAGCGTTCGCATGCCTTCACGTACAGCCTCGCGCTTAATCACATTCGAGTCAACCCCTTTCAGGGTCAATTCCTGGATTTGGGGACTCAAGACCAGCAATTCGAAGATTCCGATTCGGCCGTAATATCCGCGCTGCTGGCACTTATCGCAACCCGTTCCACGCCAAGCCGTTAAGCCTTTTGCATCTTCGGGCTTCAAACCCAGCTCGGTCCAGCTCTCGGGTTTCGGCTCGTATTCCTCCCGGCAATCCGGGCATATCCGCCGTACCAGGCGCTGCGCCATGATCGCAATCGTCGACGAACTCACCAGGAACGGCTCGATGCCCATGTTTACCAGGCGCGTGATGGCGCCCGCGCTGTCGTTTGTGTGCAGGGTCGAGAATACGAGGTGGCCCGTCAACGAAGCCTGCACCGCCATCTCGGCGGTCTCATGGTCGCGAATCTCACCTACAAGGATGATGTCGGGGTCCTGGCGGAGGATTTCACGCAATGCCGCGGCAAAATTCAGGCCAATCCGGTCGCGCACTTGAATCTGCCCGATGCCCGGCATCTGGTACTCGATAGGATCCTCGACCGTAATAATGTTCTTGTCGGGGGAGTTCACCCGCTGGAGCCCCGCGTACAGGGTCGTTGACTTCCCCGAGCCCGTCGGGCCGGTCACGAGAATGATCCCGTGCGAGCTCAGAATAAGACGGTCGAAAATCGCGTAATCCTGTTTCGAGAGGCCCAGTTCTTCAAGCCCGAACAGAAACGTGCCTTTCTCGAGGATACGCATGACCACCCGCTCGCCGAACGCCACCGGAATCACCGACACACGGATGTCGATTTCCTTGCCGCTCAGGCGGATCTTGATGCGGCCGCCCTGGGGAAGACGGTGCTCGGCGATGTTCATGTTCGCCATGATCTTGATGCGCGAGATCACCGCCGCCTGCTGGGATTTCGGCACGGCCAGCTTCTCGTAGAGCACCCCGTCAATCCGGTACCGCACCCGCACGTCGCGTTCGAACGGCTCGACGTGGATATCCGAGGCGCGCTCGCGAATCGCCCCCGTGATCAACAGGTTGATCAGCTTAATGATCGGGGCTTCGTTCGCCAGGTCCAGCAAGTCGCGCTCGGAAGCTTCGAGTGAATCGAGGGTGTGAATTTCTCCGGTCTCGCCCTCCGCCAGCACAATATCGTCGATCATGTCCGCGGCGTTTTCGCCCTGCCGGTCGAAATACGAGTCCAAAACCCCCTGAATATCCGCACTCCGGCAGAGCACCGGCGACACCGGCCCGCCCAGCAACAGGCGCAGATCATCCAGCGGCAGGAGATTGACGGGATCATTCACTGCAACGCAGAACACGGCCCCGTCTTTCTTGAAGGGCACCATGAGGTACTCGCGGATAAAGTTGATCGGCACTTTGGTGGTCAGCGAGGAATCGATTTGCCCGGTCACGTTTCGCTCGAAGGGAATGTCGAACTGCACGCTCAGCGCCTCGAGCAACTGGTCTTCTTCGCAATACCCCAGATCGAGCAGGATATGGCCGAGCCGCTTTGGCCGGAGCCGCTGCAGCTCGAGAGCCTCGTCTACCTGCTCCTGATGGATGTGCCCGAGTTCGACCAGGAGTTCGCCGATTTTGGCGGTGCGTCGTGAACTCATTCCGTGCCCCGCTTGACGTCGCCCCGGCCGAAGCTGTCACCCGCGTTGATCTCTTCCAGGCGCGCCCTGCTGGGCCGGTGCTCGTTGCGCATGTACCGCCGTTTCTTGATGCGCTTGATATAGCCCTTCTCGAAAAGCACGTCCACATTGGCGGTGTTGAACTGATCCATGCGGTATTGCGTCACCCGGTCCATATCGATGCCTTCTTTGATGATGTACGGCGAGACCAGGATCACCAGATTGCGCTTATCCCGTTTGTTGCTTTTGGTGCGGAACAGCCACCCCACCATCGGCAAATCGCCCAGGTACGGCGGCTGGCGGATCGAGCGGTCCGTCCCTTCCCGAAGCAGACCGCCGAGAATTCCGGTCGACCCGTCCTTGATCACCGTTTCGGTAGTGACATTCGATTTCGACAGCGTAGGACCGACGATATTCGGATCCGCTCCGATGGTGCTTTGAATCGGCTGCGATACCTCGACCTCGAGTTCCATCGATACGTAGTCACCTTCGCTGATCTGCGGTTTCACCTTGAGCTTGATACCGACGTCCTCGCGTTCGACGCGGCTGAACACGCTCGCGCCAACGGCGGATTGATCCAGCGACCGCGAACTGCCGGTGATGAAGGGAAGCTCCTGGCCCACGATCACCTCGGCCTCGACATTGTCTTTCGTAGTCAGGCCCGGCTGCGCGAGAACGTCCAATTCCGTAATGGACTCGAGCGTCTGGAGCAGCAGCGGGATGTTCGGAATCTCCTGGGTGATAAATCCGCCCGCACCGTCCGGGATGGTCACATCCGTTGTCCCGTCGATGATGCCGGCGAGCGCGCCGCCGCTGCCGACTGCCGCCAGCGGTCCTTCCGTGAGAACGGTCGCCAGGGTGACGACGTTGTTCAACCCGAATCCGTCCTCTCCGTCAATGCCCGCAAGCTCGACGGAAAGATCGAAGTTGTCGCTGATCACCACTTCCATGATGACCGCATCGACGTGCACCTGCCGGGGCGGCACGTCGAGCTGGGCAATGAGTTCGCGAATTACCCGGTAATCCTGCGGCGAGGCCACGACGAGGAGCGAATTGCTGTCCTCGTAACTTGTGATCTGCACCTTCTTCTCGAAGGGCTGAATCTCCGCGGTGGTCGTGGCCGCGCCCTGCTGCTGGCCTTCGGCGCGCGGCGTCAGGCCAATCACCGCGTTCAGCGCTTCCTCCACCTTGGCCGCATCGGCATTAAGGAGCTGATAGACGTGCAGGTTGTCCGACTCGTAATCGGTCGGCGTATCGAGCAGGGCAATCAACTCGCGCACTTGCTCCATCAACGGCGCGCTGGCCAGCACAATCAGGGCGTTCAGGCGCTCATCCGACACGATCCGCATGGTCTCTTCATGGCTCACCACCGTTGGTTCCGCGCGCCCGGGAACGTTGGGCCGCGCGGGCTGGCGCGGCACCGGTGTTGGACGGGCCGGACGTTCCACTGCCGGTCCTTCCGCGCCAACGCCCAGAATATCCTGGATCTGCGTTGCCAACACTTCCGCGCGGGTATATTCGAGAGTGAAAATCTCCATTTCGGTCTCATAGCCCGGGATATCGACTTCCTGGACGAAGCGCAGCATGTTGCGGATCCCGTCGGCCGTGTCCGTGATAATGAGCATGTTCGTCTTCTCATACACGCTCACGATGGCCGTCTGGGACCCGAGCTGCTGGAGCAGCGACTGCAAATCCGAAGCCTGGGCATACATGACCGGTACAATATGGGTCGCGACCTTGTCGAAACCCTTCGGGTCGTCGCGGCCTATCACCAGGGGGCCCTTTTCCGTGAACTGGCCCGTTTGCACGATGCGCACGAGGTGGCCGTCCAGCACTTCCACCATGTCGTACCCGCGCATCTGCAAGATGGACCCGAGAATGTCGTACGCCATCGAAGCCGGTATCGGCGCATGCGAAATCAGCGTCACCTTCATCTGGGCCAACTGGGGATCGATATCGAAGTTCATCCCCGTCTGCGCGCCGATGATCTTGATCACCTCGAGCAAGTTCTCTTCTTCGAAGTCGAGCGTCAATAACGCACCCGCATCCCTCGGCCCGGTCCTGCCGGCCGGCGCATCCGACTTCGGGCGATACGGGTCGCTTGGAATCTTGGGAATCTCGCGTCCCGTCGGCGCCAATTCCTCGGGATTCACCTGTCTCGGCTCCGTCGGCCTCACCGCGGGTCGTGGCACCGTTGGGCGTGCGGGGACGGCCCGCGGCGGCTGCGCCGGCGCACTGGGCGCGGGCTGGACGGGCGCCTCTGGCGCGGGCTCGACCGCCGTTTCCTCCGCAGGTTCCTCAGCCGGGGCCTCTTCCTGAAGCGACTGCTCCGCGTCCTCCGCCTCCTCTACGTCCACGGCGTCTTGTTGCGCGGCCGCAGGTCCTGCCGACACGATCAGCGCAATCCCAAGGCAAAGCAATGCCCGCGTGGTAAGCCAGCCGTAATTCACGGTTCTTCCTTCCCCTCGTTGTGTGACCCTATGATTCGCATACGCTTCCCGGACCCCCGCCGCCGGGCAGGGCGCCCGAACCCCCTATTCCAGTTTGATGGTGCGCGTCAGCGTCTGGCCATTCCGCAACACTTTCAGGTGGAATACATTGAGGTTCTTGAATTTCTCGGCAATCGCGGCGATCTTCTCGACGCTGTCGATGGATACGCCGTTAATGGCGGTGATCACATCGTTATCCGCAAGCCCAACCTTCTTGGCCAATGGAACCTTGCCCAGCACCGGCGAGGTGATGCCCAGCATGTTCCCGCTCGCGTCTTTGTAGGGCTGAGGCCTCAGCTCGGTCACGAGGCGGCCCATGTCGCTCGCCACTTCCGCAATTTCCTGCCGCTTGATAGATACCGGGCCCGGCTCGGAATCCGTGGAAGGCGCCTCGGGCGTCTTCGAAAGCGCCGCGACTTGCGCCGGGCCCGCTTCCTTTTCGTCCATCGACAGGATTTCGCGTTTGTTCTCTTTCTTGTTGAATAACACGACCTCGCGCTTGTGGACTTCCTCGAGGATCACGTCCGAGAGCACCGGCTGGCCGATGTAGTAGTTCTTTTCGACATTGGTCTGGGTGTTCTTAATTCCCGCGCTGGCCAACGGATCCGTGGGGCGGGTCGCGGCCGTGCCCAGCAGTTTCAGGGGGAGACTCGTCACTTCGACAGACGCCGGCCCGGGGGTTTCAACGACCAGTTCATCCGGCTTGCTTTCCGCCGCGGCAGGTCCAAAAAGCCCGTTTTCCTTGATGATGCTGTAGTTCCCTTTCGGACCCACTTCCGCGATCTCGAGTTCGAGCGCCGAAGGGGTGCCGCTGCGTGCCTCGATAGTCCGGGCTTCCTGAAACACGGATGAAAACGCCAGATACGCCACGATCAGCAGCAGGACCACCAGCGTCAAGTCCAAGACCAGAAAGCTTTTACGTACAACTAACCCTCGAAGCATTCCTGCCTTCCCTGAGTTCGCGAGGGCAGCCTCGCCGGGAGGCCATCCCGTCGAGATCGGCACTCCTCCACGAAGCGCCAAGCACCCATGGCCCTTCCGCCCGCCTCTAGAACGGACGCCACCCGCACGGGGTTGACGCGCAACGCTTTCGAGCAGTCCTGCGCGGCCCCGTGCTCTCGTGCGAACACGGAGCAATGATATACCAAGCCACCTACCGGGTCAAAGGAACCCCGCGCCACGCCCGGGAACGAAAAACCCCCGGAAACGCGGGTCTCCGGGGGCTGTAATGGCTTTCGCGGGAACTTACTCGGCGTCTTTCGCGGCCTCCTCGGCTTTCTGTTCCTGGTCAATCTTGCGGAGATATTCCTTCAGCTCTCCCAGGTCCATACGTCCTTTCGCGGTTTTTTGGCTGTCATCCTTCTCCGCGGCATCGGAAGCAATCCGGGTACCCTCGCCAAACACCACGTACTTTTCCCCGTTCAGGGCATCGGTGCGAACCTGCAGCTTGCCGCGTTCGCCACAGACCACCGCCGGGCCGCTGCGTTTCGCGGTCTGCATGAACAGCACCACTTCTTCGCCCTCGCGGAACTGCGGCAAATCCGTCACATAACGCATGACCGCCCCGACACGGCCCCCGGGCTGCCGCAGCACCACCCGGCCGCCCTTGTTCAGGTGGCCCTTCACATTGTCCTCGGTCTGAATCGTGATATCCGTGACGATCACGTTTTCCTTGATATAGTAGCTCTCGACGGCCTCCACTTTGCCGACAAAGATATAGTCCGAGGCCTTGACCATCTCCTCGGGAGACATGTTGGCCAGCAGGGCATGGGCCGAGCCGCCCGCCATGAGAAGGCCCGCTACCACGAGCACGCCTGCCGCGGTCCGCACGGCCCGCCACCGGCGCGATTCGAACCCCACACCCAACCCGAGAAACGCCGCGGTCATCATGAGCAGCATCTCCGCATGGGTGTACACCCATTCCACCCCGATGAACGCCCCGCGCGCATATGCGAGGGCCGTTGGATGCGTCGAGAGATACCGCGCAACCGGGGGCGCTGTCCGGTAGTAGGCATCCATCATCGCCGTGCCCACGGCCGTGCCCAGCAGGAAGCGGTCACGCATGTTACGGAGGAACTTCGGAGTCTCTCCGGCCGGCGCGACCCCCGCCACGACCACATTGAGCCAGCACACGTCGTTCTTCGCGCCAAACATGGGTCTTGTGCCGGGAAGCATTGTGCTCAGGGTCTTGCCGCTCGTGGCGCTCACGATTTGGCCCTTGAGCGTGTCGAAGACGAGGGGAGTACCCTGCTCGCGCTGTTCCAATCCGAACAGGTTGCCGGTCTCGTTGAAGACTTCCGATGGGAAGGCCACCATGAACTCGAACGGGCTGGGGCCGAACAGCGCATGGGTCGAGTCGAACGCCGACGGGGCGTACCCCTGCGGCGCATAGAGACCGTTGATCGGATTGATCGTAAAAACATAGGTTGCGTTGAATGTCACGGCCTTGATGGTCTCATGCTGTTTCAGCAGGTTGATCATGTCGAAATTGCCCGAAAACTCTTCCTGGTTTTCGTACAGTCCCGCGATGGTGCTGAACATGGGCACACGGCGCGTGCCCACGTTGTCGTCTGAATCGCTCCACGCGGTCACGTGCGCGCCCGGCAGCGGTACCGAAGGAAAGTCCAGTCGCGTCTGCGACCGCACTTCCTGGTCCAGCCGGAAATACCGCGCCTGCGAGCCGCGCGGATACAAATACGAGACCCCGGCCATATCGTCGGGCGCCAGGTCGGAGCCACCGGCCTTAAACTTGCCGTCCCCAAGGTCTGTCGCGAAATAGATTGGATACATGGTGGGGGTTACGCCCACCTCTTCGAGAAGACCCTGGGAATTGCGCTGGGCATATACGCGCTGCTCGAGGTCCGCCAGGAGCCCCGTGTTATTCCGGTCGTCCAGAAAGTCCGAGAAATTGTTCAGCGGGGTGTGGGCCAAGCCGATCGAGTGGCCAATTTCATGCACGTGCGTAGCAAGCAGATCATAGGTGGCCGGAAGCGTCTGTGTCGTGATATTACCGCCGCCCGTGTCCACCTCGATGGTCCGCTCCCGGTGCGCCGCTCCGTTATACACAATGTCGCACTCGACAATCTGGCCGCCGCTCACTTGGATGGTCTGCGTGCCGCCGGCCGGCGTGAAGAACGTATCTTCGAGCACCAGCGTGAACAGCGTCACCCCCAGAACGCCATCGGGAAGCGTCTCCTCACCGGGATCTTGCACGGCCACATAGTTGATGAAATCGATCCCGGTAATAGCCTCGCCAATGACATAGTCGCCACTCTCGGCCGGCCGCGTGAACAGCGGATCGGTAACCGGAGTGGTGAAGTAAAACCCGATATACGAAGTCGGCACGTCTTCCCAGACCTGGAACCCTCTCCGAAGCGTCGCCTGCTCGGTTTCGGTCCATCCCGTCGTTACCTGGACCGTGATTAGGTTTCCTTCGTCATCCAGGGCAGGGGTCTCGCGGGTTATGTTTCCTTCAAAGGTCCAGCGCACACCTTCGTCGGGGCCGACATCGCCGTCGCCGTTCGTGTCCAGGTAATCGAGCGGCCACGTCATGAATCGAAGCTGTTGATTCACCTGGGTGAAGCCGCCGAACGGAAAGAATGCGTGGGCAGGCCCGGCCAGCATCGCACATGCGGCCGCCACTGCAAGCATTGCCATGGGGGCTCTCACGTTCACCTTGGATTCTCCTTTCGCACGGCTCCGGCGGGCCCCCCAGGACCCGCCGGTACGCGCCGATCGTTCAGTACACTTCGCGCGGCGTCACCTTTCCCGCCCGACGGCGGGCCGCATATGCGCCCAGGACGGAAAGGAGCGCCACGGCCATCGCTTTCGCGGGCGACGCCACCGCGTACGAAAGCGGCGACAATACCCCGCGAACCAGCGCCGCGAGCGCCGGGTGCCGGGCAATCATGTCCGCCAGGGGCGGGCTTACCCGGTAATACATGTCCACAAACGCCGTCCCCGCGGTCGTCTGCAACAACACATCGTCGCGGAACCGGCGCAACGCTGTCAATTCCTTGGCGGAATCGGTGCCGTACGCCGCCGTTGCGATGAAGCACGCCCGCGGCGCAATCGGCAGATTCTTGTAAATGAACGCGTCCAGCTTCGTCGTCGAAAGCTGCGTGGTCTGATTCCGGACCGTCACATCCAGTGTCCCGGTCTGGCCCAGACCGCCGCCCGGGAAGGACACGTCGATGCGGGTCGCAGTCCACGAAGCCACCGGCATGAACGTCTGGCCGAAGAACACGACCGGATTATCGAAATTCTCGCCATAGATAGTCACGGGGAAATCGTCGCTCGTTCCCGTGTCGGGCGAAACGGTCGTAATCCGCGGCGCATTGGCGTCGGGCGGCACCGACACGAGGACGAATAAGTCGCCCCGGCTGGTCTGCTTGCCTGTGGTCGGATTCAACACCGTAAGCACAATCGGATCTTCGTCGATGACCGACCCGCCAGGGATTGTCACCGCGATCTCCGTGTTCGACGCTTCGTCCACCACGAGCGGGATGCCCGCCAGGGTGACAACGGGAGTCGTTCCGAACCCGCTTCCGTAGATCACAAAAGACTGACCGTTATCCGGCACGATCTGGGGCAGCCGGTCGGTCGAAACGGCCGAGATCACCACGTCCGTCGGCCCAATCACGCGCTCGGAAGCCTTGATGATGGCCGAACGCACCGTCTTGTTGGCCGAGAACCGGATGAAGTTGAAGCCGCTGTTGTCCGGGATCCCCGTGGTCGGCATATCCGAATTCGGGAAATCCGGCTCGTTGAACAGCGTAATGAAGCCCAACGCGCGCGAACCCCATGGGAACTCGCTGAAGATATCGAACTCGCCGCGGACGGCCGCGGGCGGCGGCGGGAACGTGTCCGGATCCGGTTCCGTCGGCGTATTCGGACCCCACCCCACCAGGGCAACCCGGAAATCGTCATCCAGCTCCATGCGGTCCGTGGCCCGAATCACGACGAAGAAGTCTGCGCCGTTATCCGGATTCTCCGGCCCCAAGCCGATGGAATCCTGAATCCATTGCCGGTTGTTCGCCTGTTCCGCCATCGGACGCGGCAGATTGTCGGTCCCCGGAGTCGAGAACACAAACAGGACCTGCGTGGACGGTTCGCCAACCGCGCCAATCAAGTAGGGCGGATAATCCAGCGTCAACGGAATGTCGATATCCTTGTCGAACTGGCCGTTGGTATTGCCTGGATGCGCGTCGTTGTCGCGGTAGAGCGCCACGCCGCTAAAGCGCTGGTCTATGTTCAACGGCAGCAGATCGTTCTGAATCGTAAACCGCCCGTCGCTGCCCTCGTCGTACAGCTCGACAATGACCTGCTCGAGGAAGGTCGGATTGCTCACGATCCGCCATTGCCCATCCGCGGGTTCGCCCGCCATCAGGGTCAGCCGGTTATCACTGTTTCCAGTGATACGGAAACTCTTGTACTGGGAATCCACCAGGTAATGGTCCACAAACGCGCCGTTCGTCCACACGGCGCCAGGCACAACGAACGACTGCGGGCCGCCCAGGCCGTCCGTACCCGACGCTTTGGTCAGATCGGGCCGGTTCGTCGACGCGTCGATGCCCAACACCGGCACCGGGGTTCCATCCAGGAAGATGGACTGCCCGGAACCCGTGAAATCAACCACTTCGCACGCGATGCTCGTTTCCATCATCTCGTGGTAGTACCATCCCTCAATGGGATCCTCTTCGGGATGGAGCTTCGTCAACGCCTGCGGCGATACCACGTTGCTGGGCGTAAACTGGATGCCCGCCTGCCGGTCCTGGATTGGACGGCTCGGCAGCGTCATCGGAATGAACACCTTGAACGGTTCGAGACGGCCGATCGTGTTCGAGGTGCGCACCACGATGAACAGGTCGTCGCCCGAACTGCCCGCTTGCGGCAACGCCTTGGCCTGCGCGGCCGCTTCGTCCGCCGCCGCCTTTATCTCGTCCTTGTATACGCGCACGGGCCGTTTCGCCCAATGCGCATCGCCCTCGACCGTCTCTTGAGCCACAACCTCGGCGCTCTTCACGCT
The DNA here is from genome assembly GCA_964520685.1 of uncultured Nitrospiraceae bacterium. Classification (GTDB taxonomy): domain Bacteria; phylum Hydrogenedentota; class Hydrogenedentia; order Hydrogenedentales; family SLHB01; genus UBA2224. Next base: position 9,092 of record CAZFOG010000006.1, on the reverse strand, counting down.
CGAATCGCGCCCCACAAGCTCAAGCGTCCGGTCAGTAGGACCAGCCTTTTCATTGGAAAGCGCTTCCTTCAAGACCGGCTCGCCGCTTTTCAGCATGGTATCGCGGATGGGCGTCGTAAAGCGTTGCCCCCCAACATCCGTATTTGGCACAGACCACGCCAGCTTGGGCCGCAACCGCAGCACCCACGCGCGGTCCTTCGCATCCACATCGCCGTCGCCGTCCAGATCGTCGGGATTGCCGTCGCCATCCAGGTCGACCGGCTCGGGCTCGGGCCGCCACAAGAGATTGCGCAGGGGCACAGGGGCATCACTGCCGAACTCACCGCCATAAATCGAATCGCTATCGGCATCCTCGATCAGCAACACGCCCGATTCCGGGTCCACTCCGTCGATATCAAGCGCCTGCAAGTCGCTCGGTGTAAAGTCCGGACCCCAGAATGCGATGGTGAGTTGCTGTAGTTGCAGGCCGTTAAACCGATTGACCACGGGGTCGTTCGCGCCGGCAACATTGATGCCCAGCAGGGCGGTGGACTTGCTGTTCGAGTCGATGTGTTGCTTCAAGATGCGCGCCCGGCGGTTCGCCAGCGGCCAGTCCGCAAGTTTGGGGTACTCGTCCGGCAACACCGTCTTCGGCCACGTACTGTAGTCCGGCCGCTCCGGTTGCGCCGGCGGATTCGGAAACACGCGCGAGCGCGGCCCAACGGGCGAGGAATCGTAGTTCGGCTGGAAGAACGGCACGCTCTCGAAGGCATGCTGGTAGAACGGCAGCAAGTCCTCGTCGGCCGGCCCCTCGGTCACCACGCCGTCGGGATACGTGAAAACGTTCGCACCCCAATAGAACCGGGCATCGTTCAGCCCGAACGGATCCAGCCACAACGGCCACACGAGTCCGTCTGAAACGGCACTGTAAACATAGTGCATATTCGTGAGCGTCGCGTACTTGCTGTTGCTCTCGTAGGTGAGGGTCAAGTCATGCACATCAAAGCCGACGCGCACCGGCTTGGCCGTCGTACGGTCCGCCGTGCGTTCGTTCCACCACGGCTCGAACTCCAGCCAGAGCGGATCGTTCTGCCAGATATTGAAGGCAAAATCCGTGGTCGGTGAGTCGTCGCGGAACCCCCACGGCACCTGGACAGCGTCGAAATAGAAACCGCCGTCCCAACTGCCGCTGCCGCCGACCGCACTGTCGATCAACAGCGGGTTGAAACGCCGGCCCTCGACAAAAACGCGGTAATCCCGGCCCAGCGTCATGCCCACGCCGTCGCCCGGCATGGTCGACAGGTCGAAATATCCGCTGTCGGGCTTGACCACTACAAAATAGTCATGCTGGGTTTCGTCGCGCGGGAAATCCGGCACCGGCTCGACGAACCCCAGGTTGGGGCCTTCGCGCGAGCCACCGCCCATCACGAGGCGCACTTTCCACCAGGGCGCCCCGCCACCAGGCGGGAACGGAATATACTCCCACTCGGGCGGATAGAAATTGAAGTCGCCCTCGGCCTTTGCATCGCCTTTGGGACCCATGATGTACGGATAGCTGACCTTGCCGCCACGCTTCGCCTCGCCCCCGCCAGCCTCGGTGTCGGCTACCAGAATGAAGCCATTCGAGAGCATGGGGTAATCCACAAAACTCACCCCTTGCCCGTCTGCCTCCGGGATAGGCGGATCGAAGATGCCGTTGTTGTTGGTGTCAGCAAAAACCCAAAGCCCATTGAACGCAAAATCGTCGGCAGCAGCCAGATTCGTGACGATTTCGCCACCCTCGATCAGGGCCTGGTACGTAATGGAATCGAATTCCTCGACGGGATTCAGCCGGTTCACGCCTTGCGGGTCGTAGGGGTCGCCGCGCACATCGCTGACAATCAGGTTGATCTCTTTGAACGCTACATGTTCCTCGCTGTCCGACCAACCCCCGTGGCTGGTCCGTGCGCCAAGCGTATTCGGCGGATTGGCCGCGTGCACGTCAATCGCGACCATCTGGATCCATCCCTCGAGCGGATGCAGTTTGCGGAGGTCAAGCCATTCGCCCGTCACAAAGTCGAACGCATTGCCAAACGCGCCGCCCGGAACGTCCCACCGAGGCCGCACATATTCCTGAATCGGCGTGTACATCCGGTGCGGCCAGTACCACGCATTGCCGTCTCCCGACCCCCGGAAATCGTCAAACAGTCCGCTCGTGGCGTCCTCTACTCTGAATTGCGACAGATAGGTCGTTTCGGGATCGTACGGCAGGGTGTCAAGGGCCGGCTCGTAGCTGTCGATCAACTCTCCGTTGTCATCCACAGGAGGAACGCCGAACCCGTCCACCATCAGGTAGTTGTCGACGTAGTAGCTGAGTTCCTGGCGGGTCACCCATGTTGCGCTGGTTCGCACGGCCAGTATCCAGGAATCGCCCGACCCGTCCGAATACAGCTCACTTCGAAACTCGGGATAGGCATCGATAACGCCGCCCGGCAGGTTGCCCCGCGAACTCCAGAGCCGGTATTTCAGGCCCAGGCGGTCGCGGCCGACAAAACCCACGCCCGCATTGGGGCTGGCAGTCGGAAAGATCGGTCCCTCGCGCGGATCGAAGGGCACGCCCGTTACGTTGTCCACCACGGTGCCATCCGCAAGGAATCGGAACACAATGGGCTCATCGTCCTCGAGCACGTTGTGTGTGCCACCCGCGAGCAGGGGCTTTTCCCTGAAGAACGCGAACTCGAGTATGTCCGTCTCGTCAAGCGCCGGTCCTTCGTTGTCATCCGTGTCTGGAGAGAGCGTGAACGTCAGCGGGCTGGTAGAGCTGATGACGCGGTCGTTGGTCACGTCCGGCAGCGGCCCTTTCTGCAAGGGATCCGCCTTGGCAGCCGCCGCGCCGCCCTTCTGCGGCGGCTCGGCGCTGATCATCTCGAAACTGAAAATGGGCATCCAGTCATGCAAGGGCAGCAAGCCTTGCATGTCCTTCTCCGCGATCGCATCACGCAGGATGAATGAGGCGCCGTTGCGCTGGTCCTCCGTGCCCGGCCGCGTGATGATCAACTGGCGCGTCACGCTCTGCTGCGAGCTGTCGGACCAAGTCACCGTCAGGGTGACCAAAAACACGGCCGATTGCGACTCGGTTTCAAACGCATGGGCCACAACGGGACCGGTCTGGATGGGGGAACCGTCGCCAAAATCCCATGCCCACGCGATGGCCGGATCTTTTCCCGGCCCCCCCACGCTGGTATCGACAAAGACAAACGCACCTTCAGGAATGACCGGCGGTAACGGAATGCCCACAACATCCCCAATCTGCTCAGGCAGGCCATAGATGAAATCCGCAAAGGGCGCATTGAGGATCTCGATGTAATCCGGCTTTGGCTGGCTGAAGAAGCCCGCGGCCCCGATCGTCAACTTGACATCGTAGAAGCCCAGGGCCGAGTAGGCATGGGTCACGGGGTCACCGGTAAGGAGCTCCCCCGATGTAGACCCGTCGCCGAAATCCCATTCCCACGTGACCGGGTTCTGGATGTCTGCCGAAAGGTCATAGAACGTGATGTCCTGGCCCGGTTCCGCGCGCTGGCGGTCCGAGATGAAATCCACCTGTGCATCGGCCAGCGGGGCCATCACGCACACCAGCAACAGTACGGCTATCAGCCTGACATTCGAAAGTGGCAGTGTCGTTTTCACCTTGAAATACCTCCGCCGGACATTAAAAAAGCCCCCGAGCCGCACCGACCCCAGGAGCATACACACTCTTTGCCCAAAATGCGAACGTTTCGCGCCCAAGTGCGCTTTTGGAACCCCACCGGAATACGGACCGGCCTTCCCTCTGTGGGCACTAATTTACGCACAGTTCCTTATCTAACTCCTGCGCCGCGGCCCACCGCACCTGCAGGTAACTTTGAGGCAAGCCTCCGCTACGCGACAGCGTCTGAAACGCCGCCCCATCTCCCTCGCGTTCCCGGAATCTCCCAAGCAGCAAGGGAACGTCGTCAAAACCTGCCCAATTCGTCGTTCAACTTATAACACAGTCTTAGAGGCTTGTCAATAAAGAAGTTGGCGCAATTGCCGCAGCTTCATAAGGTTAAACATAACTGGCTGTTTTCACATCAATGGAAGATTCTTCATTCTTGTCAACAATGAGCCCCCGTCAAGCCCCCCGCGGCTCCCCCTGGAGCGCCTTTTAAGCTATTCCATCGCCTCTTTTCCAGGGTAAAGCGAATGGTACGCGCCGTAATTACCGAGTACTCTCTTTACAAAATGCCGCGTCTCCGTAAAAGGCATCGCTTCAAGAAACACCTCGGGGGGCGCGTGGGGAAGCCGCTTTTGCCATTTTGACACGTTCCCGGGCCCGGCGTTATACGAGGCCAGCGCATATAACAGGTTGCCGTTCGAGCGCTCCACCATACGCATCAGGTAATACGCTCCAAGCCGCAGGGAATTGGCAGGATAGGTAAGGTGACCCGCATGTCCAGGAGTGACAGCCGGTTCGACCGATACCAGCCATTGCGCGGTTCCCGGCATGAGCTGCATCACCCCCGTCGCTCCGGCTGGCGAAACCACCCGCGCCCGGAAGAAGCTCTCCTGCCGGGCAACCGCAAGAATCAGGTAGGGATCCAGCCCCGTCTCAGCTGCGACCGCCTTCAGTTCCTCCCAATACGCGCGCGGAAACTGCACCCGCCGCCACCGAGGCAGGAATACGTCCCTTTCGTCTTCCGATGCCCGCAATCCTATGAGCCACAAGGCCATAGTGGGCATACCCGCGGCCGCGACAGTCTCGTATACATTCTCGGCCAGGTCCGGGTTGCCGCGAGCAAGCGCCACCGCCTCCCATTCGCCTTCGTCCAGCCCACGCAGGCCAAAAAACAGTATCCGTGCCGTCTCGACGCCGTCCGGAACCTCGCCCGTGAGGGCTTCGTCATCCCAGGCGAAGGGCCGCACGAACGAGTCCCTCCCGCATACGCGCAAGGCCCGGCCGGGTTTCACCGGATTGTCGTGCCCCATCTCGTGCAGCCGCTGTAACGCCCTGTGCACGTAATAGTTACCCAAATCCCCCTGAGTTGCGCGCTCATAGTCGGCCGCCGCGCCTTCCTTGTCGCGGCCCCGCTCGCGCAGGTCCCCGCGCAGGTAGGCCGCATCGGCCCATAACCGGCTGCCGGGGTACGTCTCGAGGAGCCTCCCAAACGCGTGGATGGCTTCGGCGTTCTTCCCGATATCGCTGTATAGCCGGCCCGCGAGAAGCAGGGCATCGTCAGCGCGCGCATCTTTCGGGAACCGTTCGGCGAAGCGGAGATAGTACCGCGCGGCCTCCTCTTCGCGGTTTCGGCTTGCCTCGGCAAACCGCCAGAGGCCTTCGGCTGCTTCCTCGGAATCCGGATACGCTGCCAGAAGCGACTCGAGCAGCGCGTCCGCTGCCGCACGCTCGCCGCTCGCCAGCAGGCTTCGTGCGCGGTGCATGATGGCCAAACGAGCCCATTCCGTGTCCGGATGCGTTTCCGCGATACCCTCGAGCAGCGCCCGGCCTTGGACCCGTTCGCCGCGCGCAAGCAACACACGCGCACGAAGATAGGCCCAGCCCGGCGCTTCCGGCGCGGCGCCATCGGCCTTGGGCAAGAGTTTCGATGCGTCTGCGTACGCCGCAGACTTTACCAGGGCGTATGCCGCGTCAAAGCGGTCGGCCGGGTCCGGCGATTCGGCCAGCACGTTGGCCGCATCCAATCGCGTACGCGAGGAGCTGGTCTCAGCGCACAACGTCCTGCATATCGGGAAAGCCCGCGCTTTGGCCGGGGGGTGCTCGACCAGACATTGCACGGCCAGCCAGCGGTAGCGGTCGCGCCAGGATGAGGGTATTGGACGGGCCAGAATCCGCAGGTAGGCATCCGCGGCCTCTTCGAACCGCTTCTCGAGGCGCAACGACTCCGCCAACTCGGCCAGGGCCATCCCCACCCACGGTCCTTCAGGATGGGTCTCGAGCAGGGCCTGGTACCCGCGAATGGCCTCCGCCCGGCTGCCTCCGCGCGACCGGCAGCGCGCCGCTCCCATCAGCGCGTAAGGCGTCAGCGATCCGCCCGCCTCGACACACTCGACGTGTGCGGCCAGCGCGTCGCTGTACTTGGCCGCCCGCTCGAATGCACGGGCCTCGAGATAAGCTTCCTCGCCCGGTAAAACCCCGGCCATTGCGCCAACTAAAAGGGCAACGGCGCAGCTCGTCGTGAAAAACGGTCCCATAAAGATATTATGCGGTGCTCCCGGCTATTTTCCGTACTTCGCTTCCAGATAGGCGATGATGGTCTTCTGGTCTTCCGGTGAGATCTTCGCCTCGTTCTCGTCTACCATGCGCGTGACGATCACGTTCCACGGCTCCTCGTCGAGTTCTTCCTTCGCGTGGGCCTCGATCTTGTCAATCTTATGGCAGCTCGCGCATGACTCCTTGACGAGAACCTCCCCCGCTGCCAGGTCTACCGCCGGGGCATCGGCCACCGGCTCCTCGGGAACGCTCTGCCCCACTCCCGACGGCGATGCGCTTCCCGAAACCGGCCGGACCTGCTCGAACTGTTCCCAGCCTTCCTCGGTCTCGACTTTGGTCGATGTCTCCGGTGCCACGGGCGCAGCTGCCGCTTCCGGAGCGCTCTCTTCCGGCGCCGGCGGAGGGGTTACAGGCTCCGCCTGTTTCGCCGGCGGCTCGGGAGTGCAGCCTGCCAACACAACGAACACTGCCACACACAAAAAGACCCGCATTCCTTGCGCACGCATCGTACTTCTCCCTTCCAGTCCCGCGACTGCCCGCTATACACAACACTCGAACCGAACCCGGGTGTAACAATACCCGAAGGCAGCAACGGTTTCCATAGAAACGGCCGGGCATCGGGCAATCGCACAGCCAGCGGACGCAATGGACGAACTGGACTGAAATGGACCACATGGCCCAAATGCCCGCCTGGCGCACTCATCCTGCATTCGCAATTCTTCTTCCGGTCTCGTAGAATGAGCGCAATACCACACAATAGAGAGAGGCCATGCCATGAATTGCCGCAAACTCGCCGCTGTAGTCGTGCTGCTTTCCATTCTCGCCGCGCCGCTGGCCTCGAGCGCCGAAGCGCCGCCCCGCGAGCAGCTCGGGCGCGAAGTCAAGCTGTGCATCCTGGTAGACAAAGTCATGCAGCCCGAGGCGAAGTGGAAGACCGAGGAATGGATGATCGAGGAAACCGCCAACGCCGGTTTCAACGTCTTCTCGCCCCGCATCGGGTTCGACGACCTGGATGCCGTCCGCAAGGTGACCGAATGGTGCGAGAAACACGGCATTTACCACATGCCCTGGATGCGCGGCTCCCTCACGGCTCCAGACGGCCCCGAAGCCAACGGCAAACGCATGGTGTGGGCGAACGGCATCGAGCAACCCCTCTGGAGCCCGAATGCGGACGAATTCTGGACCTGGACCGAGAAGTACATTCTCGAATACGCGAAGATGAGCGCCGAGAACCGTCACATTATGGGCGTGTTCCTGGATTACGAAAACTACGCGCCGGGTAGGAGCGGCAATCTGTACAGCCTTTCTTATGACGATATCATCCTCGGGAAATTTGCCGCGTCTCAGAAGCTCGACCTGCCTGAACTCGCGCTGGATGCGCGCGAGGCCTGGCTCAACGAGCAGGGCCTCCACGACGCCTTCGAGGCCTTCCAGGTCAACCACTGGCGCGAGCGGTGCCGCCGTCTGCGTCAACAGGTCGATGCGCACGACCCTACGTTCCAGTTCTGCATCTATCCCGCCCCCGGGACCCCGTTCATGGTCCAGGCGACTTATCCCGAATGGGCCACCGGCCAGGCGCCCTTGATTCTGGCCGATGCCTCCACCTACGGCCGCCCGGCCCGGTACCTTCCCGAGCGCGAATCCCTCGAGGGCAACCGCGAGAAACTCCTGCAGCGCATACAGGTGGCCAAGGATGCCAATATTCCGTTCATCTACACGGGCGGGATCGACCCGGTCGTCCGTGGCGCGGACCCCGAGTTCTCGGGCAAGAACGCTGTCGCGATCACGAGCGTGACCGATGGATACTGGATCTTCTACGAAGGCCCGAAATACAAGGTCGAGCATCCCGAGTACTGGAAATGGTTCACCTGGGCCAATTCCCGCATTGCCGAAGGCGCCCTCGACGCCTGGCAACAGCCCCGCCAGACTCCCGAGGGCTTTGCCCTGGAAATGTTCGGCAAGGGAGCCGCCGCCTCGGGGTTTGCCGCGCCCGAGGTCACCGGCAACACCGTAGACTTTCCACCCATGACGCTGCGAGGCGACAATCTCCTCGCCGTGGCAGGCAAGAAAGACACGCCCGTCGAGATCACGCTTAAACACCATCCCGTTGCCGACTACAAGACCGTTCTCGCGTGGGAACTGCGCTCGCTGAACATGGACGCGCAGCAATCAGGTACGATTGACCCCGGCCAAACCGGCGTGCTCAGGTTCACGCCCGAGGAAGATGCCACGTATCTCGTCGGCCTCTCCGCCGGCGGGTGCGCCTACAGCATCAGGCAATCCAACGCGCCCCTTGCCATCCTCACCGGTGACGGCGCCTCGTTCATCCGCGAGGCCAAACCGCTGTATTTCTTTGTGCCCGCGAATGCCGACACCTTCACCGTCGCCGCCCGGGGCGGCGGCAGCGAAACCGTCCGCATCAACATCCTCGCACCAGACGGCACTACGGCCGCCACAGGCCAGACAACGCCCGCTAACAGCAGAGTAATCATCAACGTGCGCGCAGAGGGTAATGCCGGCAAAGTGTGGTCCCTCGAGGCCGTCCGCGCCGACGAAGGCGTCATTGAAGACTACTCCATCACCCTCAGCGAGAACATCCCCCCCGTGCTCGCCTTCGTACCCGAGTACACGTTCAAGACGAAGCAATAGAGAAGCACGGTTCGTGCAAGAACGTGCGGCAAGAATGTTCTGCCGCGGCATGACTGGCCAGCGCTTCTTACTTTTCGCGCCTTTATACCCATCACTCCCGCATACACAGAACCTCGATTGCGGCCATGCCGCGCCGGGTCTGCCCGTGTCTACCCGTTTCTCGTCCGTACTACTATCTTCTAAACCGGAGTTCAGGCGCATTTTGACAGTGCGATTCCGCGTTTCCTCCTATGAATAC
>CAZFOG010000005.1:3103-52309 GCA_964520685.1 uncultured Nitrospiraceae bacterium | reverse complement strand
AGGCCCCTTTTAGGGGCCTTCCTCATACCACCGGCTCTGCCGGTGGTTGCTGATTATGTTACTAACAGAAAATATGATCAAACATTTTTCGGAATCCTTGCTGGAAGCCACTGCACCGTTTCTGTGTAAGGCATTTTTTATAATGGGTTGCTGGATTCGGTCGGCATCCTCCCTCCAGGCATCTGGAAGCCGGCGTCCGGGACCATGACTCGCCTCCGCGACAGGTTCACGATTTCCTGCACCCTCCCGTGACCCAACACCGTACATTCGGCCCAGCCCTTCCGTTGGCCCTGTGCCCTGCTGTCGATCCTGCGCCTCCCGCCTCGCCCGCGAAGGCAGTGGTCTGGTCCGCGTGCGGCTGCGCAGCCAGGCACGCCGCAAGCGCCCGCGGGCCTACTGGATTCCTGCTTGCGCCGGAATGACGGTGGGGACCGCGCATGCGGGTATGCTTCGCGCCGTTGGCGCGTCATGAGTGAGCTCAACATAGACAAACCATCGTGCCTCTTGCCGGGCTTGTCTGTTATCCGGTTCGGGAGGTCCTCCCCTTTTGATTGTGTTTGAAGGCGCGTGCTATAAGCATGATGCGAGCCCGGAAGCGTTCTCGAAGAGGATCATCACACGAATGCGCCTGCCTGGAAAGAGGATACCTGAGCTGTTCACGCTGGCAATGTGCGTGGCGGCGTTGCTTGCCGCCTGTTCGCTTCCCACGGGGCCGGCGCTTGTCCTCGAGAAACTGCCGCGTGAACGGCCCGTGCTGCCCCTCGAAACGCGCGACGCGTGGCGGGTTCCGGCCGGCTCGGGGCTTTCCATCAATTTGGGCGAAGCAACTGCTGGCGCCGTGTGCCGTGTGGGCTTGCTCGATAACGGAGAGGGGGACGCAGTCGAGGCCGTCCTGTGTGTGGATGACCATGCCGTTGCGGCGTTTGCCACCTCCGGCGAACACGCATGGCGGGATGAACGGCTTACGGTGCCGCGCACAGGGGCCTCCTGCCGCCTCGAATTAAGCGCACGAACAGACTTCTGGATTTCGCACGCCGAGGTCTTCGTGCCCACTACCGAGTCGCCCGCTGTCTTGATATTCCTGATAGATGCCCTCCGGCAGGACCATCTTGGCTGTTACGGGTATCCGCTCGATACGTCGCCCAATATCGATGCCTTTGCCAAAGATGCGGTGCGGCTTAGCGGGGTTACCCCTTCCACATCGTGGACCCGGCCCAGCGTGGCGACGTTGTGGACCTCGACCCACCCGAGCGTGCACGGCGCAGAGGATCGCCCCGATATGCTTCGGAAGGACCTGCCCTCGCTGGCCGCTCAACTCGAGGCTGGCGGTCTCGAAACGCACTGTTTCATGACAAACCGGAACTGCATCCCGGTGTGGGGATTCGGCTATGACTTCAATCGCTTCCGCGACGCGGACACCGCCAACTGGGTGAATTCGGATGACGCGGACGTGGTGGACCTGGCCATTGAGACCGTCAGGCATGCCGCAGGCCGGCCCTGGTACGCGTACGTCCATACCATGGGACCGCACGAACCATACAACCCGCCTGAAGCGTTCAAGGGTCGATTTGAACGCTCACTGTACGCGCGACGCGACTGGGCCCCCGAGCATCAAGAAGCGCTCGCGTTGTATGACGGTGAGATCGCTTACACGGATGAGCAATTTGGACGGCTCGTGGCCGTGATGAAAGAGCAGGGCATCTACGACGACGCCCTCATTATCGTAATGGCCGACCATGGCGAGGAGTTCTGGGACCACGGCGGAACGGGGCACGGCAAAACGCTGTACGAAGAGCAGCTCCGCATACCATTCATTATTAAACTGCCGGGAAATGAACTTGCGGGGGAAGTGCGCGACGGACTGGCCGAGTTGGTCGATGTCGCCCCGACCATTATTGACGCGCTTGGCCTCGAACCGGATCCACGGTTCCAGGGTGTGTCCATGATGGGGTTGCTCCGCGGCGAGGGGCCCGCCAAACCGATGGCCTTTGCCTCCCTGGCTCTGGAGGACTCATTGCAGCGGGCAGCGAAGACGCTCGATTACAAGTATCTTCACGACATCGCAGGCAAACGGGCATCCTGGTTTAACCTCATCGAAGATCCCGGTGAAATGGCCCCGCTCGAGGCGCCGCCGGAGAATGCTCCGCCGCTGGCGCAGTACGCCGTGAGCATGGCCATGCGTGGCGCATCGGGCTTGCACGTGCTGGTGGTGCACGACGCGACGGCGAGGCGCCGTGTCACAGGCACGATCCTCGCCGCAAGCGCTGAGTCGTTCGAACTGCGCTATCCCCCGGCATTACAGGAGACTGAATTGACGGGTGGCACACTCGAGTTCGATTTGATTATGCCCAAGCAGAATCCGGACGCCCTGGTGCCGCCAAGTTGGGAGAAGGTCGCCAAGACAGACCCGCTTCAGAATTTCTGGTCCATCGAGCACGACGCGTTGCCGGACTCCGCACACCTTATTCTCAGAATTGCGCCGGGGGATAAGGTGTCCTTAACCGTGGAAGTGGATGGACAGCCAATACCGCCCGAACAAGTGCATGTCGGGGCACAGGGCGAAAACCTGGCCCTGGACGGTCTCGAGCGGCGTGCGGAAGACGTTGCAGCCGATCCGGCCGCCTACGACGCCATGTTGCTGCCCCGGGAATTTGGGGTCTATGTATGGTATGTGCCGCCAATTTCAACGCTGGATGATCACGATTTGCCGCCGGAACTTCGGGAGGCGCTGAAAAATCTGGGATACTGACATCGAACTCCTGCCATCGGGAGGCACACGGGAAGTCGGACGTGCCGGAGTACTGTCATGACTGCGCGTAAGGTCACTCTTGCCGAGCTGCTCCTTCACAGCGTGCTGCTTCTGATAGTGCTGGTCCTCTTGTTTCCTGCCGTGTTTTTCCGGGGCGAGATGAGTCTGCCCGGGGGCATACCGCTGCAGAGTCCACCCTGGAACCAGTACCAGACGGATTCCCCTCCGAAAAACTGGCCAACTCAGGAAACGTTGCTCCAGGGGGCCCTGTGGTACCGGTTGACAACCGAGATGCTCGAAGACGGGCAATGGCCGCTTTGGAATCCCCTACAGCTCGGTGGAATGCCCCTGCTGGCCAACAATCAATGTGCCGTATTGTATCCGCCGCGTCTCGTTCATCTCGTGATGGACCCGTACGTGGCGACCACCGTCTACGTGTTGCTCAAGGCCTGGCTATGCGGGTTCACGGCATACCTCCTTGGACGAGGCATCGGATTGGCCCGGGGGCCGGCCCAAATCCTGTCGGTGGGCTGGATGCTCTGCGCATACAATCAGTACTGGGCCTACTGGCCACCGCCGGACGTGAGTCCCTGGGCGCCGCTTGTTCTGTTGGGCGCGGAATGGATTCTGACGAGGCGGTATCGAAAAGGGTTTTTCACGCTCGCTCTGGGCGCCACCCTGCTGTTGCTCGCCGGTCATCCCGAGACGGCTTTCGGGCAGGGTTTTGGCGTGGGCGTCTATTTTGTCCTGCGGATTCTCTTCCTGGTGCACAAGCCCACGGACGTATGGCGGCCAGCCGCGGTCGCGGGCGCAGCGTGGGGGATGGCTCTGCTGGTTTGCGCAGCCTCCTTGCTCCCATTGCTCGAATACCTCCCCCAAAGCGAGCAGTTTGTGAGGCGCCCCGGTGGGGCCGCCGCGGTCGAGTTCGCTCCGGCGAACGCCTATATTTCGTTCTGGCTCCCGAGATTCTTCGGGGCACCGTCTGATGGCAATTACTGGGGCGATACGTCGGCCAATTTCGTCAATACCCTGTACATCGGAATGGTCACCTGGGTGGGGCTTGCACTGCTTCTGGCCCGCAGGCCGGCCCGGGGAACTTCCGCCCGGGTCCTCAGCCTCGCTATCGCGGCCGTATTCTGTGCGGCCATGGCATTCCCCTTGCCCGGAATCCGGTGGATCCAGGAATTGCCCATTCTGGACAGCATGTGGCGGTTCTACTACCTGCCATTCGCCTTGCTGGCGGGTCTGGTGCTGGGGGCTTCGGGTATCCATCAGTGGTTTGCGTGTTCGCGGAAACCGGGCGACTTGAAATGGCCGGCGGCTTTCCTGGCGCTCGTGCTCGGGGTCGTTCTGGTGACGGGGTATTTCGCGCTTGAGGACCTGATCTACAACGAAATGTTTGGGTATGTCGCCATTCAGATTCTGACCTCCGTGGTCATTGCCGCACTGGGACTTCTCGTCGCGGGTTCGGCCACGACACGCTACAGGCTCTCGCGTGCTGCTCCCTATGCGCTTGTGCTTCTCCTGGCGGCAGACCTTGTGTATGCCGCACGGGATCTCAGGCCTACCTGCCCGCGTAAACAGCTCTTTTTCGAAACGGCATTGACCAACTACCTGCGTGAACTGCCGCAGCCCGCGCGCGTGCGCGTCGGCACCGCCGGGATCATGCCCGGATTGCTCCAGCACTACGGCATCGAGCAATGGAACGGCTACGACGGGATCATGCCGTACCGGTCACGGGCTTTCTTCACCACGAGCTACGATAGCGGTGCCTGGTGGCGGATGTACCGGATTGTGGGCATCGGCCATTATCTGTTTCCGAAGGACATCGAGTCGCATCCCGAGCTGTACGGCCACCTGGAACGCGTCGGAATTATGGATGATGTGCTGGTCATGCGCGATCCACAGGCGATGCCCCGCGTGTTTCTCGTGGGGCGGCTGCGACCGGTGGACAGCGAAGAAGCCCTCTTTGCCGCAATGGCCGCTCCTGACTACCAGCCCCTGCGCGAAGTCATTACCGAAAGTCCTCCCGAGCCGCCGTGGCCCGGAAACGACAGAGGCGAAACCGGTACAGCGACCTTGCGCAGCTACGCTCCCAACCGTGTTGTGGTGGAAGCCGAAGCCTCGTCGCAGTGTGTGCTGGTATTGACAGATACCTTCTTCCCCGGCTGGACCGCGCGGGTCGACGGCGCGGAGACGCCAATTTTCCCTGCCTATTACGCGTTTCGCGGCGTGATCATTCCCTCCGGCCGGCACGTCATCGAGTTCGTATACGAGCCGCGGGCCTTCCGGTACGGTCTCGGCATCTCGGTCGCTGCAATGCTCGGTGGGGCCGCCGCGGCCGTGTTTGTGCTGGTCCGGCGGGGAGAAAAGGTCGTGCCTTCATAAGATGCTCGTTTGGGATGCGCCCTCGTGTACCGTGGCGGCTTCTGAGGAAGGGGGAATGCGTCGGAACTCTATTGTGGGCGGCAAAAATTTCCCGTTCTTATTGCGGTACGCCGTGTTCCATGATACACTACGACCTAGTTTATTGACATATCTCCGGAAAGGGCCAGTATCCGAGACTTTATAGATATGCGGCCCGTGCATGCGGGGCCGCGTCAGGGGAGTTCGGTACCGAGAGGATGACCAGTGGCAGGCGGGCCTCCAAATTCATCGAACGAAAATGCCACCAATGCTTCCAGAGACGCCGTGGAGCCGTCCGGGCAGTCTCCCGCGTCTGACCGGTCCTCTGGGTCCGGGGGGGCGATGGGCCAACCGGAGCTTGATGCTCTTATCTCGAGCCTCGAAGGCGTGGAAGCAGAGGAAGCTGATGAGGGAGGCGCCACGATCTCCTTATCGCCAGGAGGTCCTGCCCCAGAATCGGTCAGCCAGTCCGATATGGACGACATCATCGCTTCCATCATCGGCGAGCAGGACGACCAAAGTATCGAGATACGTTCCGCCGCGCCTCCGGGCTCCGGGAATCAATTCGAGCCGGGTTCCGCGGCTCCATTTTCTGGTCCTGACGCGGAGCCGGGGGAGGACGTGCTGCCGCACCTGATCCAGCAGGACGAGCTGGATGCGCTCCTGTCGGAATTGCAGAGCCGCGAACGTGCCCGCGGGGTCCGGGATGCCGAAGTTCCCACCAAGGAAAGCGCTGATTCCGGGGCGAAGGCGGAGGCTGCGGCAGGCACCGAGGAATTCCCTCCGGAAGAGGCATCCCAAGGAGAGGGTGCTGCGCTCGCCCATGGTGCGACGGACGCGCTCGTCAATCAAATCGCGGATGACGCAGCCAGAGGGGATGTTGAAGAACACGATAGTGCTGACCAGGCGGATATGAACACCCTGCTTGCCCAGGTTGACACCACCTTGAGCGGCGAAGACGATACTCTCACGGAGAAGGTCGGGGAAGAACTGAAATCGGTCATCGAACAACACCCCCCTGAGCATACCGTGCTTCCCGATATGCCTCCCCAGCCGGACGATGCCGCGCAGGTTGCCGAATCCCTTATGGAGGAGGAACTCGACGATGTGCTTGCCGGAGAAGACGCCGAACAGCCCCTCGATACGCGATCGCTTGACACCGTAATTCCAGAGGCCCCGGGGGGCTCCTCCGCGGATATGGATGCGGTGTTGGAAGGCGTTTCGGCTGTGGTGCCCGCGGCACGTGACGAAACTCAGGACGTTCCGGAAATCCCCGGACCTGCCCTCCTGAAACAGAGTTTTCCGGATGAAGATGAAATGGACGCCGTCATATCGAGGCTCACCGGCGAGGCTGAGGATGATGGGAGCGGGGTGGGTTCTGAGAATCTCGCCGCGGCGGGAACGGTTCAAGAGCGCGACGCAACGGGCGAAGCGGCACAGGAGGCGATTGACGCCCTCCTGAACAGGTCGCGGTCCGCGACGGTGAAGGGGACTGCGCCGGGTACGCAAACCGTCACTGCTCCCGCTGCACAGGATGGCGAGGACCCCGGGCCAACCACGCACAAACGCAGGAAACGGCCCGGGTTGCCGCACGTCTCCAAATCGCTGCTTGCCAAGGTGGGGTTGTCGCTGGCGGCAGGGCTGATTTTCGGCGTAGCAAGCTATGTGTTTCTTTCGAGCTACCAGGCCCGGGTGCCGCGGCTCGATGTGCCCGATGTGGCCGCGACGCAGGACCTCGAACAATTGCTGGCACGGGCACGGGCGCTGGCCGATACCGGTGATCTTACCGGCGCGTGGCGCCTGCTTGACGGTCCTTTGCGCGCAGCGCCACCCAGTCCGTTGCGCACCGAGGCGGAGCTGTTGCGTATCGAGGCCGCGTACCACACGCTGCCGCCAGGGGCTGGCATATTTGAAATTGAACTGGTCAACAGCTACCTGGACTCGTTCCTGGCGCATGCGCGCGACCATGAAAAAGCCCCTCTGCTCCTGGAGTGGAAAGCCGCCCTGTATGAGCGGGCGGGGATTCCCTTTGCAGCATACAACGTATACGATCAGCTCCTGACTGGGTATGGCGACCTGCCCAATAAGCCCGACCTGCTGTTCAACGCGGGCCGCCTGGCCCTGGAAGTAGGCCGCTACAATGAATCGGCCGGATACCTGAGGCGACTTGTCAATGACTACCCTGGCGCGGCGCGCGCTGCCGAGGGCAAGCTGCTTCTAGGTGAAACGCTGGTGCGGGTGGGCAGGCAGCACGAGGGTGAAACCCTGCTGAGGCAGGTTGCCGAGGCAAATACACACTCGCGTCTTGGTGCGGAGGCCTGCGCTGCCCTTGGCCGTATGGCCTTTGACAGGGGCGATTACGAGACGGCCATCACGTTGCTCAACCAGCGTCTCCAATCGGGAACCACCAGTGAAGGAAACGACAAAGTCCTTCTGATGCTTGCCAAAGGATACCGCGCCACAAACCAGATGCAGAAAGCCCAGGATGCATTGCGCGATATCGTCCGGTTCTTTCCCGAGAGCAGCTCGGCGCCCGCGGCCTATATCGAGCTGACCGAGGTGCTGGATTTGCTGGGCAAGCGCGATGATGCCTTGCGAATCGCAGCCGAAGCCGCGCAGGAGCATCCGGAAGACCCCGAGGTGCTGCTCCGGTATTCGCAGGTGCGCGAGCAGACGGGCGATACCTATGGAGCAGCACAGGCTCTGCTCGCCGCCGAGCAGGCGGGCGCAGAAGATCCGCAGGTGCTGCTCACCGCGGGTAATCAGTTCCTGAAAGCAGGTTATGTGCGCGAAGCTAAGGAGACCTTCACGCGTCTGGTCACAGACTTTCCCGGAACGCCGCAAGCGATTGCGGGGAATGTGGCCCTGGCAAAAATCGCATTCGAGAGCAATGAGACGGGGCAGGCTCTCGCTCTGCTGCAGGACATGGCGCGGGTGGCCGCAAATACCCCGCAGGAAAGCGAAGTGTTGCTGGCCCTGGGAGACATCTATCAGGACCTCGGATTCCAGCAGCAGGCTGCTGACGCCTACCGCGCGGTGGCCGCCAATTCGTCCGAGCCGGAGGTGCTGGCCCGCGCGGCCATGGCCCTGTACCGTGCGGGGGCATGGCCCGAAGGGAACGAAGTCTCGCGTCGCGTCCAGGTTGAGCGGCTTGGCCCGTCCACGGCATACGCCTTCCTCATGGAGTACGGTTTTGCCATGTTGCTTGCGGATTCAGCCCGCGCCGTCGAACTGCTCGAACAGGCCCATACCGGCTACGCCGAACAGCGCACGATGAGCCAGTCCGGCCGGTTGGCCGAGGCCTATCTCGCTCTCGAACAACCCGAGAAAGCGATGGCGCTCGTCCAGGAACTGGTTTCCGAGCTGGAGGTGGCGGATGTGGAAACGTTCCGCGAAATAGCCAATGCGTGCGGCGACTATGCCATTGACCGGAAGGACTACGCGATGGCTGTGGCCGCTTACAAATTGGCCATCGATGCCGATGCTCAGGAAACGCAGAGCCTGCAATGGGCGAAATATCAGCTTGCCAATGCACTCTACGCCCAGGGCAAATTCGAGGACTGCCGCCCTTTGTACGAATCGGTTGCCGCCTCGGGAGCGGCCTGGGCCGGCGAAGCCCAACTCAGACTGGATTACATGGGGCTCCGGGGACGCCTCACCGGCACGCCCCCGGACCAGTCCGGAGGCCAATAAGGATGGTGGCGCCTTCGATAGCGGCGCGTATGGAAGATTACTTCCGCCGGCAACTCGATGTGCTCGAGCGGATGGCCCGGGCAGATACATCGCTGTCGCAGGATTCGGATGCGGAAGCGTGGGCAAGAGCCCAGCGGCTTCAAGCGCAGTTTTCGCGTGAATTAAGCGCCCTGGAGGAAGAATTTGGAATCCTGAAACGTGAGTGGGATACGACGGACGGCATCGAACAGGACGCGCGCGACCGGATGCGCGAATTCGCACACACCGCTCTCG
Source organism: uncultured Nitrospiraceae bacterium (assembly GCA_964520685.1). GTDB lineage: Bacteria > Hydrogenedentota > Hydrogenedentia > Hydrogenedentales > SLHB01 > UBA2224. Next base: position 43,188 of record CAZFOG010000005.1, on the reverse strand, counting down.
AAATGGGGGAGAAGATCGCGCGCGCCAATGCCCAAAACGCCGCAACGGTCACGGAAATGATGTCCGCAGCGCAACAGCAATGGGCCGCACTGCAGCGGGGAAAACGCATGCTGCGGAATCTCCGCGCGGGTGAGCCGGGCGACGCAGGGTTCATCGACAGGAAAGCATGAGCGAGCAACGCGACGTCGAAATGAAGGCGCTGGAAAGCGCCTTTGCAGAGTTCACACGGACCACCACCGTCATGGGCGAATGGTACCGTGCCCTGCAGGCCCGTGTCGAAGAGCTGGACAAGGAACTCGAGGAAAAGAACCGGCAACTCGCCTTCGCCAACGATTATCTGAGTTACATCCTCGAAAGCATGTCCGACGGCGTCATTGCGGTCGACACCGAGGACACCATCACCCGTTTCAATCGCGCCGCGCGCGAAGTGCTCGGCTATACCGCGGATGAGGTCGTGGGCAAACCCTTCCAGGATGTATTCGGGCGCGAATTCGCAGCCCCTCCCGGAGGCAGGCATCCCATGGAGCTCCGGACGAAAAACGGCCGCACCTTTCCGGTCAGCGAGCGGGATGCCCCTATTTCCGACCGCAACAACAGGCGTATCGGTACGGTCAAGGTATTCGAGGACCTTTCCGAAGTCGAGTCGCTTCGCCAGCGGGTCCGCCAGAAAGACCGGTTGGCGGCCCTGGGAGAAATGGCCGCTACGGTGGCCCACGAGATTCGCAATCCCCTCGGCGGACTCAAAGGCTATGCGGCGCTGCTCGCGCGCGACGTGGACGCGGAGGACCCGCGGTCCCGTCTCGTGTCCAAGATCCTCGAGGGGGCGAATCAACTCGAGCAGGTGGTATCCGGTCTCCTCGAGTATACGCGTCCTGTGCAGCTTCGTCTCGAACCCGTAGACTGTGCCGAAACCGTCGACGCGGTGATTCGGTATCTCGGGGACGTGCCCGCCAATGTCCGGGTAAGCAACGGGGTCGGGAAAAGCTGTCACGTACTGGCCGACGGCCTCAAGCTGCGCCAGGTTTTGCTCAACATCCTCCAGAACGCCATCCACAGCATCGAGGGCGAGGGAGACGTGTCTGTGACATGCGCCCAGGACGGCGGGTCACTCGTGCTCACCGTGAGTGACACCGGCCGCGGTATTGCCCCCGAATTGCTTGAGAAGGTTTTCTCACCGTTCTATACCACCCGCGAAAGAGGCACCGGACTGGGGCTGGCCGTGGCGGCGAAAATAGTCGAGGCGCATGGCGGAAAACTCTGGGCCGAAAGTGTAGAGGGGGAGGGGGCGCGGTTTCATATTCGTCTCGCGTGTGTTGCCGGGAACTAAGGACGGCAGCGCGCGGACCGCACGTTTCACGGTGTTCACGTGGCATACAGTTTCCAGGAGCGCAATGCATGGCACGATCACAGATACTGGTTATTGACGACGAACCCCTCGTGGGCGACTATGTCCAGGAGGCCCTCATGCGGGCAGGTCATGACGTGGATGTGTGTACCAGCGGCCCCGCCGGGCTCGAGCGTATGCGCGCCAAGTCCTACGATGTCCTGATTACCGACCTTCGCATGGAACCCATGGACGGGATTCATGTGCTCCAGCAGGCCCGGAAGGAAAGTCCCGGCACCCGCTGCATCATCATGACTGCCTACGCAACGGTCGAGACCGCTATTCTAGCGCTCAAGGAAGGCGCCGCCGATTATGTTATGAAGCCCTGCACGCCTGAAGCGCTCGAAGTGGCCGTCTCGCGCGTCCTCGAGCGCGAACAGCTGGCGCGCGAAAACCGCTATCTGCGCGACGAGCTGAACCAGCACTATGACTTCGAATCCATGGTCGGCGTGAGCCCCGCTATGACCAGTGTCTACGAGCATATCCGCCGCGTCGCTGACAGCCGGGCCACCGTGCTTATCCGGGGTGACAGCGGAACCGGCAAGGAACTGGTGGCCCGGGCCCTCCACTACCGGAGTCCCCGGCGTGACATGCCGTTCATCAAAGTGAATTGCGCCGCCCTCTCGGCCGGGCTGCTCGAGAGCGAGCTCTTCGGCCACGAGAAAGGGGCATTCACGGGGGCCCTGGACCGCAAAATCGGGCGGTTTGAACTCGCCCACAACGGCACGCTTCTCCTCGACGAGGTCAGCGAAATCAGCCCCGAGCTTCAACCCAAACTGCTGCGCGCTCTCCAGGAACGCGAGTTCGAGCGCGTGGGTGGCAATACGCCAATCCAGGTGGATACGCGCATCATCTGCACCACCAATCGCGATCTCGAGCGCGCCATGGCCGACGGCCGCCTTCGGGAAGATCTGTTTTTTCGCCTCAACGTCATCCCCATCCATCTTCCGCCCTTGCGGGAGCGGCGAGAAGACATCCCCGCGCTGATGGAGTATTTCCTGAAACGGTTCGCCCAGGAAAACGGGCGCGACATCCGCGGTTTTGCGCCCGAGACAAAACGGCTGTTCCTCGAATACGATTGGCCGGGCAATGTCCGCGAGCTCCAGAACGCGGTCGAGCGCGCGGTAGTTTTGTCCACGGAAAACATATTGGGTCCCGAGCATTTTTCGCTCGGTTTTACGGCAGTTGCGCCGAAATCCGAAGGGAATACTGTCAGCGTGCAAGTCGGCACCACCGTTGCTGAAATGGAACAGACGCTCATCATGCGCACCCTGGAGCGGTGTGGTGACAATCGAACCCGCGCAGCCGAGGTACTCGGTATCAGCGTGCGTACCCTTCGCAATAAGCTGAAAGAGTATGCCGAAGGCGAGCCAGTTCAGGATGAATAACACGCCTAACACGATCCCGCGTTTCTGCACGGAACCACGTGCGGGAACCGGCTGCCTCGAGAATCCAAATGACTGGGACTGGGCCCTCGGACCGGCGTCCTCGCCGATCATTTCTCTTTTTATCGTCTCGAGGTGAGCCGCTGGCTCATGGCTCGCCGGTCCCCAGCATCCTTGCTACCCCAAAGCCCCGCAGCCAGGCAGAATCCTCCCCGAGAGGGGGAATTCTTTCCCCACCAGCAGTTATTCCAGATAATTCTCACTTGTTATAAGTGCTTGAATTTGATTGTTTTACGCTTCGAGTGTGCGATGGCACGTCCCTTGCGTGGCTGATCTGCGACGGAGAAGCTCTACACGAAAGGAGGGCCCCTTGGAGCCGTTTGGGGGTATCGAGGTAACGCGAGTGCTGCACAACGCGATGCGTGTGGCGGCCACCAACCACCGCATCATCGCGAACAATATCGCGAACGCCGATACGCCCAACTACAATGCCGTGCGCATGGACTTTCAGGGCACCCTGAGAGCCGCCCTCGAGGGCCGGGACCGCGTCTCTCTTCGCAAGACCCAGGCCCGGCACCTTGACAGCGTGCGGTATTTTGCCAAATTCGATAATCTTGCGATTTCCTCAAAAAATGACTACAATAAAGTCGACTTGGAGGAGGAGATGTCAAGACTTAGTAGTAACACGAGTGACTACACAACATATAGTAGCCTGCTTGTCAAGTATTTCCAGCAGACAAAGAACATGTTGAGCACGCTTCGATAGGAACCGATCGCCATGCCGCAGAGGGTTATGTTTGACAGCATTTCGGCCACCGACATCGCAGTCGGCGGTCTGAAGACCCAGCGCATTCGCATGAATGTTATCGCCAACAACATCGCGAACGCGTTAACGACCCGCACCCCGCGTGGCGGCGCGTTTCGGCGGCAGATGGCCATCGTTCGCGGCGAGCAGCTTCAGCCCGCGATAAACCCGGAGAAATTCGGGGTGCGCGTGAAGAACATCAAGACGGATTACTCGCCCCTGCGCCAGGTCTACGAGCCGGGCCATCCGGACGCCGATGCGGACGGTTTTGTGAATTATCCGAACGTGGACGTGGCGGTCGAGATGGTGAATCTCGTAGCGGCCCAGCGGGCGTATGATGCGAATGTGGCTGTCGTGGTATCAGGCAAACGTATGCGGCAGACCGCTCTGGAGATCCTGCAAGCATAGGATGGGTATGATACAATGCAGTGGTGAAACGGAGCAGCAACCGCTTCAAGATGTGCAGGATATAGCAGATGGCCGATGAAAGCATGAGAGTGGAAGGGCTTGGCCCCCCGAGGCGGCTCGAGGGTTCGCCGGAAGCTCTGCGTACGTCCCGCGCGGCTGGAAGCACCACGGGGGCAAGCTCGTTCAAGGAAGTCCTGGCCGAAGCGGTCGGTGAAGTGCAACGCCTTCAAGACGAAGCGGATATGACGATCAAACAGGTGGTCTCAGGGGAGATTCGAGACGTTACCGATGCCATTGTTGCGCTCGAGAAGGCCGACGTGGCTTTCCAAACCATGATGACCGTGCGCAACAAAATCGTGGCCGCCTACGAAGAGATCATGCGTACTCAGATATAACGGCGCGCTTCTCTCACGTGCAGCGAGAGGGTGCGGGCCGTGCGATAGATAGAGGAAATCGCCAGTGAGCTTACTCCGTTATCTCGCGGCGGGCCTCGCATGCCGATGGGGAGGGTTCCCACGGAGCGAAAAAGTCCGTGTAGTCGTGTTTGCCGTTTCCGTGCCGCTTGCTGCCCTGGTGGCATGGCTCACTGCCACGCCACCTGGCGGATTGACAGTTTCGATGCGGTCGTTGACGGACACACGCGCCTATGCAGGGGAACCGTTGCGGCGAAACCAGTCAGGTCAAGAGGATAGTGCCCGGCGCGCCACCATGGCGCCCGCCGGGCTCAGCGCGAAGGTGACATTTGAATCCCGACCAACCGCAGGCACCAGTGGTGCGGAGCCGGCGGCGGGCGGCCGGCATGATGCGCGTCCCGAGGCTTCCACCGTGCGGGGAAAGCCTTTCGAGGATGCTGTACCTCGGTTCCGAAAAGATGGCGCAAGGGGAGATTCGAGCATAGCTGGAGGCTCATCCGGGCAGTAGATCCGGAGAGTCGCGTGAACGCCATAGTGTAGGAAGGTGAGGGACAGACCGTGTTGGAGTTTCTACGCCAATTCGTGAACGGTGTGCGGCGCACGTGGCAGCGCCTGTCGCTGAGCGCTCGCATCAATATCATGCTCTCTCTCGGAGCGACGATAGCGGTGATTCTCGTGCTGGTGCTGTATGGCAGCCGCCCGCAATACGTCGTGCTCTATTCAGGTCTTGATCGGGAGGACTCTTCCTCCATCATTCAATACCTGGATGACAACGACATTCCCTACCAGCCGCGCGAGGCGGGCGCCACCATCATGGTACGCACCCGGGACCTCAGCAACGTGCGCGTGGCGTTGCGTAACCAGGAACTTCCCAAGTCCTACGGCGCGGGCGTGGGCTTCGAGATTTTCGACCAGCCCAGCGTCATGTCCAGCCAGGCCGAACAGGACATCCGATACTGGCGCGCGGTTCAAGGGGAACTGCAACGCATGCTGAACGACTTCTCCTTTGTCCGGCGGTCTCTGGTCTACATCCACCGCGAAGAGGAAAGTCTCTTTGCCGACGAACAACGGCCCAACAAGGCGGCCGTTACGCTGGATGTGAGCCGCCCGCTCTCGAAGGACGAAATCGCGGCCGTTCTGGGGGTGATCAGTTCGTTTGGCGGCGCCAATCTGGCCCCCGAAAACATCACCCTGGCCACGACAGACGGCCGAAGCCTTAATCTCCCCGCCGAGGATGAGTTCACGCAAATTTCCAACCGGCGCCTCGACTTTCTCAACGATTACGAACGCCAGCGGGAGCTGAAAGCAGAATCCGCATTGGCGAAGATGGGCGTCAAGAGCTTTGTGCGCGTAAGCCTTGACATCGACACCAGTACCGTCGAAGAAACGTCGACCAGGGCTGAGAAAGGGACGCCCGTCAGCGAGATGATCACCCGCACCGAGACCACAAGCCAGGAGACTCTGCCCGAAGGCCCCGCCGGAACCCTGGCAAACATCCCCGAAGGCACGCCCGGAGCGCTTGAAACGACCGAAAGCCAACGGGAGGAAATCTTCAACTACGAGCCAAGCATCACCAAGACGACTACCCTTACCCCGCCCGGTTCGGTTGTCAAAGCGCGCGCCGTAGCTGTTGTATCAGGCACTTATGAGCCAGTCACCGGCACCGATGGAAACGCGACGGGCGAGACGCAATACGTTCCCCGAACAGACGAACAGCTCGAAGCCTACAGGACGGTGGTGGCCACGGCCGTGGGGCCCGAGCTCACTCCGGAAGAAGTCTCGGTGTTCGACCACCCCTTTGAAGTGGAACAGGTTGCGGCTATTGAGACATTTAAGGCTTTTGAGTGGGCGCAAATACAGGAAAATATGATAAAATGGGGCAGTACGGTCCTCAAGGTGCTACTGGTCATAATCGGTTTTATTGTATTCAGACGTTTCCTGATGCGTGTACTCGTCGTCCCTGGGGAAATGGAGGAGACCTTGCCCCCCGAACATGAACCCACATTGCGCGAAATGCGGCGGCGCGAGATGGCAGAAGAGGTAGAACGTGTGTCCGCGGAACAGCCTGAGCAGGTAGCGTCGTTGCTTCGGGCTTGGCTGGCCGAAGGCGAGGAGTAGGGCCACGCTGAAGAAGAAGAAAGCGCCGGCGGTTGACATCAGTACGTTGGACGGCAACACGAAGGCAGCCATTCTGCTTGCGTGTCTGGGTCCTGCGGCCGCATCCCGTGTGCTTTCGAAAATGGACGACACCGAAATCGAACGCCTGACGCTTGACCTGTCGAGTCTGGGGACCATCGAGCCGGAAACGCGCGAGGCGATTATCGAGGAATTCCACCAGATGATGGTGGCGAACCGGTATGTGACTCAGGGAGGTGTGGACTACGCGCGGACCCTGCTCGAATCGGCGCTGGGTCCCGAACGCGCCATCGAAATCCTGACACGCCTGCAAAGCAGCCTCCAGGAGGTGCCCTTCGAGTTTCTCAAAAAGGCGGACCCCAGCCAGATCATCACGTTCATCCAGGACGAGCATCCGCAAACCATTGCGCTGATTCTGGCCCATCTGCAACCGGATATCGCGGCAACGGTCCTGTCCGCCCTGAATCCTGAAACCCGGACTGATGTGGTCTTGCGGGTGGCTACGATGGACCGGACCCCTCCGGAAATTGTGCGCGAGGTCGAGCGGGTTCTCGAGCGCAAGATGGCGTCCGTTTTCAGTCAGGGGTTTACGTTTGCGGGAGGCGTCAAAGAGGTCGCCGAGATTTTGAATCGTATCGAGCGGGCTACCGAGAAGAACATCATGGCCGAACTCGAGGAACGCGACCCGGAATTAGCCGACGAGATCTCCCGGCTGATGTTCACGTTTGACGACTTGATCTTCGTGGACGACGGGGGAATTCAGAAGGCCCTGCGCGAAATCGATCAGAAGGATCTTGCACTCGCCCTGAAGCACGGCGACGAGGAAGTGAAAGAGAAGATCCTCAAGAATATGTCGACGCGCGCACGGGACATGATTGCCGAAGAAATGGAGTACATGGGCCCCGTGCGTTTGCGGGATGTTGAAGAGGCCCAGCAGAAGATGGTGGGCATTGTGCGGCGGCTCGAGGAGGCGGGAGAGATCATCATCGAGGGGCGCGGCGGAAGCGCTGAAGACGACATTATCGTATAACGGCAACAGTTTTCTGCAATGGGGAGCCCGTAAAGGGGAAATGGCGAAAATAATCAAAGCGTGGGATCCGAATTCGCAGGAATACCCCTGCTATCAGCGCGATACCCTCGAGTTTATCCGGGCGGAACTGCATCAAGACTCCGGAGACCTGGTTCTGGATCCCCGCCAGATCATCGAGAATGCACGGCAGGAGGCCGAGTCGAAAATCCGCGAGGCCTATGCGGAGGGTTTGCGCAGGGGGACCGAGGCCGGCCATGCGAAATTTGCCGAGGCGGTCGGAAAAGCGGCCGAATCTCTCGAGAGTGCCGCAACCGCCATGGAAGAGGCTCGGGTTGAGTTCTTGCTGTCGCTGGAGCCGCAGGTGGTGACTCTGGCGACGGCAATCGCGGAGCGCATCCTGCGCCGGGAGCCCACTGTCGACCCCGAACGGGTGCGAACCGTTGTTCATGAGGCCCTGGCGCATCTGGAAAAGCGCGAGCGGATTGTGCTCAAGCTGAATCCGGCGGATCTTGCGGCCCTGAAAGAGCACAACATCACGCTGCTCACCGAGTTCGGCGCTGTCGAAGATCTCGAAATCATCGCGGATGATACGGTGGCGCCGGGCGGTTGCGTAGCCCAATCCGAATTCCTTGAAGTAGACGCCCAAATGGAAACCCAGTTCCAGAAAATTGTGGATACCCTGATGGAGTGACCGGTGGCAACTCTCGACCTTGAGCGATATCGGCTTCGCGTGCGGCAAAGCAGTCCAGTGTGCGTTTACGGACGCGTGGTGGATGTTGTCGGGCTCACCGTGGAAGCCACCGGGCCGGCCATGCGTATTGGCGACTTGTGTTACGTTCAGGATCGGCAGGGTGGTGACAAAGTGCCCGTCGAGGTGGTTGGATTTCGCGGCAAGCGCATACTGCTCATGCCGTTGGGAGACATGAACGGGATCGCTCCCGACAGCCTGCTCATCCCAACCTACAAGCCGCAGATGGTCCGTGTCGGCGATGACTTGCTGGGGCGCGTGATTGACAGCATGGGAATTCCCCTCGATGGCGGACCTGCTCCCCGGACCACCAGCGAAATGCCGCTCACGGCCGCCCCTCCGCGTCCGCTCGAACGGACGCGGATCGAGGTGCCGGTCGCCACGGGCATTCGCGCCATCGATTCTTGCATCACCTGCGGTAAAGGGCAACGTATGGGCGTGATTTCGGGCAGCGGAATCGGCAAGAGCAAACTACTCGGCATGATCGCCCGCAATACCAACGCCGACGTGAATGTGATTGCGTTGATCGGGGAACGGGGCCGCGAGGTGCGCGAGTTCGTTGAAAAGGACCTGGGCCCCGAGGGGCTCGCGCGGTCGGTGGTGGTGACGGCCACCTCGGATGAACCGGCGTTGCGGCGCGTTAAGGGAGCGTACATGGCCACCGCCATCGCGGAATGGTTTCGCGCGCGCGGGGCCGACGTGATGCTGATGCTGGATTCGATCACCCGCTTCGCAATGGCCCAGCGCGAAGTCGGCTTGGCCATTGGGGAACCGCCCACGACAAAGGGGTATCCCCCATCAGTCTATTCGTTGCTGCCTAAGCTGCTCGAGCGTGCGGGCACGTCGCCGCAGGGCAGCATCACCGGGATCTACGCTGTTTTGGTCGAGGCCGACGATCTTAACGATCCGGTGGGCGATGCTGTGCGCAGCATTCTCGACGGGCATGTCGCCTTGTCGCGTGATTTGGCCACACGCAACCATTACCCGGCCATTGACGTCAATGACAGTGTGAGCCGGTGCATGATCGATGTCACCAGTGAAGAACATCAGCGGCTGGCCGGCGAGTTGCGGCGCGTTCTGGCCACCTATCGCGATGCGGAAGACCTGGTGAACATCGGCGCGTATGTGGGGGGCAGCAATCCCGAGATCGATCGCGCGCTCAAACTTATGCCTCAGGTGCGCGCCTTTCTTCGGCAAGGGCTGTATGAAGAGTCGCCGTTTGAAGAAATCGAGCGTCTGATGCGAAACGCGTTACAGGGGTAAGCGGGTATGGCACTGGTACGACCTTTTCGGTATGGTGTGCTGTTGCGGGTTCGGCAACGGCAGGAGGACCTCAAGTCGATGGCTCTTGCGCAGATGCGCCGCGCGGTTAGGGTGGCCGAGCAGCAGCGGAATGAAATCACTGAGCAGCAGGTTTTGGCCCTCACCACCGCGAGCGAACTCTCCCGGGAGGAGTTCGATGCATCCGAAATTCGCCGCTATTTTTCGTATGAGCGCCATCTCTCGAGGCTGGCGGTCGAGAAAGATTCCCAATTAGCGCATTTGCGAACCCAGGAACAAGGCCGGCAGGCCGAGCTGGAAGACGCCGTTAAAAGCCGCCGGATTCTGGAACGCCTGAAGGAACGCAAAGATAAAGCCTACCAGTTCGCACTCGGCAAGGAAGAGCAGAAACGCCTGGACGAGGCTGCCGTGACGCGCGCAGCCATGGCGGATGGACCTGCAAAACGATGAAAGTGGCAGCTGCAATCCTCTTGTTCATGTTGACCTTCGCGGTAACCCTGCTGCTGCTCCTTTTATTCACCGGCAATCTGAACCAACTGGGAATCGCCCGGTTGACGGGAAGGCACCAGGAGGAGGCGGTGGTGGCGCCGGTCCTGCCGAGCCCCGCGGACATTGGCCCACTCTTGACAGCGCTGCGTGAAAAGGAGCAGGAACTGGAACAGCGCGAGGCGCGGATTGACGAAGAGGAGAAGCGCCTTACCCTGATGCGAAAAGAACTCGAAGCCCTGCGCACCTCCCTCGAATCGCTTCTCAAAGATGTGAATGAGTCTATCGAAGGCGCAGACGAGGCCCAAAACCAGCGTCTGCAAACGGTGGCGCAATCCATCGCCAGCATGGAAGCCAAGAACGCAGCTGAAACCCTGACCTCGGAATTGTTTACCCCGGAAGAGGCCGCCCTGATCATCCAGCGAATCGAAGAAGAACGCATTCGCGGCAACATCCTGAATGAGATGACGCCTGACAAGGCTGCCCTCGTGCTGCAAGCCCTGAAAAGACACGACTTCGGCTCCTGACCCGCCCGGTTCCCGGGTCAGGAGACGCTTCCGGTTGGCGCTGCAACGGAATGGCCTGCTGTCGTGCGCGTCTGGTCTAAAAGCGTCTTCACGACTTCCCCTCGAGCAACAAACAGCCCTCATTTTCACGTGTCGAGAATATCCTCCTGGTTCAATGGGTGAACCGGGGGTATTCGTTACCGGCGCCCTGCCCCGCCCTCATTTTGTCACGTGGCCGGGGGAGGCGCCGCATTTTGAACGAAAGGAGGTGATTTGGAATGAACATACCATCCGTATTGATGCAATTGCTCGAGGCGGGCCATCCCGTGCAGGACCTGCTTGCGGCGGGTTCGCAAGGGTTTGCCGGGCGTGCCGGGCACGACGGCGGGGCTTTCGCCTTCGTTCTGGCGCAGGAAACTGCACCGTCAATTGCGAATGCTCTCGGCCAACCCGTGCTCGTGCTTCCGGATGGGGGGCTGCTGCTGGAGTTCGAGCTTTCCAGCATTCCCGCAGGCGCTGTGGTGGTGCCGCCGCATGGGTCGCAGGCTCACAATGGGGTCAGCGACGCAGGTGAGTCCACCCTTGAGGAAGCCGCGTCTTCCGAGGAGGCCGCCCAGGATGCCCAGGTGTTGCCGGTTGTGCCGTCTCAGACCCTGCCGGCTGATTTGCACGCGAGCGCCACGCTCGTGCGTGAGGGTGCGGATACTGTAGACGAATCCGATGCCCTTGTGCCGTGGCATTCGCGCAGCAGTGCGGCGTGCGCTGTGGCGGGCCGCACGGTCGGGACCGCGGAATCGCTTGCGAACGCGCAGACGATGCCCCCGGCCCCGGAACAACACGCTGCGAGCGCGGAACAGGGGCCAGCCGTCCAAGTGGTCGCGTCTGCGGAAAACAGCTCCGTGCCGGGCACTGATGCGGTCGCGCTCGAGACCGTCGGGAATGGCCATGGGCCTGCTGGCGGAACCGCGTCCGAGGCAACTTCGGCGTCCCGGAGTCCCGGGGTTCTGGTCAAGAGCACTGACGAAGTGCCCCCAGGCTCCACGCGGGGGTCGCCGAACTCCCTTGGTCAGACTGGGGCGATTTCGGACGAGGCTCGGGCGGCTGCGTCCGCGGCGGCCACGCCCATGGGTGGTCGCGCTTATGGTCATACCGTTCGCGAAGCGGCTCTGGCCCTGTCGGGGCCGCCCATCGGTCCGGATCCCGAAGGGCATCCGGTTCTCGCAGCGGTTGCGGCCATGGTAGGGAAACGCGTCGGCCCCGGAGCGGAAGGGGTTTCCGTAGACAACGCTGCCGTTGCCGAGCATGCGCAGGGCAGCCTGCCGGCCGGAAAACCGGCGCCTGAAACGCCACCCGCGATGACCGTCGGAGCGAGCCAGATGGCAGAAGACGGCCAGGGTGCCCAGCAGGGCGGGCAGTCCGGAGACGGTGCATCATCCCACTCGAATGATGCTCCAGCCCCTAAGACTGGCGAGCTGGTAGCACGTTACGTGACGATGAACAAGCACGTACCCGAAGCTCCGGCGGCGGCACACCCGCCGGAACTGCCGCAGGGGGTGCAGCCAGTTTCTACCGCCGTTACCGGCGCTGAACCGGCGTCGCCCGCGCCCGGCACACCCGCGCAAACCTCCGCGTCGAACACGCCTGGCGAGGTTGTGGAATACCACATTCCGCGTGAGGCGGCATTTCGAGATTCCATGACGGACCTGGCGGTCAGGAGCGTGCGGTATCTCGTGGCCGAAGGCGAGCGGTCGCTTCGCGTGAGGCTCGTGCCCGAATCGCTTGGCGAGGTGCGTGTCGAGATCGTCTCGACGCGCAACGAACTGCACCTCAGGTTTGTGTCGAACAGCCCATCGGTTCGTGATGCCATGGAAAGCGGTTCGGAAGGCCTTCGAAACGCTCTCCTGCGGGACGGGGTCAACGTTGTGCGCGTAACTGTGACTGCTGACGGCGGCCCGTCTCAAGGCCACGGGAGTTTCACGGGGCGCGGTCACTGGAGTGACGGCCACACAACGTACCGGTATGCGGGGCCGTCGCATGAGGCCTATGGAGGCTCTGAGGCGGCGGCGAGCGCCTCTCTAATGCGCAACGCGTATCACGAAGGCGTGCTGAGCGTTTACGCATGAGGTGCGGAAACATGAAGTGCAGTTAAACCACAACGAAAGGAGCAACATATGAATGCGCTGGTTGCCATCCGAGGCAATTTCGCAGGCGACTTGAGCGCTACGCCAACGGATCGTGCTCAAGCTGCAACCGAGTTGCAGTCCATGTCGAGAGCGCGGGTGGCGCACGTGCTGAAGCAGGCCGGCTTGATGCAGAAGAGCGGCGACACCGAGGTGGTGAGCGAGATGGCAAACGACCTCGACCGCGACGCGTTTCTGCAGTTGCTGGTCCTGGAAATGCAGTATCAAGACCCCCTGAACCCGGTTGATAACACCGACATGATCGCGCAACTGGCCCAGTTTGCCTCCCTCGAGCAGATGAACAATCTCAACGAGAGCTTCGAAATGCTCACCGGGAATTTCGACCAGTTGAACTTCATTTCGGCCAGTGGTCTGGTTGGCCACGAAGTCACCGGGATTGACGAAGAGGGCAACGTGGTCCAGGGAACCGTACAGACGGTCCACCTTGACGGGAGCCTCGTCTACCTGAATGTGGACGGGCAAGTGCTCTCGATGGCGGGCGTTCTGAGCGTAGGGTGACCGCCATGATTAACCACGTGCAACTCGCAAACGTACAGGGTGCCGGCGCCACTGCGCGCGGGTCCGGGGCGGCGCCGGGTGTTCCCCATGTGCCGTTCTCGGATGTCCTCGAGCAGGCGCACCGTGCACAATCGGCGCTGCGGTTCTCCGCCCACGCCGCGCAACGTATCCGGGAGCGCAACATCCCGCTCTCGGAAGTGGACAAGACGGCGTTGCGTGACAGCGTCGACCGCGCGGCCGCCAAGGGTTCCCGCGAGACCCTGCTCATTACCGAAAACGCGGCGTATGTGGTGAGCGTCGCCAATCGGACCGTCATCACGGCGATTCCCCGTTCCGAGATGGGGAACGCCATCTTCACCAATATCGACAGTGCCGTAGTCGTGGCTCCCAGCCCGGCACGGCCGTACTGAAATCGAGGCATGGGCCGGTCCCCAGTTCGGGGAGGCCCTCGCGCCGCCGATTGACAGAGGCGGCGCATCATCAGGAGGGTATGTAAAATGGGTACAGCGATTTACACAGGCGTCACGGGCCTGCAAACGCACCAAAGACGTATGGACGTAATTGCGGCGAATATTGCCAACGTCAACACGCCGGGATATCGTGCCGCGCGCGCCCTGTTCCAGGACCTGTTCTCGCAGACGCTGGAAGGCGGGCGCGGGCCCGTGGGCAACTTCGGAGGTTCGAATCCCGTCCAGATTGGCCTTGGGGTTCAATTGGCCACAGTGGACACGATACATCAGCAAGGTTCGCTCCAAACCACGGGAAACAACTCCGACCTGGCAATCCAGGGCACGGGGTTCTTCGTGTTGAGCGATGGGACCGGCATGTACTTCACGCGCGACGGATCATTCACGTTGAATGCCCTCGGGCAGCTCATCGACCCGGCCACGGGCATGCGTGTGCAAGGGTATCTTGCGGATGAGACCGGCGAAGTGAATGTCAGCGCCATTCCCACCGATATAGAAGTTCCCGTGGGCGGCACATCCATCGTTCGGGCCACCGAGATGGTCATGGTCCGCGGTAACCTGGATTCGCGTTCCGTCGCAGGCACTGTCGTGCAGCGCCGAGCCAATGTGTTCGATTCGTTGGGCACGCCCCGCGAATTGCTGACCACCTTCGAGAAGATCCCGCAGGTGAATGTCGGGGGAACGGACTACAACGCCTGGTCCTACATTGTGGAATACACCAACGGGGATACCCCTCCCGTGACGACACAAGTGGGCGAAGGCGTTATTCTGTTCGACTCGGAAGGCAATTACTTCGACGAGGGGACGCTGGTTGGCGGCGTTTTCACGTCGCGGCCCGATGGCAGCCCCGAAGTGTCCGTTCCTCTGGCGGCATTCGGAGGCCTCGACTCGTATCCGGACACGCCGTTCGAGTTCGAGATCAATTTCTCATCGGTTACTGAACTGGCTTCGGACAGCGATGCGACCGTTACCAATCAGGACGGGTTTGCCCGCGGCACGCTTGAAAGCTTCAACATTGCGCGCGACGGCACGATCAACGGTGTGTTCTCGAACGGTCTGACCCGCGTAATCGGCCAGATCGCCCTGGCATCCTTTGCCAATGTTGGCGGTCTCGAACGCGATGGCGGTAACCTGTTTCGCGATACTCCCGCGTCGGGCACGCCCCAGATCGGGCTTCCCAATACCGGTGGCCGCGGCCAGGTTTCCGGCGGGGTACTCGAAGGCTCGAATGTCGATCTGGGGACCGAGTTCAGCAATATGATCGTCACGCAACGCGGTTTCCAGGCGAATGCCCGAACCATTACGACCGCGGACACTCTGCTTCAAGAGACTGTCAATCTCGTTCGATAATCCGTATCGTGAGATATGAGTGAGTCTCGGGGGGCGGCACGCCGGCCTTCTCGCGCGCCGCCCCCTGCCCTGGTTGCCTTCGGGGCCAGGAAACAGGGCGTGCAACTCGTGGGCAGCCTAAGTTGTGGGTTGGCAGCCAGAGTGCTAGAATACGGACGAACCTGCACCGCATGTTCAAATAGGGGAGCCCAGCAAAAGGTGTAGCGTATGGATATTGCGACACTTGTGGGTTTGATTTCCGGGGTCACATTGGTTGTCGTCTCCATCGTCATGGGCGGCAATCCGGGCGTGTTCTGGTCCTCGTCGTCCGTCGTGATCGTGGTGGGGGGGACTCTCGCGGCCACGCTCATCAACTTTCCCTTGGGGGATGTTCTGAGTGTGCTGAATACGGTCAAGAATGCGTTCTTTCACAAGGACAACCCGCCAGAGAGCCTGATCCCCCGGTTAGTCAGCTTCGCCACGATTGCCCGGCGCGAGGGTATTCTGGCCCTTGAATCCCACGCAAGCGAAGCGGAGGACGAGTTCCTCGAGAAAAGCGTGCAACTGGCGATTGACGGCACCGCGCCGGAACTCATCAAGGACATCCTGACCACGGAACTGGCCTTTATGGAAGATCGCCACGCAATGGGCCAGTCGATCCTGACGGCTATGGGCACGTTTGCGCCTGCATTTGGCATGATTGGCACGCTTATCGGGCTCGTGCAGATGCTGGCCACGCTGGATGATCCGGCCAAGATCGGCGAGGGCATGGCGGTAGCGCTGCTGACCACCCTTTACGGAGCGCTGCTGGCAAACGTGGTGTTTCTTCCTGCGGCGGGCAAGCTGAAGGTAAGAACCAGCAACGAACTCCTCGCCAAGGAACTGGTTATTGAGGGCATTCTGTCCATTCAGTCAGGGGATAATCCACGCGTGGTCGAGCAAAAACTGAAGGCGTTCGTCTCTCCGGCGGTACGTCGTCAGGTCAGCTCACTGTAACATGTCAAAAGACAAGCGCAAAAGAGGAAGCGACGAAGCGCCGGGCGCGCCGGGCTGGATGGTGACCTATGGCGATATGATGAGCCTGTTACTGTGCTTCTTCGTGCTGCTCCTGTCGTTCTCGAGCATCAGCGAGAAAAAATACAGCAAGGCCATCCATTCGCTCAAGGGAGCGTTGGGGGTGCTTCCCAAAAACACGTCTGTCATTCAGCCCTTGCTCGTCGAACAGTTGCAGCCGCGGCGGTACCGGACTATTGAGAGCGTTGCCCGGAAAATCCGCGAACGCATGCTTGTTAACAACAAGGCCAACGATGTGGACGTTGAACTGGATGAGGAAGGGGGGCTCAAGATCAACCTCCCCAGCCGTATCCTTTTTGATACCGCGAAAGCCGACCTGAAATCCGAAGCGCTCCCCGTGCTCGAAGACATTGGCGCTGTCCTCAAGGACCTTCCCAATGCCAGCATCGAAATTAAAGGCCATACGGATAGCCGCCCCTTGACGCCGGGAGGAAAGTTCGAAGACAATTACCATCTCAGCTACGGCAGAGCGAAAAGCGTCACGGATTTCCTTCACGAGCGTTCTCAGATACCTCTGAGCATGTTCGAGGTGGTCGCATGCGGTCCTTCGCAGCCCATTGCGACAAACGAAACGGAGGAGGGGATGCAGGCGAACAGACGCGTCGAAATCTATGTTCGCGGCGAGTTCTCCGACGAGACGACGGAAGACCTGCGGCGTGCTATCGGCGAATTGGGAGATGCCATAGAGCCCGAACCACAACAGTGAGCGAGGTATTCGTGTATGTCTGATGACCAGCAACCCGCGGTGCCGGCACCACGGAAATCGTCTTTTCTCAGTACCCTGATCTGGCTGGGTGTGGCCGTCATGGTCGCGGCTGTGGCAGCCTTGGTCCTCTATTTTGTACTCCTCAGGCCCAGGCTGTCGAATGACAACTCACAGACGGTCGTGGACCCGGGAGACAAGCTGAATCCTGATTCGGTTACGGTTGATTTCCCGGAGTCTGTCGCTTCGGTAAAGTTGCCGGAGGACAGCCAGTTGTCCTCGGCCTACCTGTCGTACGAGGTCTCTCTTGAATGCAACAGTCCGATGACGGCCGCGCTCGTGCAGAAGCACATAGCCCGATTCAAGGCCATGATCCACAAACAGCACGAATTCAAGACGCGGGCCGAACTCGATGACCCCCGCGTGAAAGCCGCGATTCAAAAGGCCATATTGCTCGAGGCCAACACGATATTGAAGCAGTTGCAGCCGGGTCCCGTGGACCCAAGTATCCGGGTTACCGATGTGTTTCACACGCGCTATCTTGTGAGTGACCAATAATGATGGACGCCGAAGGCAAACAGGCCCAGGACCATGAATTCCGTGAGGTGACTTCCCAGGGCGCCTACGGAGCGGAACGGGTAGCGCTCGATGACCTCGCGCAGGTCCGGATGACTATCACCGCCCATCTTGGCAGTTGCCTGATGACGGTGCGCGAGGTCCTGGGACTTAAGCGGGGGTCTATCGTGCCTCTCGACAAGCTGGCCGGCGAGATGACCGACATCTACGTAAATGGCTTGCCCTTAGCGCGTGGGGAAGTGGTGGTTATTGCCGACGAGCTGCATGTGCGCATTGGCGAAATCGTGGGGCAGGAAGATCGGTCGGGATTCGAAGAGGGCCACGATGATGTATCATAAGGGCGCTATCGTCAGTGTGCTCTGGACATGCGTCTGTGTCTGCGTTTTCAGCGCGGGAGCGCAGGACCCCGAATCCGAGACGCCGGAAACGGCAGCTCCGGTCGAGGAATACAACGAATACGAGTCCATTCCTCCCCCCCGTGTGGAACTTCGCTCGGATGTCGTGCCGGACGTTGCCGGGGATGTCCCGCCTGAACCAGCGAGTGCGGAGGCCGGAGAATCCGCGGAACCGCTGCCCGTCGCGGGCGCCGATCCCCTGCTCGACGAGGTGAATCGCGAGCTGGACGCGCGGCGCGGCACGTCCCGTGATGCGCATATTGCAGGAGCAGAGAATTCCACGGCCGATTCGAAGCCGTATAGTCTCATCAAGGCCTTTGCGTGGCTCCTGTTCGTGCTCGCCATGATATTGCTGCTGTATTACGTCCTCCAGCGGCGCAGCAGCGGCGGAAAACTGTTGACGGGCAACCGTTTGGGCTCCGTGCTCGGGCGGATTTACCTGAGCCCCCGCGTGTGTCTCCATTTCGTGCGCACAGGAGGGAAAGTGCTCGTTGTGGGCCAATCCCAAAATGCTTTGCGTCTGATCGCGGAGTTCGACGAGGCCGAATTTGCTGCGGCGCGCGAGGAAACTGAGGCACCGGCGGAGAGCGGGGGAGAAGAGGAGCAGTCAAACGCCAGCCCTGACTTTTTCTCGCAGCTTCGCGCGAATCTTGCGCAAATCAACCGCCCAGGCGAAGAGGATGCGCCAGAACCGAATCCGCCGGTTGATGAAGACGACATAGCGGCGTTGCGGGGAGACATCCATCGCTTGCAGGAGTACCTGCGGGATTCCACACGTGAATCGGAACGTTAAGGGTCTGCTCAAAGCGGGGGCCGTCGGGGCGTTGTTCCTGGCGTCTGCCGCCGTCATGGCTCAGGAAGCACCGGAAGAAACCGGGCCGCTCGGCATCGAGAACGTGTTTCGCGGTCTCGAGGGCGCGACGTCCCCGGATCGCATCTCCACCACACTGGCGGTGTTTATCCTGCTTACCGTGCTGTCGCTGGCGCCCGCAATCGCCGTGATGACGACCTCCTTCCTGCGGATCGTCGTCGTGTTCGGATTTCTGCGCCAGGCCATGGCTACACAGCAGACCCCGCCAAACCAGGTGCTTGTAGGTCTTGCGCTGATTCTCACCCTTTTCGTCATGTCCCCGGTGTATCAGGAGGTATACGACGAGGCGTATCGCCCTTATGTGAGCGAAGAAATCGGCTGGGAACAGGCCGTGGACAACACGATTGGTCCTTTGCGCGATTTCATGTTCCGCCAGGTGCGGGCCAAGGATCTCGCGCTGTTCATTGACATCTCGCGGATGGAACGCCCCCGCACGCGCGACGATGTGCCAACCATTACGCTGGTCGCGGGTTTCGTGCTGAGCGAGATCCGCATCGCGTTTCAAATCGGCTTTATCATCTATATCCCCTTCCTGATTATCGACATGGTGGTGGCCAGCACCCTCATGTCCATGGGAATGATGATGCTGCCGCCCGTCTTCGTATCGTTGCCCTTCAAAATCATCATGTTTGTGCTGGCAGACGGCTGGTATCTGCTGATTCAGGAGTTGGTGGCGGGTTTCAATTAGGCGGGGCCTCGCGTATGGACAAAAAACTGCTCGCTGTCATCTGTGGCATCGTGTTGCTGGCGGCTCTTCCGCTCGTGTGTCAATTGACAAAGGAACCGGAGCCACTCACGGTCGATGCCATTAAGCAAGCATTCCGGGACCGGAATTTCTCGGTGGCAAACGAGCGTCCGGTAAGCCGCCCCGGTTATCAGGCAGATGCCGAGGCTTTCATGACGATCAACGGGGCGGAAGTCCATTTGTTTATGTACTCGAACGTCGGGGTGATCGACGCGGAACTGACGAATATGGAAGTGGAAGCCGAAAGCCGCCTGCCGGGCTATGCATCCAAGAACGTCGCGACAGCAGTACGCAATAAGCACTATGCCATACTGATAATCTCCGAGAGCGTAGAGCTTCGCGAGCGCATCGCCAACATGTTTCTCGCCCTGCGAAACCCCGGGCCGCCGCCTGCTCCGCCCGAACAGCCCACGCGGCGCCGGCAATTCTAGACCATGCTGAGCAGCGCGCGTGCCCTGGTTGGCTGCACATTGTGCAGATGTTGTGCTGCGCTATCTTCCAGAATATGAACAGTAGGCGGCATACCCTTCAGCACGCACGAACACGGCGCGAACTGTTGCAGGATTCGGACCAGGCCCCTGCCGGGTCGAACCTCCTCGCGTGGCGGCATTCGGGAAACGCATCAAATCCGGGCGTGACAATCTTGCGTGGCGAGCTCGTCTAGAATTCCCCCAAACGCTCGGCGATCATGTACGCGGCCCCCATCACAACGGCGTCGTCGGCCAGTTTGGCGGTGACAATGCGGACGTTTTTGCGCAGGAATGGCATGGCGTGCTCCTTAATCCCGCGCTTGACTTCCTCGAGGTACAGTTCGGGCATGGCTTCCACCAGGCCGCCGCCCAGAACTACAGCCTCCGGGCTTATCAAGTTGATGGCGTTTCCTGTGGCGACACCGACGTAATAGGCGGCCTTGCGCAGCACGCCCTCGACCATTCTGTCACCGGCCTTCACGGCGTCCGCCAGGTTGCTGCTGCGGATCTTGGCCAAGTCGGTCCCGCAGTTTGCCAGGATGTATGGCGCATCGCCTCTGGCTGCCAGGGCCGCGACGTCAGCCGCAATGGCGACACGCGACGCCATGGCCTCCAGGCAGCCGCGCTTGCCGCAGCCGCAGTAGGGGCCGTCCACCGCGACCGTCATGTGGCCAAACTCACCCGCCGCTCCCGAGAATCCATAGAAGATCTTGCGGTCAATGATGATCCCCGCCCCGATGCCCGTCCCCGGGAAAACGCCGAGAACACTCTCGCAATCGCGGATTTGTCCAAAACGGTATTCGCCGTAGGTGCCAACGTTGACATCGTTATCGACGATCACCGGAACCTTGAACCGCTTTTTCAGATACTGTGCCAGCGGAAAATCTTTCCAGGCCAGGTTGGGCGTGTCGATGATTACGCCCGTCTTGGGGTTCAAAGGGCCCGGAGAGCCCACGCCGATGCCGCGTATCGAGTCTACCTTAGCATCCTCAATGGCTTCCTGGATCGTTTTGGTCAGGCGTTCCTCGGTCGGCTCCCCGGACTTCGATTTGCTCTTGCGTTTGTTCCGGCCTTTAACCTTGAATTCGTGGTCATAGACAACCGCCATGAGCTTCGTACCGCCAATATCGACCCCGACGACATGTTCGCCTTCCGACAGAAAATCAGTCATTGAGAATCTCCGCTGTTGACGCCGCAAGAATAGCATGTTTGCGCGGGGGCTTTACAGCGGGGGGGAGTGCGCACACGGAGACCGTGAGGGGTCAGAATGCCTCGTCTTCCAGCAGGCGGATGCCGGTAATACGCGCAAGCTTGAAGCTCCTCGCGCCGCCGTGCTGATGACAGTAACCGCTCACGGATGGTGAAGAACCGCTGATATCGAGAGCGACTGGATTCAACTGCCGGGTGGTTGGGCGGGAACTCCAGGCAGACTGATAATTGATGAGCAGGGGGTGCCTGCCCTCGATTGCCTCTTCGATAATTCCGCGCATTACCCGCGGCGGGTAGGAGGGCAAAGGAACGATCTCGCCGGCATCCTTCTCTTCCTGCCCCTGCTGCGCCTCTTTGCGCGGCGCTGCTTCCGCGTCGTCGATGCTGTGGTCTTCAAGCCACCGGGGCGCCCAGTTCTCGGGCGGTTCCGGATCCGCGATATCGTCCGATTTGGCCATCTTGATGCCGTGTTCACGCAGCAGGCGCTTGAAGGGTACGAGGCAGCCTTGCCGGACGATAATCGCGTACAGGCCCAGACGGCCCTCGATGTACTTGTCTACGCGGGGGACCTCCACGATAGCCTCGCACGTTTCTGCATCCTCAAACCGCACAACGGTGGCGGTTTTCAAGAGTGCCTCACCGACTTCTCCGGCCCAGGCCCGTAACGCCAGGCGGTATCGCGCGGCGAGAGGGCGTTTCGAGAGGGCCTCTATCTGCGCGACCAACAGGGCGGAATCCTCTTCGGTCTTTACGTGCGCCTTGTTGAGAGACACGGTCATACCGTTTGCGGGCCCATTGCTCTCGACTTGCCCGATTTCCTCCAGACGGTTTCTCAAGAACAGGTTGACGTCTTCCCAGGAGGCGTGCAGGCGGAGGCCTTCTTCCTGTTCAAGAGCGGGTGGCAAGGCGTGGGTGTAATCCACTATGGCGATGTCTTTCGGCAATGCGCCATCGGCCAGCACAAAGCGCTCGCCAATGCGTACGCTGCCTTGAAGTATGGCCGCCGTTTCCTTGGCCTGGGCGGGATTGACGCATTCGACAACCTGGCAGAAACGGCGGATCGAGATCGCAGCCAGTTTGTTTTTCCAGACCTCAAATTGGGTCAGTACATTCGAGGGCAACGCTCTGGTGGACGACTTCTCCAGCAACTGGATCAGCCGGTCAATGTCAAGACCTGCGCGGATGCCGTGATACACGCTGTCTTGCGTCAGGCGGTAGGTTGTGGCCATGCCTCCGCGTACCCGCTCGCAGAACATGTCCAGTTTCCGGCGAAGATCCGGCGGACAGCGGTCCAAATAGGCAATAATCTCAAAGTCCGGCTGCACGACAAGTGCGTCGTGGTGTTCGTCCTGGCGCGCCTCGGGGGCACTGCCTTGTCCCAGCACGTAATGCCCCAGTTCCGTTATGCGAAACAAGGCTCCGTCGTCCGTAAGTTCCACGATGCCCAGGCCGGCGAAGAGGCTCTTGATCATCCACACGAAAAGCCGCTTCTCATGAGCCTGCCAGGCCTGTTGGCGCCATTCGGCTCCCGGTCCCCGCGCGCTGGCTTGAATCGCCCGCCAAGGTTCGTTCAGAAACAGCACGTTCGGATCGAGGCGCCGGATAGCCTCAACAAAGGCCCCCGTCGAGTACCACACGCCCGTTTTCTGGGCCTTCAATATCTCGGCCGCGAGGACCTTGTGATACGTCCTGCGTTGTGCGCCGGGCAGCAGGTGTTTCTCCAGAGTCTCGAAAAGCGCGGGGAAGAAAAGCTTGATCTCGGGAAGGGCCTCACTTGCCAAATACGCCTCGAACAGTGCGCGCATACGCGCTGAACGGCTTCCGGATGCCCACTCATTCGCCAGGGGCGTGGTGACGAACCGGCCTTCCTTCGGCACGACGCATCCCAGTTGCTGCGCCATCGCGAGCGAGACCTCCATGGCCTCGCGCGACAGCCCGGCTTCCCGGGCCATTTCATACGCTCTGGCGGCGTCCGTCTTGTGCAGGGTACCCGTGCCGGTGACGCGCGGCGTCAGCCCCTCAACGATGCGGAGCGTCTCGAGAAACTCCGTTGTCGCCTGGGTAATCGTTGCGGGCTTTGGGGAAGCGTCCGGGGCGGTTGACTCGGGTATTTCGACATTCAGAAGAGGCGGCGAAGGCAGCTGCCGGGCAACATCTTCGGGAACGAACAGGGTCGGCGAGGCCACGCCGTTCGTTACGCTCTTTCGAATATGACTGATGGAGAAGGCCCCGCTGTTCTGCTCGGGAAGGGCGAGAAGAAGGCCCATGCGAACCAGGCTCTCGATCTGCTCCAAGGGGTCCTTTTCACCATACAGACCCGGAACGGCAGCCAAGTCCACCGCGCGCATCCGGCAACGCGATTCAACCAGGTTCATTACGCGTAAGTCATTGCCACGTAGAGATTTGACGCATCGCTCGATGTGAAGCGGGTCGCGCAATATTTTTTCGAGCGCGCGGATGCGGCTATCGCGGCTGGTTACAGCGAGCTGCCGGGATTCGCAAATCTCTCCCAATGTCTCAGTAGTATAGCCGCGAAGGCATTCCTTTATGGTGTATGTCTGGCTCATTCCAAGACCCTGGGCATGTGCCCCAGCGCCTGAAGTCGCTTCACGACGTCCTCGACCGCGTGGGGCTGCACCGCGATGCAGCGTTCGGACAGCCGCTCGCCGAGGAAGGCTTTCAGGGCCGGATCCCGTTCAATCTCTTCCAGAATGAGGGGATCCTGTACCTCGAGGAGGGCGATTCCCTTATGTACTTTTGTTCTTGTCGCAGACATAGAAGCAAATAGTATATCAAACCCTCCTGTCAAAAGCGAAACCGGTGCTCGCCCTGCCGTGGCCGGGATTGGGGGGCAAAACAGAAGGGGGAAGGCCATGGCCCTCCCCCACTGAAATTCAGAATTATCGCGGCTATTCGCCTTGTGCCTTTTCCTTCTCGTAAGCGGCAATGATCTGCTGCGCCACGTGCTCGGGCACTTCCTCGTAGTGGCTGAACCGCTGACCGTAGCTGCCACGGCCTCCCGTCATACTGCGGAGGTCCGTCGAGTACCGCAGAATCTCGGCCTCGGGCACCTGTGCCCGAACCATCTGGCGGCCCAGGCTCGCCAGTTCCATGCCCATGATGCGCCCACGGCGACTGTTCAGGTCGCCGTTTACATCACCCATAAATTCGTCGGGGACAGTCACCTCCAGCTCCACAATTGGCTCGAGGAGGCACGGATTCGCTTCCCGTACACCCTTCTGGATGGCCATGGACGCCGCGATCTTGAAGGCCATTTCTGACGAGTCCACATCGTGGTACGAGCCGTAGAACAGCTCGACCTTGATATCCACGACCGGATAGCCCGCGATGACACCCTTTTCGAGCGCATCCTGGCAGCCCTTATCGACGTGGGGGATGTATTGCCTCGGCACAACGCCGCCGACAATGCTGTCGATGAATTCGTAGCCCGCGCCGCGCTCGTTAGGGGCGATGCGAAGGTGCACATCGCCGTACTGGCCATGGCCACCCGTTTGTTTCTTGTGTTTTCCCTGCACTTCCGACTTACCGCGCACAGTTTCCTTGTAGGCCACCTTGGGCGTGCGCGTTTCGGCTTCCACATTGAATTTCCGCTTCATGCGTTCCAGGAGAATGTCGAGCTGAAGATCGCCCATGCCGCGAATGACGTGTTCATTCGTAGCGGTGTCGCGATAGTGCGCGAAGGTCGGATCCTCCTCGGCCATGCGATTCAAGGCTTCGCCGATCTTGTCTTCGTCAGCACGCGACTTCGGCGATATGGCAAGCTTAACCATGGACTGCGGCAACTCGATGTTCGGGAGAAAAAGCTCATTTCCCGCCACAGCGATGGTATTTCCGAAATGCGTATTCTTCAGCTTGGTCATGGCAGCCAGGTCCCCGGGGCCAACGCTATCAACGGGGGTCTGTTCTTTTCCATTCATCAGATAAATCTTGCCGGTGCGCTCTTTGGTCTGGGTGCTTACATTGTAGAATTCCGTGTCGGAACGGAGCGTGCCCGAGAAGACGCGGAAAAACGTAAGCTGGCCGACATAGGGGTCCACAATCGAGCGAAATACCTGCGCGAGGAAGGGAGCATCCTTGGAGGGAGTCACGTCCTTATCCTCGCCGCTGCGCGTCTTGGCCTTGATTTTGCGGTCACATGGGGAAGGGAAGATCGTGGCCACGAGGTCCATCAGGTGTTTCAGTCCGACCTCTTTCGCCACGCTGCCGCCGATGATCGGGACGATCTTGCCCGCCTGAATGCCCTTCTGAAGACCCTGATTGAACTCATCCGGCGTCAATTCTCCGGACTCGAGAAATTTTTCCAGCAGCGAATCGTCCGATTCGGCGACCACGTCAATCATCGAAGTCTTCAGCTCTTCGATCCGCGCAGCCAATTCCTCGTTCTGTTCGTTCAGGATATTGACCGCGCCGCTCAGGCCGTCCGACTGGCCGATGGGAAGCACGAAGGGCACGCACTGTTGGCCGTAGGTGGCCTGGAGCGCCTCGACGACCTCGTCAAAACTCGTATGTTCCCGATCAAGCTTGTTGACGAAGATGGCCCGCGGGGTCGCATGCTTGTCCGCGTATTTCATGGCAACATCGGTGCCCACCTGGATGGGGGACGTCGCATCGACCACGATAATGACGCTGTCAAGGACGGGGATCGACGCCGCCACTTCACCCACGAAATCCGCATATCCCGGATGGTCGACAAGGTGGATGCGTTTCCCTGTCCAGTCCAGATTCATCAGCTTCATGCAAATCGTCTGCTGCCGGTCGATTTCCTCCTCGAGGTAATCGCCGACAGTGTTGCCGTCTTCGATCTTCCCGAGGCGGTTGGTCTTGCCGGCCATGTGCAGGATATGCTCGATCAGCATCGTTTTGCCGGTGCTGCTATGTCCCAGAATCCCTACGTTTCGTACATTTGCCGGGTCGACATTGGCCATTTCAATAATCCTCCAAAAACAACGTTTTCTGCACGCGGTAGACCGCGCAAATATGCTAATCCCCGGTAGAAGACCGCCAATCGAGAACGGACACCGAAGGGTAAGTATACTACGCAGGGATAACGCCTCTCAAGCTGCCGACTCCCTGGGTGCCGACTCCCTGGGCCGCTTCGTGGGCCCTGCCAGGCCCCGTAGCGTGCAGCCCGCGAACCATGAGCCAGTGGCTCACCCATCGACGATGAAAATGGGGTGCATGATGGGCAAAACCCTCGCACATGGACCCACACGGACCCACACGGACGGGGATACACGGCGCAGACCTTCCAGGCAGCGCACCATGGGCCGTTCGGTTCATCCGTGGACGATGAAAACGAGCTGGATCAAAAACCGTGGGACAGCGAACCGTGAGCCATTCGGCTCACCCGTAGACGATGAAAGCGAGCTGGAGCAAAACCCTCGGGACAGACCCCGGTTTGCTGCGCAAACCGTCGGGTCAGTCCCGGGTTTTGGAATTTTCGAGGTAGACCCGTCTCGCTCCTGCGTCGCTCGCTTGGGTCGGTCCCGGTTTTTGAAATTTGCGAAACAGCCTTGGCGTCGCATTTCCGGACGCTGTACGGGCGGCTGGCGCCGGAGGGCAGGGCGGCGTTCAGTGCCGTTTCGATATACCCAGGAACTCAAGGCTGGTTTGGGTGTTCGTATTGGTTTCGAGCGCGTACGTAATGGGCAAGCCGCTGGATTCTAGCGTTTTGATGGCGCTCCGGATGTCGAGGCTGCCCTGGCCAAGGCCCAAATGGTCGTCGTAGGTGCCGCGCGTGTCGTTCATGTGCACATGGGCCAGATGTTTCCCATACACCGCGATCCATTCCGCGATTCCCCGGTCGCTGTATATCTGGCTGTGAGCCAGATCCAGGCACAGTTTGAATCGCGGCGAGTCCATAGCGTCAGCGAGGCGTCGCATGGGAGCGGGATTCTCGTCGAACATGTTCTCGATGTAAATGCACAGACCACGCTCCTGCGCCGCGCCGAGGATCTCCGGCCAGAAGCGAAGGCTGGCCTCGTGATACATGTCGGGATACGTTTCGAGTTTCAGCATCGTATTGTACTGACTGTGAAAAAGGACATACCGGGCCTGGAGCGTTTGGGCGAGCTCGAGGGCCGCCAGGTAACGCATACGGCACACGCGAACGATCTCCGGGTCCGTGCTCGCATGGGCGGTATCGATGAAAGGGCCGTGCACCCCAATGGGCCCTTCGAGGCGCTTCACCCGCTCCGCCATTGCGGCCAAGGCGTCCGCATAATCGGTTGCCAGCATATCCGGCAGGGAGAAGGTCTGTATCTCGGCGCCGACTCCGTATGCTTCCGCACAGGCAAGCTCGTGCTCGATGTGACGATTGACTGCAACCAGTATCTTGCCGGGGGACAGCAACTGCGTGCCTTGAGTCTCACTGCGGTTCATCGTCTTCTCCACGGGAACTCTGCTCGCGCTGTTCGCGCCGTTGCACCGCAATCTCTCGACGAAAACGCCGCACCGCCTCCGCATGCTCGGTCATGTTCCTGCTGAAGGTGTGCGTCTTGCCGTCGGCGTTCGATACGAAAAACAAGTACGATTCCTCCGCGGGCCGCAACGCTGCGCGAAGGCATGCGACCCCTGGATTCGATATGGGACCCGGAGGCAACCCTTGGCGCTTGTACGTATTATAAGGCGAATCGATCTCTTTGTCTTCATAGAGGACGCGCTCGCCGTATTTCCCCAGAGCATACTGCAGTGTGCTGTCCAGGTCCAGCGGCATCCCCTTCTTGAGCCGGTTATAGATGACGGCAGCAACGAGGGGCCGTTCTTCGTCTACGCGGCACTCTTCTTCGATGAGCGAGGCGATGGTTACCACTTCGAGCAGGTCGCGGCCCGCCGCTTCGGGGATTTCCTTGACGAGGCCAGTGTAATCCTGCTGGAACTGGGCGAACATCCGCTCGACAACGGCCCGTTCGTCCGGCCTCTCCGCGAAATAATACGTATTCGGCATGAGAAACCCTTCCAGATTGGGCACGTCAAGCCCCAGCTGTGCAATGAGTTGCGGGTCAGCCGCCGCCTCCTTGAACGCATCGGGCTCGTCGAATTGCGCGGCCATTTGCGCGATGGTCAGCCCTTCGGGAATCGTGACCCGAAGCTCGTCGGGAATTTCCTCGGGCCGCATCCGCCACTGGGTCCCATCCTGCAAATGCTGGAGGACCTCCATGGGGGAGAGGCCGGCGGGCAATTCGTAATGCCCGTGCTTGATGGGCCGGCGCGACTGGTCGAGCCGGATGGCGAGTCTGAAAAACAGCTCATGCTCGACGAGCCCCTCGCGGGCCAGCAACTCGCCCACAGCCTTGCCAGTCAGTCCTTCCGGGATCGTGACCGTGACGACTTCCCCCGGTGTGCCAGGGCGTGTGACATGGTCGTATACCAGATAGCCGCCTACGGCCACCGCCGCGGCGGCCAGAGAGAGCAGAACGATTACGAGGAACACCAGCTTCGCAAACAGGCGCAGGCACGACCATTTTCGCCGGGGGCGATCTGCTTCATCGGCTTGTGACATGTCGGGCATCAGGTTCCCAGGCTGCGTTGGCGGTCGAGATACGTCTGCAATATATGTTGAGCGGCCACCATATCGATCACGCGCTTACGCTTGTCGCGGCGCATATTGGCCCCGATCAGAGCGCGCTGGGCCGCGGCGGTCGAAAACCGCTCATCCTGCGTGTGAATATTTATCTCCAGAACACTACGCAAGGTTTCCACAAACGCCAGGACCTTCGCCGCCTGCGGGCCAACTTCACCGTTCTGATCCAGCGGCAGGCCCACCACCACCTGGACGGCCCCGATCTCTTTCACAAGCTCGCGAATGGCCTCGGCGTCCTCTTGCGGAGACCGCGCCGCGATGACTTCGCGTGCCTGCGCGGTGATGCCCAGCGGGTCGCTGACGGCCACGCCTATGCGCACATCCCCCACGTCCAATCCGATAATCCGGCCGATTTCGGGCAACGGTTTCTCCTTACGGTCATTTCCCCGCTTTGCGGATTCACCGCGGAACGGGAGCCTGGGACAGGCACTGGCGAACGACCTTCGGTGCATTCGCGAGCACGTCGCCGATCTTCTCGGGGTTCTTCCCCCCGGCCTGGGCCATGTCAGGCCGCCCCCCGCCGCCACCCCCAACGATGGGGGCGAGCTGCTTCACGATGTCCCCCGCCTTCACGCGCGCGATCAAATCTTTGGTTACCCCGACGCAAAGGACGGCCTTGCCCTCGTTGCCCGACGCAAGCACAACGACGCCGGAGCCAAGCTGATCGCGCAGTTTATCCATCACAAGGCGCAACCCGTCCGCATCCTGGCCCTCGACCTCAACGGCGAGCAGCTTGACGCCGTCAATATCCTGGACGCGCGACATGTAGTCGACCGCGCCGCCGGTGGCTGCAGCCTGTTTCCAGCGCACGACCTCCCGGCTGAGGCGCTTGTTTTCGTCCATAAGCGCCTGAACCCGCGCAGGAACCGAATCCGGGCCGGCATTCAGCAATTGGGCGATGGTTGTCAAGCGGTCCTCCTGCATCTGGATGGCATCCAGGGCGCGGTCCGCGCAGACCGCCTCGATGCGGCGCACGCCGGCCGAGATCGAGGATTCGCCGAGAATCTTGAACGCGCCGATGATTCCCGTGCGGCCGACATGGGTCCCGCCGCAGAGTTCCATGCTGATGTCGTCGACCTGCACGACGCGCACCGTGTCGCCGTATTTCTCCCCAAAGAGGGCCATGGCGCCTGCGGCGCGGGCATCGGACAGGGGCATGGTCTTTGTGGCTACCGGCGAATCGGTCCGTATGTACTGGTTGACGAGGCGCTCAACATCGCGCAGGCGCTCTGCGGGAATCCCTTCGAAATGGGTGAAATCGAAGCGCAACCGGTCCGGAGACACCAGCGACCCGGCCTGATGCACGTGCTCGCCCAGGGTTTCTTGCAGGGCCGCCTGAAGCAGGTGCGTTGCGGTATGATGGCACGCCGTGGCCGACCGGGCCGTGCTGTCCACCGAAGCCAGTACCGTGTCGCCTGTGTGGAGACTGCCCCGGGTGACGGTCACGTAGTGGATACGCAGGTTCTCGATGGGAGACTTGGTGTTGGATACGTGGGCGCATCCCGCAGCGGACTCGAGGGTGCCGGTGTCGCCAACCTGGCCGCCCGACTCCGAATAGAAGGGGCTTCTGTCAAGGACAATCTCGCCCTCCTGGCCGTCCTCGAGGGAGTCGACCTTCTCGCTGTCGCGAAGAATTGCCACGATGACGGCTTCGCACGAGATTGACTCGTAGCCGACGAACTGGGACTCACCGAGTTTATCCCGGACCTTTCGATAGATGGGTGCGATTTCGTGTTCGCCCGTGCCTACCCATGCGCTGCGAGCCAATTCCCGCTGTTTCGCCATGGCCTTCTGGAACCCTTCGCGGTCAACGGCATATCCGCGGTCTTCCGCGATGTCCGTCGCGAGGTCCAGGGGAAACCCGAAGGTATCGTGGAGGCGGAACAATTCGTCGCCGGGAACGACTTTGCTTCCTGACTGCTCGAGTTCCGCAAAAGCCTCCTCGAGGATGTCCATCCCGCGCGCGAGCGTGCTGGCAAATCGCTCTTCTTCCGTCTGGATGATCTTCTCGATTTGGAGCTGTTTCTCTTTCAATTCGGGATACTGGTGGGCCATGAGCTCGACGACGGTCCGCGACAACTTAAACAGGAAAGGCTTTTCGAGGCCAATTTCACGGCCGAATCGTGCCGCACGCCGCAGCAACCGGCGTTCGACGTAACCCCGGCCCTCGTTGCCCGGCAAGACTCCATCGGCAATCATAAACGACAGGGCGCGGATGTGATCGGAAATCACTCGAAACGGCACGGGGTTCTGCGCATAGGTTGCCGCAGCCAGATTTTCCGCGTTCTGAATGATCGGAAAAATGTGGTCGACGTCAAAGACCGTCTCCTTTTCTTGAAGGATGGCGGCCATGCGCTCCAGCCCCATGCCCGTGTCGATGCCCCGGTTCTTGAGGGGCGGGCGCGAGCCATCCGGCTGCTGGTCGAACTGCGGAAACACCAGGTTCCAGTACTCCATGAACCGGGCATCCCCTTCGGCTCCCAGCGGTCCGGGACCGAACGCTTCGCCCCGGTCGAGGTGCAACTCTGAACAGGGTCCGCACGCCCCGGTGTCGCCGGCCGGGCCCCAGAAATTGTCTTTCGCACCCAGCCGAATGATCTTCCCGGAGGGGACGCCCACTTCCTTCTCCCAGATAGAGGCGGCCTCGTCGTCATCCTCATACACCGAAACCCATATCTTCTCCGCGGGGATCTTGACGACCTCCGTCGAGTACTCCCACGCCCAGAGGATCGCCTCCTGTTTGAAATAGTCACCAAAGGAGAAGTTACCCATCATCTCGAAAAAGGTCATGTGCCGGGCAGTCTTGCCGACTTCGTCGAGGTCGTTTGCTTTTCCGCCAGCCCGGAGGCACTTCTGAGCGGTTGCTGCGCGGCGGTACGGAACCGGAACCTCGCCGGTGTAATACGGCTTGAACTGAACCATGCCCGCGCTGCTGAACAGGAGCGTCGGGTCGTTGCTGGGCACGATCTTGTCGCTTCGTTCAACCACGTGGCCGCGCTGGCGGAAGAACTCGAGGTAGCTGGAACGTATGTCGTCGGCTTTCACGCTTATTCTCCGTTGGTCATTCGCGCCCGTCCGGGCAATTCTGCAAAGACCACATAAAATATAGGAAACCACCTGGGTTTTTCAATTCGCCAGCAGAAGCCAGCAGAAGGGGCCGTGGGTTCGTAACAAACCTGTCCGCTCGTGGGTAACATTTTGCAGATAAATGGTTTACGTCGTGCGCAGGCGGGCCGTGTCCTCGCAGGCATTTCCGGAGGCGGCAATAAATGCAAAAAAGAGCTTGACACGGGCGGGCGGATGTGGTACATATGCGCCGTTTGTGCCGGGCTCCCGATGGTAATCGGCAATTGACTCTCGACAGCCTCGCCCCCGGCACCGCAACGTGAGTTGTGAGTCGCGCGTCCGTGCGGTGACGAATCATCAGAATGCTCAGGCCCAAGATGGCAATGCCGTGCGGACATACCAGAAATCTCTCGGAAAGGAGGTGGATTGCGTCATGCATCGCTGCGCATTGTGTAACGAACATATCGAGGAAGTGGATATCCAGTTCAACGAAGTAGCCATCCTCGATGACGAATACTGGCACCTTGATTGCTACGCCGAGTATTTCGGCGAGGTCTTTGAAGAAGCCTAAGTACCCTTTAAGCACACGTCTGCTTTAATTACCCTAAGGTAGGCCGAGTCAGGCCGCCCGGGTATTTTTTTTGCCTTTATATCTGCTGATTGGCGCCGCCCGCGGTTTCCGGGGCGGCGCTTGTTGGCGGTTCCCCTATCGGCGGGACCTCCCAATGCTCTTGGCGTGGCGCCGCCACCAGGCACCGCTCCCCCAGCGAACGCGGGCACATGCAAGGCGTCTCGGCGCCGAGTGCGCCTTCTGAAGGGCGCGACGCGTCTTGAAGTGGCATGAGCATCTTGCTCATGATTCATGCAGGCAACGGGGGGCGGGTTTTCCACCCCGCCAATTGCTCACCGGCCGATGCACTCCGCTATCCGGATACCTCCTCTCCAGCAACGAACCGGACCGTGCACACAATCGCTGTCCCGGCCCGACAGATTCGCCGGTCATTTCCCCGTCCACCCGGT
Source organism: uncultured Nitrospiraceae bacterium (assembly GCA_964520685.1). Classification (GTDB taxonomy): domain Bacteria; phylum Hydrogenedentota; class Hydrogenedentia; order Hydrogenedentales; family SLHB01; genus UBA2224. The sequence continues at coordinate 10,379 of CAZFOG010000005.1, read as the reverse complement.
CCACCAGATTCACTCCAATCGCCGCACCCGAGCAAGGCGGGCAAGGCCCCGCAACGGGATGGTTTGACTTCCCCCCGGCTCTCTGGTAGATTCAGGCCTTCACTTGATTCAAGTAAGTCCACGGCCGCGAAACCACGTTTCGGAGCCGTATACTCAACCTGGGCCAGCGCGTAGAGGGTGGACTGTAACTACGCGAACGTCTTACTGATACGGAGGGGACTATGCCTAAAATCCTCGCCCTCGACAACCTGAGCGAACTGGGTCTTGAAGTGTTTCGGAATGAAGGGTTCGAGGTAGATATCAAACCGCCTCAGAAACCCGGCGAGCTGGCTGCGATTGTAAGTGAATATGACGGGCTCGTGGTGCGCAGCGCGACAAAGGTGACCGCTGAGGCTCTGACCAATTCGGGCAAGCTGAAAGTCATCGGGCGCGCCGGAGTCGGCACGGACAATGTGGACAAAGCGGAGGCGACCAAGCGCGGCATTGTCGTCATGAACGTGCCGGGCGGCAATACAATCTCCACCTGTGAACACACGCTCGCGCTGCTGCTTGCCCTATGCCGCAACATTCCCAAGGCCCACCAATCGATGCTCGAGGGACGCTGGGACCGTAAGCTGTTCATGGGTACCGAAGTGCGCGACAAGACCCTGGGGGTTGTCGGCGTGGGACGCATTGGCGGCGAAGTCGCGAAGCGCGCCCAGGCCTTCGAGATGAAGGTCCTGGCCTATGACCCCATTCTCACCAAATTGAAGGCCGAAGCGCTCGGGGTCGAGCTGGTCACCTTGGACGAACTGATCGAGCGTTCGGATTTCATCACGATCCACGCGCCCAAGAGTGACAAGACCATCAACATGATTGCCTATGACCAACTCAAGCGCATGAAACCCAACTGCCGCATCGTCAACTGCGCGCGGGGCGGCATCGTCAACGAAGCTGACCTGGCCCGGGCGCTCCAGGAAGGGCTGATCGCCGGCGCCGCTCTCGATGTGTACACCTCCGAGCCGTTCGAAAACAATCCCTTCCTCGGGCTGGACAATATCATCATGACGCCTCACTTGGCGGCATCGACCGATGAGGCCCAGTTGACCGTGGCTGTTGACGTGGCCAGGCAAATGGTCGAGTACCTCAATACGGGGACTATTATCAACGCCGTGAATGTGCCCAGCCTGGACGGTGAAACACGCAAGAAACTGTCGCCGTTGCTCTATCTTGCCGAGCGATTGGGCACATTCCAGTCGGAATACATGCAGGGCACGCCCAAAGCCATTCGTATCGATTACGGCGGCGCCCTCCCGGTCTCGGATACATATCCCCTTACGGTTTCCGTGCTTATAGGATTCCTGAAGCCGCTGGTCGAGACCGTGAACGAGGTGAGTGCCCCCAGCCTGCTCGAGGATTACGGCATCGAGTTCAGCGAAACGCGCCGGGCGGACGTGGCGGATTACAATTTCCAGATCGGCGTCACCGTCGAGACAGACCAGGAATCGCATCATGTCGCTGGAACGCTGTTCGGAAATGATGACCCCCGAATCTGTGTTATCGATGGGACGCGCGTCGACGCCGTGCCGGAAGGCCATATGGTTGTATGCCGCAATGAGGATAAGCCGCTCATTATTGGGCGGGTAGCCACGATCATCGGCGAGGCCGGTGTCAACATCGCCAACCTGGTGCTTGGGCGTGATGAGCGCGGCGGCCGGGCAGCGACCATCCTGAATATCGATGACCCGCTTCCGGATGCGGTCATGGAAAAGATCCGCGCGGTGCCGCATGTCAAGGAAGCGCGTTTAGTGCATCTGTAGACCGCGCACCGGTCATGAAGTCCACTGGCAAGGAATGCATTGGGGAGCACGTATGAGCACATTCAAGTACATCTCTGTCCCGGATGGCGAGAAAATTGCCGTGTCAAAGGACGGCACGCTGCAGGCTCCGGACAAGCCCATCATTGGCTTCATCGAGGGGGATGGGACGGGCCCCGACATCTGGCGCGCTTCAAAGATGGTTTTCGATGCGGCGGTCCAGCATTGCTATGGCGGGAAACGCCAAGTCGCATGGATGGAGATCTTTGCCGGCGAAAAGGCCAATTCGGTCTGCGGCAGCTACCTCCCGGACGAAACGCTTGACGCCATCCGTGAGTATCACGTGGCTATCAAGGGCCCCCTGACCACGCCTGTCGGCGGAGGGTTTCGCAGTTTGAACGTAACCTTGCGCCAGCGCCTGGATCTGTTCGCCTGCGTGCGCCCCGTGCGGTATTTCCCGGGGGTTCCGAGCCCTGTGAAGGAACCGGGCAACATCGACATGATCATCTTCCGCGAGAATACCGAGGACGTGTATTCAGGCCTCGAGGTGCAGGAAGGCACCGAGGAGGCAAAGAAGCTGATCGCGTTCTGCAAGGAAGCTTACGGCTGGGACATCCGCCCCGATTCGGGTATTGGCATCAAACCGATCAGTGTCCACTGCTCCAAACGCCTGGTTCGCGCGGCCATCAAATATGCCCTCAAGCATGGGCGAGAATCCCTCACCCTCGTCCACAAGGGCAACATCATGAAGTACACCGAGGGTGCGTTCCGGAAATGGGGATACGACCTTGTGCGTGAAGAGTTCAGCGACGTGGCCGTCGGCTGGGATGACTGCGGCGGAAAACCGGGCGGCAAGCTGCTCGTCAAAGATACCATCGCCGACATCTTCCTGCAGCAGATTCTCACCCGGCCAACCGAATTCGATGTCATCGCCACCATGAACCTGAACGGCGACTACATGAGCGATGCCCTGGCGGCACAGGTGGGTGGTATCGGGATCGCGCCCGGCGCCAACATCAATTACGAAACCGGCATGGCGATCTTCGAGGCGACCCACGGCACAGCCCCGAAGTACGCCAACCTGGACAAGGTCAATCCCAGCAGCGTCATCCTGTCGGGGATCATGATGTTCGACCACATCGGGTGGACGGAGGTTTCCGCGGCCATCATCAATGGCATGACGCGCACCTTCGCAAACAAGACCGTTACCTATGATTTCGAACGGCTCATGACCGGTGCAACACTCTTGAAATGCAGCGAATTCGGCCAGGCTATTATTGAAAATCTATAAATTCCTGCGGTTATCGCGACAAAATAGGGATTTTCATGGCTTCTTGCTTGATTGTTCCGGCGGTATCTGCCACTATAAAAAATCGATGCGGGTTGTATTGCTACCTTCGTGAGGGCTATTGACGGTGCCGGAAGACAGGGGCCTCTTTGCGGACGATGAAACACGGGAAAAACTTGCTCGCCTTTACCGCTACGCGCAGGTGGGCCACTGCGTAAGCAGTGTAACGCACGACGTAAACAACTTCCTGGGAGCCATTCTGGCCTACGCCGAGCTGGTAGGCCTTGAGAAAAACCAAACTCCCGAAGCCTTGCGCATGTTGGGGGAGGTGATGTCGGCTGTGCGGAAGTCAAGCCGGTTGATAAGCAGTTTGACGGACATTGCGCGCCGCGAACGGCCTGACATTCGCGTGGTTTCGCCGCGAGAGGTCTTGGAGACTGTTCTGGACCTCCGGCGCTACGATCTGAGAGTGGCGCGGGTCGACGTGGAGACCCGCTACCAGGACCCAATACCGGATATCTCGGCCGACCCGCCGAAGCTCGAGCAGGCGCTGCTCTATCTGCTTTCAAACGCGATCGAGGCAGTCGAGGGCGCGGAAGACCGTCGAATCAAACTGTCGCTTCTGGCTGAACATGGACGCGTGGAATTCCGTTTCTGGAATCCGGGCTCCGAAATCCCGGCCAGTGTGCGCGCCCGGATGTTCGAGCCCCTCTTTACGACGAAAAGCGGTGATCACCTTGGGCTGGGGCTGTGGGTTGCGCGCAGCATCGTGCGCGAATACGGGGGCGATGTTGTGTACGAGCCCGACCGCGGGTTCTCTCTTTTTGTGCCGCAGGGAACCGCTGCGAGCGACATGCAATCGCAAACGGGCGGTCCTGAAACACGGCCATAGTTTCAATTGCAGGCGTAGCGTCTTCTACTCCAGTTCGTACACCACCTGAATCTTCGCCGTGCAGGTGGCGCGTTCCGAGTCCGGCTGGTCCGCCCTGTATTCCAGCTCTTGATCCCAGCCTATTTCCACGATACGAACGTCAAACACCGTGGCGATTCGTGAAGACATGATTTGGGCAGCAGCCTCCGCGTAGGGCAGCGCGTTCTCCATGGCGCGTATGATGGCCGTCCGCTCGACCGCGCTCTGCTCGGAGACCCTCATCAAGGGGCCGGTCAGAACCGCCCCGGTATCCTTTGCGACCGCCCGCAATGCGTCGCAGAGTTCCGCCAGTTTCGCAACGGGCTCCTCGACCCCCGTTGTGAGTCTGCCCGCCGTGAAGCGCAGTCGCAATGCAAAGGTCACCGTCATCGAGTTTGCGTCGGGAATGTTCGGGGCGGTGACAACGGTCTCGAGGGGCGCGATCTCCCGGTCTTTGAGCATGCGCAGGACATCGATTTCGGTCGTTTTGGCGTTTTCGACGGCTTGTTGCAGGGTGGTTCCGGGAATACTGAAGTGGAGCCAGAATTCGGCGCGGTCGGGAACAGTCTCAACGGTAGCGGTTCCAAGCGACGTGATGGTCGAAACCGGGAGCGGCCCGGTGTCCTGGGCGCGGGCCATGGTGCAGAAGCCGGCTACGGCCAGCGCCGCGGCGAAGGCACGCAGGGGAACGAGGGGCTTACGAACCGCTTTCCGGGAAGAACGGAAACAGCCTGCGCAGCTCCTGCTCGGCAGGCTGGCGTCCATAGGGGCAGGTCTCGAAAGTTTCGACATAGCGCGTTTCCCTTGAGTCCTCGGGCCCGTACCATTTTGCGAGTAGTTCGCGGCAGGTATCCGCATACGGCACGAACGATCGGTCCCAGTTTTTCCGTAACCATTCTTTGCGCGCCTCATGGTCCGCAGGCACCTGGTCGAGCACACCCTCGAGCCACGGCAGCCATTCGTACATCTGCGATTCCATGGCGTCGAGCATGTCGTATTTCGTGTCTATCGCGTCATCGATGGCCACGGCAACAGTGGGCGCCGAAGCCAGGGCGCTTGGGCGCGCGTGCATGAGATAGAAGAAATACGGGTTGTGTCGCAAGGCCTCCACGTCCGGGCAGCAATTGGGTACCGTTACCATGAACGATGCGTCTTGCACCAGCGTTGACGTGTAGCGGTGGTCGGGGTGGTAATCGGAGGGATGATGGCTGATGACCATATCCGCCATGTGTTTTCGGATTATGCGGATGACCTCATACCGCGCCGCCAGTGTCGGCATCAGTTCCCCGTCGTGATGATCCAGCACGAGGGCTTCAACGCCGCCGCGCCGTGCCGAGAGCGCCGCTTCCTTGAGGCGCCGGCGCGCCAGTGCGCCGCCTCCCATGGCGTGATGGCCGGCATCGCCGTTTGTGAGGGAGACAAAGAGCACCCGGTGGCCCGTGCGAGCCCATTTCACCGCTGTTCCCCCGGCATAGGCCTCGCAATCGTCCGGGTGCGCGCCGATAATGACGATATTCATACGCCCTCTGCCGTTGGGGCAGGCACTTCAGCGGGTGCCTCGCCTTCGGCGCCCTCATCGTCTTCGGGGGTTTCCATCGCCGGCTCCGCCGGCGGTTGGCCCGTCGCGCCTTCAAAGTTGACGCGAATGGGCGGCGTAGGCACGGCACGCGAGTAGCGGCTTTCAGGCGTCTCGGCGGTCACGGGGTCGATCGAATCGGGGTCCGTGCCCTCAGGCATGAGCAGGGCTTCGACCTCAATCGTAACCAGCATTGTGTCAGGAATCGTGTCGCGCGCCGCCAGCACATTCACCGAACGCTCGGAAACGCTTGGTTTTGCATTGTTGCCTATCACCGTGCCGAAGCTATCCAGAACGTGGTCACCGTCCTTGATCGCGATGCGCAACACGCCCGGATTTTTCGGGAAAGACCGGCGCGACTTGACTGTGACGTCCAGCCACAGTTCTTCGGGTAATGGGGGCGTTACGTCGACGGTAAGCAGGTTCATGCTGCCTCGCGGGTCCACGAGTGGCGTGGCTTGTACATTGGCGCCCTGCGATTTCTGGGCGACGGCGGCCTCGATAATCACCGCCTGTTCGAGGTCCCCCACGTTGTCCTTGTTCGGGGTGGACAATACCGGATCGTCCGTGCCGTTCTGTCCCAAGGTGGCAGTGGTATCCGGCTTGCCATTGCAGGAGGATGCAATGGCTGCAATCAGCGCAAGGGCAACTATCTGTTTCATAAGGCCTGGACCCCCATGTTTGTATCACGCGGCGCGTAAACGCCCCGCTTGCACCATTGACTTCCAGCATGAACACAGGGAGATGATAGCAGTCTCTCGAGACGCGTGTACAGTCTCGCGTCGCCCAAAACGAACCACATGGAGAACCGGCGGGGTGTCCCTACAGTCCGCTCCACACGGGCGCTCAGCGTTTTTTGTCGTGTTCGCGCGCGTGCCGCTCGGCTTCACGCAGGCGCTTGCGGAAATCTTCGTCTCCGAGAGTCTGCTGGAACAATTCCCGCTCGTCGTATCGGTACTGGGCACGAATGTATCGGAGGTCCCAGATGGCGAGCACCATGGCCGCAACGAAGAAACCCAGGAATACCAGCCAATAGAGCACAAAATGCGTGAGCGATTGACGGGGAAAATCCCAGTGGCGCCCTCCATAGGCCAAGACGGCGCTGCCGGCTACGGCAATGCCGCCTGCGATACGCCATTTGGTCTGGAGGGTCATGCTATGTGCAGGCCGCCTTCCTACCTGTCATACACCCACACGCGCTCCTCGTACGTCTGGCCCGAAGGTGAGCGCACCAGGCGCGTTTCATAGTGGCCGCTCGCCGGCGGGCCGCTCGAGCGGTATGACGTTACTTGCGGCGGCGCAGCGGCCACGGGGCGCTGCCCGGCCTCATCAATCTGGTCACCGACGAGAGCCCCTGTCAAGGCACCGAGGCCCGCGCCAATCAGGGCACCTTCACCCTGTTTACCCACTTGATGGCCCAGAATGGCCCCAGTGCCGGCCCCAAGGGCCCCACCGAGGACTGCGCCATCCTGCACAGGCGTCGTATTGCAGCCCGCCAAGGCCACGGCAACGCCTGCTGCAAGTACCAGAAATATCAACCTCTTAGTGTTCATGATGCGAAACCCTTCTTCCGCCTCGCCTCACCTATTCTATCACAGGCTGTGTCGGAGGCAACCCCTGTGCTCTGCCTACCTTCCTCTGCTTAACCAGACGCATCTGCCCCCGTCGTATTCAATGGACAGTACCGAGAATATCACTGTGGACCG
>CAZFOG010000005.1:0-3003 GCA_964520685.1 uncultured Nitrospiraceae bacterium | reverse complement strand
GCCCATGGCGCTTCCTGCACTCCGAAATATCGATGCCTTTCCCGTCGAGCACGAGGGGGAAACCATGATTCTCGTGCGCGACCCGGAGTCGTACGTCGATGAACAGCTTCTGCTGGGTCCTATTCCGTTCTTTGTGGCGAGTCAGCTCGACGGGCTTAATGATGTGACGGATATTCAATACCTTCTGTTTCAGCAGACAGGCGGGCGCGTGGTTTCGGAGGAACAGATCCGGGACGTCGTGGACTATCTTGACGAGCACGGGTTCCTGGCGTCGCAGCAATACGAGGCCATTTATCGAGGGGTAGTGGAAGCGTTTTCGGCGGGAGCGACGCGGCCGGCGTTTCTGGCGGGGAAATCGTATCCGGAGGATCCCGAGGAGTTGCGCGGATTTCTGGATGGTTTGTTTGCGGACGAAGAAGGCCCGGGCGCCGTGGATAGGGGCCGCATGGGCGCCGAAAAGGGTCTCCGCTGCCTGATCGTGCCGCATATTGACCTTCCGCGGGGCGGGGTTACCTACGCGCATGGGTATGCACGGCTCGCCCGTGGCCGCAAACCGAAAACGCTGATGATATTTGGTGTTTCCCATGCGGCACCGCCGGTTCCCTTTATTCTGTGCCGGAAAGGGTATGAGACCCCCTTGGGGACGCTCGACATCGATATGGAAGCGTTGAACGCCTTGGCTGCGGCCTGCGCATGGGACCCTTTCGAGTACGAAATTGCCCATCGCGCGGAGCACTCGATCGAGTTTCAAGCGGTGATGCTGGCGTATCTGTATGGAACCGATGTAACGATCGTGCCGATTCTGTGCGGGGCATTTCCCGAGCGCCTGGAGGGAGCAGGCGATGAGTCGCAGTCATCCGGGGTCCGGGCATTTTTGGAAGCGAGCCAGTCGGTGATGCGGTCATCCGGTGGCGGGATGTGCGTGTTGGCGGGGGTCGATTTGGCCCATGTGGGGCGGCGGTTTGGCGATGCGTTCGAGATTGACGACACAGTGCTTCACGCGGTGAAAGCGCGCGATAATGAGGACTTGGCGTTCGCGCTGGGCCTGGATGCCGACGGATGGTATGCGTCGGTGATGAAAGATGCCAATCAGCGGCGTGTGTGCGGCTTGAATGCCATCTACGCGTCGTTGAAAACCCTGGACGGCGCGACCGAGCGGGGCGAGCTGCTCAGGTACGGCTATGCCCAGGATCCGGCGGGAGGAATTGTGTCGTTCGCGGGGATCGCATTCCCCGAGAAATAATGCGTACACGTGCAAGGGGGGGCGATGAAGCAGATTCTCTTCGCAACGTTGCTCTGTGCGGGTTCCATCGCGGGATATGGCGCCGAGTTTCATGTGGCCGTTGACGGGGACGACAGCGCTCCCGGAACGGCGCAGGCGCCATTTGCGACCCTGGAACGGGCCAGGGATGCGGTGCGCGCGCTCAAGGCAAGCAAGGGATTGCCTGAGGGCGGCGTTACCGTGTGGATTCACGGTGGGGTCTATTCACGCCTGGAGAGTTTCTCTGTCGAGGAGCAGGACAGCGGCGCACCCGGCAGCCCAATCGCGTATCGCGGGGTCGAGGGGGAAGACGTTTGTCTTGTGGGCGGAGTCGAGTTGCCGGGGGATGCGTTTGGGCCTGTTCAAGATGATGCAGTGCTGGCGCGCATCGAGGAACCAGCACGGGGACAGGTGCTCGTGGCGGACCTCGCGGCGCAGGGCATTTCGGACCTGGGTGTGTTTCCCGACAGCTACGGCGATCCGCCCGCCGTGCCCGAGCTGTTTTTCGATGGCCAGCGCATGACGCTCGCGCGCTGGCCAAACGACGGATGGGCGCATATCGCGAATGTAATCGAAAGCGGACCGGCTGCATGGCGCAACCACGAGTCGGATCAGCCGGGCACGTTTCAGTACGAAGGCGAGCGGCCCAAACGGTGGGCATCGGCCCCGGGCGTGTGGCTGTACGGGTACTGGTGTTTCGACTGGAGCAGCGAAACCATCCGGGTGCAGTCGATCGACATTGAAAAACGCGAGATTACGCTGGTCAAACCGCACGGTTACGGTATCGGAGGCGGCAATCCGCCGCCCCGGCGCTATCTGGCCCTGAATTTACTCGAGGAGCTGGACAGTCCGGGGGAATACTATCTGGACCGCAAGGCAGAGAAACTGTATTTCTGGCCTCCGCGGCCCGTTGCAGAAGGCCGTGTGGTACTGTCGCTCATAACCGGACCCGTCATCCTGGTTGAAAACACTTCGCACGTCGCGTTTTGGGGCCTGACGGCCGAAATGTGTTCGGGGAACGGCATCGAGATGCGGGGCGGCCGCGAGAACGAATTAGTGGCATGTGCGGTTCGCCGAACGGGGCATTCTGGCGTGATTGTCGACGGGGGCGTCAGGCACGCGGTGAAGGCCTGCGACATCTATGAGACAGGCATGGCGGGTGTGCATATCGGAGGAGGAGACCGGACAACGCTCACGCCGTGTGAGCACGTGGTATACAACAACCATATCCATCACATCGGCGAACGCAAGCGCACCCATGCGTATCACCTGCATCTCTCGGGCGTCGGGGTCCACGTTGCCCACAATCTCATCCATGATGCGCCACATCAGTCCATTGGGCTTTCAGGCAACGACCACCTGGTCGAGTACAACGAGATTCATCACAGCGGGCAGGAGAGCGACGACTGCGGGGCGTTCTACATGGGCCGAAATCCCTCCGAACGGGGCAGCATCCTGCGTTACAACTTCTGGCACCATACCGGCAGCGAACGCGCCCACGGCAGCGCCGCGGTGTATTTCGACGACGGCTCCGGCGGGCAGACGGTGTATGGCAACGTCTTCTACAGGGCGGCAGGAGGGACCTTCGGGGCTGTATTCGTCCACGGCGGTCACGACAATCTTGTCGAGAACAACATCTTCATTGAATGTTCGATGGCCATGCGCCAGGCGTCGTGGACCAATACGGCGTGGCGGCGGTTTCTCGATGACGAGGACCGCCAGAACAAACTCCTGCGCGACGT
>CAZFOG010000004.1:0-54207 GCA_964520685.1 uncultured Nitrospiraceae bacterium | reverse complement strand
CGACGCGGATGTGGTCGTTGGTGTAGATGCAGATGCCCGCGGCGATGAGGAGGGACTCTCGGACGACGTTCTCGGCAGTCATGGCCGTGTGGAGGGTCAGGGCCCGTGCGGCGGCGAGGGCAAACGCGCCGCCGGAGCCGATGGCGAGAATCCCGTCGTCGGGTTCGATGACTTCGCCGCTTCCGGCAATCAGCAGCGATTGCTCTTTGTCACACACGGCGAGCAGGGCATCGAGGTTGCGGAGGTACTTGTCGGTGCGCCATTCCTTTCCGAGCTCGACGGCGGCGCGGGCGAGGTTGCTGCCGTATTGACTGAGTTTTCCCTCGAACCGCTCGAAGAGGGATATGGCGTCAGACACCGACCCCGCGAAGCCGGCCAGGACACGCCCATCGGCCAGGCGCCGGATCTTGGACGCGCTGGCCTTCATGATGGTGTTGCCGAGGGTCACTTGTCCGTCGGCGCCCAGAGCGACGGTATCGCCCTTGCGAACGGCGCACACCGTTGTTGCGTGAAACGGGTCCATCGTATCCTCCATTGCCAGTCTGCATCTCTTATGCGTGCGGATGCGCCTGGCGGTACACTTCCTTCAGGCGGTCGACGCTCACGTGGGTGTAGATTTGCGTACTCGACAAACTCTCGTGCCCGAGCATCTCCTGGACCACGCGCAGGTCGGCCCCGCCATCCAGCATATGCGTGGCAAAGGTGTGACGCAAGGTATGGGGCGAGACATTGCGCCTGCCCGGCAGCACGGCCCGCACGTATTTCTCGACGATCCGCTGCACGCTGCGCGTCGTAAGCGGGCCGCCACGCGCATTGACAAACAAGCGGGCATGGCCGGGATGACCCAGGGCCCCCCTCACAGCAAGATAGGCCTGCAAGGCTTCGAGGGCGCATGTCCCCAGATGGGCCATGCGTTCTTTTTTGCGTTTGCCCAATACCACCATCGTGCCGCCGATGAGATCGACGGCGTTCAGCGTCAAACCCGCCAGCTCGGCGCACCGCACCCCGCTCGAGTAGAGCGTTTCGAGGATGGCGCGATCGCGTTTCCCCAGAGGGGTGGCGGTGTCCGGGGCTTCCATCAACGCCGTAACCTCGGGAATGCTGAGCACATCGGGCAGATCGCGCGGAAGTTTGGGCGAGCGCACCGACTGGGCCGGATTCTCGTCGAGGGTGCCTACGCGCACAAAAAACTTGTAGATCGCCCGGAGGGCGGACAGTTTTCGGGCCGTGGTTCGGGGCGAGGAACCAAGGGTGCGCAGATGCCCCAGAAACGCGCGAATATCGTTGCGGGTGGCGCGGCGGAGCGCGTCGAACCGGGGTTCCGGGTACTCGTCTTCGCTGTCAACCGAAAAAGCGGCCGGACCGCGTTCGATGTATCCGCAGAACTGCGCAATGTCATTGAGATAGGCGCGCTGGGTGTGATTGGAGAACCCCCGCTCGGCCGCGAGGTAGTCCGAAAACCGCTGGATTTCCGGCTCCGTCATCCCACCGTCCCCTTCCGGCAGCGTGAGCTAGACCTCCGATTGCTCCGTCACATGCGGCTCGGATTCCTTCTGCTCACCGGCCGCCTCTTTGTGCTCATAGCCGCAAGCCACGCATCGCCGGGTCGCCTGCTTGCCCCGTGTCGACAGCATGGTCCACGGGTGGCCGCATTTCGGGCACTGTGTCTCGAGGTCCTGGTCTCCGAACGCGTTGAACCGGCACTTCGGGTAGCGCGAGCAGCCGATAAACCGTTTTCCCCGGCCGGCGCGCCACACGAGCTCGCCTTCGCAACCGTCCTGGGGACACTTCAGCCCGACAGGCTCGGCCTGCTTCTTCTCCTTGCCGTCCTTTTTGAGCGTGTACTTGCACTCGGGATACCGCGAACACCCAAGAAATTTTCCGTAGCGGCTTCGCCGGTACACCATGGGTGCGCCGCACTCGGGACAGTTCACCCCCGAGGGCTCTTCCTCCTTCTTGCGCTTGACGTTAACGCGCCCTTCGCAATCGGGATGCCTGACACAACGCAGATACGGCCCAAAACGGCCGCTCATAAACTCGAGTTCGCCCCCGCACTCCGGGCACTTCACATCCTCGCCCACGGTTTCCGTGACGATTTTGTGCTGGGCCGCCCGCAAATCCTTCTCGAATTGCGCGTAGAACGTCCGGAGCAGGTCGTGCCATTCCCGCTGCCCCTCCTCCACTTCGTCCAGCTCATTCTCGAGTTCGGCCGTGAAGTTGATATTTAGAATATCCGGGAAATTGGCGACAAGGACCCTGTTGACCTCTTCGCCCAGCGGAGTGGGCGCCAGCCGCCGTTTTTCGCGCACAACGTACCCGCGCTCGACGATAGTGTTCATGATCTGCGCGTACGTGCTGGGCCGCCCGATTCCGTTCTCCTCGAGGGCGCGAATGAGCGAGGCCTCGGTGAACCGCGGCGGCGGCTGAGTGAAATGCTGTTCCGGCTTGTATTCCTGCAAGCGGGCTGCTTCACCTTCTTTCACTTCGGGCAGCAAACCACCGGATTCCTCGTCGTCGCTGGGATCCTCCTGGGTTTCCTCGTACATCACGAGGAATCCCTTGAACTTCACAACGGACCCCGTAGCCCGGAAGATGTGTTCCCGCGCTTCCACGTCGACCGCCGTCTGGTCGAAAATGGCCGGCATCATCTGGCACGCCACGAACCGTTTCCAGATCAGGGTGTACAACTTGAGCTGGTCCGCGTCCAGATACCTGGCCATGGCCTCGGGCGTATGCCCGGTCAGGGTAGGCCGGATGGCCTCGTGGGCATCCTGGGCGCCTTTCTTGCTGCGGTAGACATTGGGCTGCTCGGGCAGCATGGCCCGTTCGAAGTTGGCGCCGATGTACTGCCGCACGTCCTGAATGGCTTCCTGCGCAAGCCGGGTCGAATCGGTTCGCATATAGGTGATCAGGCCTACGCGCCCCTCTTCGCCGATAGCGATGCCCTCGTATAACTGTTGCGCAATCACCATGGTCTTGCGGGGGGCGAATCCCAGTTTGCGCGACGCCTCCTGCTGCAAGGAGCTGGTGATGAATGGCGGATACGGCCGGCGCTTGACTTCCTTCCGCTCGACGCTCGCAACACGAAATTCAGCGCCGTCCAGGTTTTGCAGAACCGCCTGTACCTGCTCTTCCTTCTCGAGTTCGGCTTTCTCACCCCGAATTTTGCTCAGCCGGGCCGTAAACCCCTCGTTGCGGGGTGTCAGGAAGACGCCGTCGAGGGTCCAGTACTCGCGCGACACGAAATTTCGTATCGCCTCTTCCCGTTCGCAGACAATCCGCACGGCAACCGACTGCACACGCCCGGCGCTGAGACCGCGTTGCATGCCAAATTGGAGTAGCGGGCTGATCATGTAGCCCACCAACCGGTCCAGAATCCGGCGGGCCTGTTGGGCGTCGACGAGGTTTTCGTCAATGGGGCGCGGGTGTTTGGCAGCTTCGCGAACGCTTCGTTTCGTGATTTCGTTGAAGACCACCCGGTCGGTGGGCTTTTCGGTCTTCGCCAGCAGGGCGGCCACATGCCAGCCGATGGCCTCCCCCTCACGATCGGGGTCTGTAGCCAGCAGAATACGGTCCACCTTGGTTGCGGCATTCTGGAGGTCTTTTACCGCTTTGCGCGACTCCTGCAACTGAACATACTTGGGCTCGAAATTCCGGGCCACGTCAACCCCAAGGCTGCTTCTGGGTAAATCGCGCACGTGCCCGTAACTGGCCTTCACGATATAGCTTGGGCCCAGAAACTTGTTGATCGTCCGGGCCTTGGCGGGCGATTCCACAACCACCAGATACTTTGCCATGCAGTGCTCCTGATCAAACAACAACGCCACTTCCCGCCACCGGGAAGGGCGTCATGTAAACCCTATCACCAACCTGTCAATGGAAGGTTTCCGTCTGGCCTTCCATGACGCTGTAGATCGTCTGCTGGGATTCGAAATCCCGCCCGCCGCACACAATCCAGGACAACAGATAGTCCAATTCGTCCAAGCCGACACGGCCGTCGAACTGCACGATGTTCTCCAGGATGGCCTCGCGCTCCTGGGGGGAGATCAGCCCGTAATGCTCAAGCCGGCAGAGAGCATCCCGTGTGTCGGCCGTCATCTTGTGAAATTCAATCTCCGCCAACGCCCGGACGGGTGCCCGTTGCGACTGCTGGACCACGATATTGTAGGGGACAATCCGTGCCCCTACCAGCTTCATGGCAGCATCGATATCGCGCTTCTTATATCCTTGTCCGACTAGCCACTTACGAAGACCCGACTCCGACTTGGCCCGCTCCGGCTGTTCTTGAATGTGCTTGAGGATTACGTCGACAAGCTCAATTAGGGATTCTTTCATTCACGGCTCCTGACGCCCCGACCCGGACGCCCTGGTTTGATGCCCATATTGTAGGAACGAATATGCCTACTGTCAACCTTGAAGCCCGCCGTGCAGTGGGGAAATGGGGATAAGTTGTTGGGAAACGGCTACTTAAAGACCTTTGACAGGAACAGCTTACGGCGATGTTCACCCGCGCGGTCCCAAGTAAACGCCTCGGCCCGTTTCCCGGCCGCCGAGGCCATGTTCTCGCGCAACGCCCGATCGTGTGCCAAGCTTCGGATGCGCTCCGCCCAGAGCTCCACGTCATAGGGGTTCATAACAAACCCCTCGACGCCATCCCGGACAATCTCGCCGCCGCCCATGGGGCTCACCAGGCACGGGAGCGACCACCCGAGAGCCTCGTAGCTCACCAACGGGCTCCCTTCCTCGTGGGTCGGGAATATAAACACGTCGGCCTGGCGGTAAGCTTCGTTGATATTGCTTGTATCGGCGGGAATAATCACATCCTCCCGCTCGAGGATGGGTGCGTAGCGCTCGGCCACCGAGCGCTCCATCGAGCCCAGAAGAAAAAGCAGGAGGCGGCCCTTGATCCCCGCTCGCTCCCACATCTCCAACAGCCAGGGAACGCCTTTCCGCACGCACCCGCGGCCAACAAATAGAAATGTTGGGCGCTCGGGGTCTGAAGGCGCCCTGTCTGCAAACCGGAACCGCTGGGGCTCCCACCCGTAGCTCGCCCGCAGCACCTTGTGTTCCGGCACGCCCGCATCCAGCAAGGATGCCGCCACGTTGCCGCTGGGCGCGAAGATAAAATCGGACAGGGCCATCTTCTCCGTTTCGATGGCCACATCGCGCTCCGGAATCTCGCGCTCGGGCGTCAAACCAAGCTTCGCGTAGGCCTCGCGCAAGACACGAACAGACGTTTTGCGGTGGCAGTTGATCCGCTCGGCCACAACGGTTATGCCGCGCGCCTTGATTGCGCGGTAGAGTTCCACCGAAACCGCCGGCCATAGATAGGCAATATCGGTCTCGCGAAGACCTTTGAGGTAGCGTTTTTCGAGATGCCGCCTGCTCCATGCGGCCACAGACGGCCTATCGTAAAGACTTAACGCGCACAGCGACCGGAACAGGGTCCGTGAGAGCCCCGGACGCAGAAAACCGTCGTTGAGGTTTGCCGCGAACTGAGAAGACCAGTACTCGACGGGGAATGCCTCGCTTTGCATGGCCTTCAACAGGGCATAGCAGGCGTGGGTGGCGCCTTTGTTCAGACAAAAAACCGGATAGAGTGCTTTGACCTTCGACGTTTCCATCTGCCTGTCCGTATCCGAAGTTCCCGCTCGAGACGGAGGGAGCATCCTTGAAAGCACAGAAACCGCCGTATACTATGGAACCCACGAGACAATCGCAACTTACGCGGCGGGAGAACAGCCCGGCGGCCAGTGGCCACGCGCGACAGAGGCAGTGTCATCCGTCGTCAGTGTGCCGGGACCGGACGGGAATCTTACTACCCGGCGCCTCATCCGGACCAGGGGGTAGACGTGAAGACCGTTATTCTGTGCGGTGGAAAGGGCACGCGCATCCGCGACGTGTCGGGCGATATTCCCAAGCCGATGATCCCCATCGGCGAGTTCCCCATCGTCAAACATATCATGGATACGTACGGCCTCCATGGGTATCGGGAATTCATCCTCTGTCTCGGCTACAAGGGCTGGAAGCTCAAGGAATATTTCCTCAATTTCCGGGCGGAAACGGCGGACATCACCATCGATATGGCGAACAACGGGGCGGTTAGCTACGACAACTCGGGCGTCCTGCCCCCCTGGCGGGTCACATTAGCTGAAACCGGTCTCGAAGCGATGACCGGATGCCGCATCAAACGCATTCAGAAATACGTCGGTAACAATCCCTTCATGCTCACCTACGGCGATGGCGTCGGCGACGTGAATGTCTCCGAGCTGGTTGAATTTCACCGCTCCCACGGCAAGCTCGTCACCATCACCTCGGTCCGGCCGCCCGCACGATTCGGTGAACTGGTGGTCAAGGACAACCAGGTCACCTCGTTTCAGGAAAAACCCCAGACGGCAGGCGGCTATATTAACGGCGGCTTTTTCGTGTGCGAACCCGGCGTGTTTGACTATGTTGCCGATGACGAATCCTGCACCTTCGAGCGCGAACCCCTTCAACGCCTTGCGCGCGATGGACAAATGATGACGTACTGCCACGACGGATTCTGGATGCCCATGGACACGTTCCGCGAGTACACGCTACTCAATGACATGTGGCATCGCGGCGAGGCGCCCTGGTTGAAGAAGACGTGAACACCCGCCGTCACGGCACAATGAGGAGACGGTCCATGCCCTTTGGCGATTACTACCGCGGCCAGAAAGTGCTCATCACCGGGCATACGGGGTTCAAAGGTTCCTGGCTGGCGAGCTGGCTCGATTTGCTCGGCGCCGAAGTCTACGGCATCGCCCTCGAACCGAACACCAAACCCGCCTTGTTCAACATACTTGGCCTCGAAGAGCGCCTGAACCATCGTATTCTGGACATCCGTGACCCCGGGCCGCTTGCAGAGCAGGTGGCATCCATCCGCCCGGACCTCGTGTTTCACCTGGCCGCCCAGCCGCTCGTGCGGTTGTCGTACGAGATCCCCATCGAGACGCTGGCGACGAATGTCATGGGCACGGCCCATGTGCTTCATGCCGTCGATCGTGCCGGCTACGGCCCCGAGCGCCCGTGCGGCGTCGTAGTCATCACCTCGGACAAGTGCTACGAGAACCGTGAGACCTACACCGCCTACCGTGAAGACGAACCCATGGGCGGGCACGACGTGTACAGCGCGAGCAAAGGCATGGCCGAACTCCTTGTGGCTTCCTGGCGCCGCTCCTTCCATACCCGCACTGCGGATGCGCCCGCCGTGCGGGTGGCGAGTTGCCGCGCGGGAAACGTCATCGGCGGTGGCGACTGGTCTGCCGACCGCATCATGGCCGATGCCATGGAGGCCCTGATGAACGGCCAGGCGATCCCGGTGCGCAATCCCCTCTCCGTACGCCCCTGGCAGCACGTCCTGGAACCGTTGTCCGGCTATCTCCAGGTTGGCGCCGCGCTCATGACGGACGACGCATCACTCGAATACAGCACCGCCTGGAATTTCGGGCCCGGCCGCGAGTCGGAACGCACTGTGGCCGAATTGTGCGACGCCGTCGTAGCCGCCTGGGGTACCGGCGCATGGACCCACACACCGGATTCGGAGGCGGTCCACGAGGCACGGTTTCTCAAGCTCGCCATCGACAAGGCCTGGCACTTTCTCGGATGGCAGCCGGTCTGGGACTTCCAGACGACCATCCAGCAAACGGTCTATTGGTACAAGCGGGCCCACGAATCCGGGTTCGACACGGCAAAGATGCGCGACACGACGCGCGACCAGATTACCGGATACGCACAGGATGCGTTGGCCAAGGGTTTACCCTGGGCCGATTCCCGGTAGACAGGGCACCGCATGTTGCACGAGTCACTTTTCCCCATGAGCGAGCGCACGGCCCTCGTCACAGGGTGCCAGGGCTTCATTGGCATTCACGCCTCCCTGGCAGCCCACCGGATGGGCGCCCGGGTCGTGGGCGCGGATGTCGTCGCCCAATCCGACCGGGCCGAGCGCGTACGTGAATCGCTCGGGAGTCCTGCGGCCGAAGTCTTCGCCGTCGACCTCCGGGACCCGCAGGCGGCGGGACAACTTGTACAGACGGTCAAGCCCGATGTGGTCATCCACTGCGCCGGGTCCATCGAGCGGAGCGGCGATTCGTCAGATTGGACGCGGGTCTTCGATGGCAACGCCGCTCTCACGGGTTCGCTGGTTGCCACCCTCATCGGCCTTCCCGAGAGCGACCGGCCCATCCTCGTCATGCCCGGCTCGCAGATGGAATACGGAACGGCGCCCATGCCCTGGACCGAGGACCGAGTCTGCGAACCGGGGAACGCGTACGGCGCGGGCAAACTGGCGGCGACAGAGGCCGTCCTCAGCGCCGTGCATCGCGGCGAGCTTCGGGCATGCGTCTTGCGCCTGCCCATCGTTTTCGGCCCCGGACAACCCCCGGTCCTCTTCGTGCCGGAGCTGATCACGAGAGCCTTGAAAAGGGGGGCCATTCCCATGACCACGGGCGAGCAGCGCCGTGCGTTTCTGTATGTGGAGGACGCCGCGAGACTGATCGTCGAGGCTGCCATGCGGGTGGCGAGTGACCCGTCGTTTCCCCCACTGCTCAACGCGCCCGCGTACCCGCCCGCGGCGATTCTCGAGGTCGCGCGAATGCTCGCCGATACCCTCGATGCCGCCGAACTGCTCGCGGTTGGCGCCCTCCCCAAACGGCCGAACGACCCTCTCGAGGCGTGGCCCGACGCCTCGCGCGCCGAAACCCTGGGCCTCACCGTCCAAATACCGCTCTCCGACGCCTTGCGCCGAACCATCGCCTGGTATCGGGCGAATTCGTGGTTCGTCCGCTGAAGCTTTTTCCCCCTCGCGAATTGAACAGGGCGGGTCCGGTTTGAGACCCATTCTTCTTGCTTGGACAGGACCCAACGGCTACCATTGCCCTGGAACACGGAGAGGAGACCGGTGATGTTGAGCGCATATATGGTTGCGGGCATTCTCTGCGCGGCCGGTGCGGCCGAGACGCCCCAGACAGCCCAGGCGGAACCATCCATGACCGATTCATACACGATCGCGGCGTATTATTTCCCGAATTACCACCCTGACCCGCGAAACGCGAAACGCTACGGCGAGGGCTGGACCGAGTGGGAACTGGTCAAACAGGCCAAACCGCGTTTCGATGGCCACCTTCAGCCCAATATCCCGCTCTGGGGATACACCGATGAGTCGAATCCCGAGGACATGGCCCGGAAGATCGGCGCGGCGGCCGACCACGGCATTGATATGTTCCTTTTCGACTGGTACTGGTTCGACGACGGCCCGTTCCTCGAGCGTGGTATCGAGAACGGATTCATGAAAGCGCCCAACCGGGACCGCCTGAAGTTCGCCCTGATGTGGGCGAACCACAATTGGATTGATATCCACCCCGCCCGCCTCGAACAACGAAGCGAGCTGCTCTACCCCGGTACGGTTACGCCCGAAACATTCGAGACGATGACCGACTACATCATCGAAACCTATTTCAAACACCCGAGTCACTGGCTCATCGACGGCTGCCCGTACTTCTCGGTATACGAGCTGCACACCCTCATCCAGAGTTTCGGCAGCCTCGATGCCACCCGCGACGCCCTCGAGAGGTTTCGGGCAAAAACCAAGGCCGCCGGGTTTCCCGGCCTGTATTTGAACGCCGTCACGTTTGGTGTGCGCATCCTGCCCGGCGAGACGGCGGTCTCGAAGCCGGAGGAATTGATTTCCCTTCTGGGCTTCGACAGCGTCACTTCATACGTCTGGATCCATCATGTCGCGCTGCCGCAATTTCCACAGACGCCGTACGCCTACGTGCGCGACAAGTACGTCGAGCACTGGAAAGAGACCGCTCCGCGGTACGCGGTTCCTTATTTTCCCAACGTGACTATGGGATGGGACGCCTCGCCGCGCTGCCATCCTGATGACGAATTCAAAAACACAGGCTATCCGTTCATGGGCACGATTTCCGAAAACAGCCCGGAGGCGTTCGAGGGCGGCCTTCGCGCCGTAAAGACCCTTGCGGATACGTTGCCCCAAGGCCAGCGCATCATCACCATCAACTGCTGGAACGAATGGACCGAGGGCAGCTACCTCGAACCGGACACCCGGAACGGCTTCAGGTACCTGGAGGCGGTGCGGCGGGTGTTTGGCGGCGAGCAGTAGAGCCGGCCACCGCGCTACCGGCCTTCTCCGGAAACCGGCGTGGATACCCTCGACTGAGGGTGGGGATATGGCTTCACGCGAATCGGAACCGCCACGCGTTCCCTGCCCGGGATGTCCGTCAGGAGCACGATTTCCTTGCCATCGAGGGATTTGTCAACCGGAACGTTGTGGAGTTTGACGAGATACCGGCTGTCTGGCCGCGGGATGATCTCCGCCGTAATCCCCTCGACAGGCACCTCGACGCCCGTCACGGTGAACTCCCTCGCACTTCCGGGCATGACGTTCAGAAACCGGATCGCGCTGTCTTCGGTACCGGTGCCCCTGTCGTACAAAACAACCTCATTCGGGACCATCTCGAGCTTGTCGACGACCCGCAGCGCCACCGGTATGTCAAGCCTCGGAAACTCCTCGCGGTCGGTGAACACCCGAACAGTCGCAGGGTGGGAACCCAGCGGCAACGGCGGCTTGGTCCGCACATGAAGCGTGTGCGTCATGCCGTCCGCCGAGGTCTCCAGGTTCAACTCGAGGTACGCACTGTCGGTGCCGATGTCCCGCACGGTGAACCTTGCGGACGCGTCAGCCGCCTCGAGGGTCGCCGTGCTCTCGGTGGGGGTGTCCGCGGCCGAGTAACCCAGGTTTACCGTTCGCGGCGTGACGCGAACACGCTCGACCACCGTCCCCTTGATGGTGAGACGGGTCTTCGTCTGAGTGCCGCCGCCCGAGAGCACGTAGATATGCTTCTGGAATTGGCCTCTGTTGCCCGCAAGCGAGATTTCTACTTCCAATGGCACGGTTTCTCCCGGCGCCAGCGTCTTCTTGTCGAGCGTGGCGGCCGTACACCCGCAAGTCGTCAGGACGCGGTCGATTGTGACCGGTCCGTCCGCGGCATTTCGCACAGGGAATGTGTGTTTCAGCTTGACGGTCTGGTCCTGTTCCCCGAAATCGTATTCTGGCGCGTCGCAGACAAGCGGCCCGGAAGCCTGGCCTTCACCGGATTGTGGCCTCTGAGTCG
This sequence comes from uncultured Nitrospiraceae bacterium, assembly GCA_964520685.1. GTDB lineage: Bacteria > Hydrogenedentota > Hydrogenedentia > Hydrogenedentales > SLHB01 > UBA2224. Next base: position 43,051 of record CAZFOG010000004.1, on the reverse strand, counting down.
GAACCTGCGCGGAAGTGTCCTGTCCGTCTTTGGCGGCAACGCTCAGGAAGGCGCACAACGTGCACAACATCAGAGACTTGCATCCTGCGGCGAAATGGTGTTTCATGAAGTCCTCCGCTGAGCGGATTGTGGCTGCGTTTCCTGTCATTATCATACCAGCCCGCGGGCGGACAGGTCATCCGGCGGTGCATCAGAATACGCAAGACAGTACATCCATATAGTGAACGACATGCGCAACGTCCATCAAATTCGCGAAGTCTCGACCCTGTCCTTCAATGAGCGGGTGCTTCAGGAGGCGGAAGACAGACGGAATCCTCCCATGGAGCGCCTCAAGTTCCTGGGGATTTTCTCGTCGAATATGGACGAATTCTTCAAGGTTCGCGTGGCGAGCGTGCAGCGGCGCATCGAACTGGGCCACAGCGGGATGCAGGCGGTACTCGAGGTGCTTGCGCACAAATCGCGTGAGTTGGACGAGCGGTTCCGCGCGGCGTATGCGGACATCACATCGACACTCGCGGTCGAGGGCATCAAGATCCTCAACGAGCAGGACATCGAGCATTGCGCGCAAGAACTGAGACCGTGGCTCGACGACTACTTCCGGGAAAACGTGCTGCCCAGCCTCGTACCCATCATTCTGCGCAAGTCTCAGCCGTTCCCGCAATTGACGGATGGCGCTCTGTATTTTGGCGTCAAAATGTGGGGGGAGCCCATCCGGTACGCGATTCTCGAGATTCCATCGGAGCTGCCCCGCTTTGTGGAGCTGCCCAACGGCGCGATCATGTACGTCGACGACCTGATTCGTCACTCGCTGAATGATATCTTTTACATTTTCAACTACGACCGCATCGGCGCCTACGAATTCAAGATCTCGCGGGACGCCCAGCTGGATATCGACAACGATTTCTCCGAAGGCCACGTGCGCAAAATGGAGCGAGTGCTGAAGCAACGAAAGGGCGGGCGCCCAACCCGCCTCGTGCATGACGCCACGATGCCGATGGGGCTGCTGCAACTGCTGCGCGACAGGCTCAAGATTACCAAGTACGACACCCTCATCGCTGGCGCCCGCTATCACAACATGAAAGACCTGATGCAGTTTCCGAACCGCCGCACGGATGTGTCCTTCGCCGGGATGGAGCCCGCGCCACACCCGGTATTGGACCGAGGCCGGCGCCCCATGATGAACCTCATTCAGGAACAGGACATCCTGCTGACGTACCCCTACCAGTCTTTCGACAACCTCATCCGCTTGCTGCGCGAAGCCGCCATCGATCCGGAAGTCGAAGAAATCAAAATGACGTTGTATCGCGTGGCGCGAAGGTCTCAGGTGGTGAACGCCCTCATCAACGCTGCACGCAATGGCAAGAAGGTATTCGTGTCCATTGAACTGCAGGCGCGCTTCGACGAGAAAAACAACATCCAGATCTCGGAAGGGCTGTCCGAGGCGGGTGCAACCGTGGTCTACGGCGTGCCCCCCATGAAGGTGCACTGCAAACTGCTGCTGATTAAACGCAAGAACGGCTGTCTCGCCGGTTTCTCGACGGGCAATTTCAACGAGGCCACCGGCAAGCTCTATGTGGACACGACCCTGCTGACTTCCGATAAGAATCTGGCCGACGAAGCGGACAGGGTCTTCGATTATCTCGACAACGCATCCAAGATGCGTGCCATTACCGCCCCGAAGTTCAAACATCTCCTGGTCTCGCCCTTCAATACCCGCAAAGTCATATTGAAGCTCATCAACCGCGAGAAGAAGAAGGGGGAGCACGGGTACGTCTTTCTCAAGGTGAATCACTTGACCGACGACAAAACCATCGAAAAACTGCGGGAAGCGGCGGATGCCGGCGTCAGGATGGATTTCGTCGTGCGGACGACCTATGCCATGCTGCCGCACCCGAACATCCGCGCAATCTCGATCCTGGACCGCTACCTCGAACACCAGCGTATCTACATTTTCGGCCGGGGCGAAGAGCAGGTTGTCTACATGAGTTCGGCGGACTTGATGGAGCGTAACATCGATTGGCGTGTCGAGGTCGCCTTTCCCATATACGACCAGCGCCTGAAGCGCGAACTGCTCGATATCTGCGAGCTCCAGATTAACGACTCGTTCAAGGCGCGCATACTCGACGAGATTCAGTCCAACCAATATGTGAACAACGGCACCGAAGGCCGGCGCACCCAGTACGAGACGCATGCCTACTATCAGCGTATGGGAATTGAGACGCCAGGCCTCTCGACCGCGGAAGGCATCTGACGAACTGACGGGACGTCACGCGCCGCCGCGCTCGCTCGATAAAAGGGGGGGATGTGAACCCGGAACTCTTCAGCCTGCAGGGACGAACCATCCTTGTGACCGGCGCCAGCAGGGGTCTTGGCCTCACGATTGCTCGCGGGCTTGCCGCCGCCGGGGCGCGCGTTATCCTGAATGCAACCAACGCCGGGCTGCTCGAACAGCGTAAACAGGAGTTCATTGCGTCGGGCGCCGCCTGCGAAACCTATGCCTTTGACATCACGGACGCCCGGGCCGTCGCGCAGGCCGTGGATGCGATCGAAGCCGAGGCCGGCCCTCTGGATGGTCTGGTCAACAATGCCGGTATCCAGCGGCGCGGAGCCCTCGAGGACCTATCTGAGGAGGACTGGCACAGCGTGCTCGAGGTAAACCTCACCGCAGCATGGCGCGTGGCGAAAACCGTGGCGAGAGGCATGCTCGCCCGCAAACAAGGCAAAATCGTGAACATCGCATCCCTCACCAGCTTTGGCAGCCGCCCGTCAATTGGCCCGTACACCGCCGCCAAGAGCGGGCTGGCGGGCCTTACGCGCGCCATGGCCGTCGAATGGGGGCGGTATGGGCTTCAGTGCAACGCGCTCGCGCCGGGATACTTCGCCACGGACATGACGCGGCCGCTCCAGGAAGATCCCGAGTTCGATGCCTGGGTGCGACTGCGTACGCCCGCCGGGCGATGGGGCGAGCCGGACGAGCTTGTCGGGGCGGCGGTATTTCTGTGTTCGGACGCGTCGTCCTACGTAAACGGTCAAATTCTGTATGTGGACGGGGGCTGGACCGCGAATTTGTAAACCGGGTTCAGGTCCAGCTCATATACGAGTCCGTAATTGCCGTCAGAGTAAGGGCAACGCTGCGATTCGCGGGTGGCACGCCGGGATACCGTACGAACTCGACGTGGCCATCCATGTAGAGGATGTTCGCGCCGCCGGGCACGTGATTGAAGTAGTCGGCGCGCGACACTACAAAATCACTCATGACCCATACCCGGCTCTGGGCCGTTGCGCTGGATGCCGGGTTGTTAATGTCGGTGATCAGGAAACGCTCGATGCCCTCGCGCAGGCGATAGACGGTGTCCGAACCGGCATTACCCGTGCCGGGGGCAAGCCCTGAAACGTCAACATCTTCATCGGCCGCGGACACGTCGCCACCGGAACCCACGATGGACAAAGGCACCCCAAGTCCCGACAGGAGCTGTGCCGGACCCGTCTCGGTGGGCGGTCCGCCGATAATGATCAGTGGCAATTGCTCGTCGGAGTCGGAAATGCGGTCGAAAACCCATCCGAAATACATGTAGCTGCTATGCGCAAGGCGAATGCCGCGAAGCGCATCGACATCGCCGGCGCCGTCATCACAGGCGTACAGCACTTCCCATTCGCCCTGAGGGTTCTTCATCCGGTCAATATCGGTGTGCGAATTTGAGGGACACAATAACAGAGACGGATCGGTCAGGTATTCGGGATGGATACTGGTAATGTTCGGGGCCGGACCGATGATCAGGTGGCTTCCGCCAACATTGGTAAGGGTATCGCAGTCGTAAAGCGGCACGTACTCCGCTTCCATGTGGGGGAACTTCTCGCCTTTTGATTCATTGGCGTACATCTTGAACACAAGTCCCCATTGCTTAAGATTGTTGGCGCAACTGGCCCGCCGGGCTGCTTCCCGGGCCCGTGCCAGCGCAGGCAGCAGTAGCGCCGCCAGGATGCCTATGATTGCGATTACCACGAGCAACTCGATAAGCGTGAAGCCGCTCTGTCGCTTCATCGGGACTCCTCCTTCTCTTTTCCGCGAGTCTGGGCAGATATTTCTATGTACTTTTCGCACACGGCCTTTATTCCCGCGTGTCATCTCCAGAACGGAAGTTCCTGGCTTTGAACGGTGATTTGTAGCTCCCGCCTCTGACGAAGTAGGATTGGCGGGCCTGACAAGCCATCGTAAGTGGCCAGATGACAAACTCTTCCGACACAGGAGCGGCACCGGATGCTTTCGCGCGAGCGGGTCATACAGGTCCTGCGGCACAAGAAGCCGGACAGGACACCCATCTACGGCTGGGTCAAATTCAATATGACCCCGCAGATCGAGCAAATCTTTGGGTCTGTAGCCGCATTTGAAGACCATTACGAGTTCGATTTGGCCCATATATTTGGCGGCCCGTCGACCTTTCCCGACGAAGCGGTGACCGCCATGCGCGAAACGGGCGGCGGCAGAATCACACCGCCTGCCGCACTCGACCTGCCCACGAACGACCCGAACCGGATGGATGACTACCGGGAAATTATCGACGAGGTGCGCCATCACAAGGAGGAGCGTGGCCGGTTCGTGTACATGCAGACGCCGGGCAGTTTTGAAGTGATCAACAGCGTGCTGACGCTCGAGGAGCACCTGCGCTGCCTTCTCGAGTACCCGGAAGAACTCCGCGAGCTATACCGCCGCCAGACAGATTGGAGTTGTGCATTCGCGAGGAATTGCCTGGACCTGGGCATGGACATGATCTTTGTTGCAGACGACTGGGGCGGGCAGAACAGCCTGCTCTTCAGCGAAGCCGTGTGGTGGGAGATGATTTATCCATTCCATCGGGTGCTTGCGAACGCCGTCAAACAGCACGGCGGCTTTGCCGGCCTTCACAGCGACGGCAACGTAAATGCCGTTCTGGACGGCATTGCCGAATTGGGTTACGATGTGGTGCATCCCTGGCAAGAATCGGCCGGGATGTGCCTTGCGACACAGAAGGCGCGGTACGGGCACAAATTCGCCCTCATGGGCGGGCTCGACGTCCAGACAACCCTCGGATTTGGCGACCTCGAGCGGGTGGAGGCCGAGATCGAACGCGTGTTGCGGATGTTTGCGGACGGAGGCCTCTTGTTTTGCACCTCGCACTTCGTTCAGGATCATTGTTCCATTGCGGAATTGACGTTCGCGTATGATACGGTGTACCGGCTGGTTCGCGAGCTGAGCGACACCCGGTGACGCCGGGCAGATGCGGCCACACTGCCATCAGGACCACTAACCGTGTAAGACGCAGGAGGATGTACATCATGACATGGGCCATTTTGAGCGCAGCGCTGCTGCACGCTATCGAGCTTCCCGCGGGAGGCGCTCCCGAACCGGTCACGTTTGACCATTTCCCAACACGGCTGCATGCCTGCGTGTGGCGCAACTGGACACTCGTGCCGATGGAGACGCTCGCGACTGTAGCTGGCGCAGAACCGGGCGAACTGGTGGCCATGGGCCATGCCATGGGGCTCGAGGGGCCGCCGGCGATCACACCCGAACAGCAGCGGCGCTCCTATATCACGGTCATTCGCCGAAACTGGCACTTGATGCCATACGAGCAGTTGCTCGAACTGCTGGGATGGGATGCCGAGGAGATGGCCTATACACTGCGGGAGGACGATTTCCTCTACATCAAACTGGGCAGCCTGAAGCCGAAATGCCAGCCGGTGGCGTACGAGGAACGCACACCCGGGATTCGGGAAGCGGAAGCGCGCATCGCCGGGTGGGTAAAGGAAGCGTTCCCGGAAGGCGCCGGCATCCCGGAAGATGCATTGTTCGCGTTTATCGAACGGCTGTCCGAAATGCCGGAGACCCGCCGAGACGAACCCCGGAAAAGCCAGTTTGACCCGCGTTTCGGCCCGTCCTATTTCGCGCTGTATGGCGACCCCCTGCTCGAGGACGACCCGGAAAAAGGGTCCTTCCCGAACGGTTATCTGGCACGACTGGCCGATTCGGGGGTGAACGGGGTCTGGATGCAGGCGGTTTTGTACAAATTGACCCCGTTCCCGTGGGACGAATCGCTCAGCGCCCATTACGAGAAACGCCTCGAGAATCTGAAGGCCCTCGCCGCGCGCGCCAAAGAACAAGGCATCGGTATCTATCTCTACCTCAATGAACCCCGGGCAATGCCCCTGGCCTTCTACGAAGAACGCCCCGGCCTGAAAGGCGTGGTCGAGGGTGATTGGGCCGCCATGTGCACGAGTTCCGGGGAAGTGCGCGATTACATCCGGGGCGCCGTAGAACGAATCTCTCGTGAAGTGCCCGAACTCGCCGGGTTCTTCACCATCTCGGGGTCCGAAAACCTCACCAACTGCTGGTCTCATCACCAGGGCCAGAATTGCCCCCGCTGCGGCACGCGCGAACCCGCCGAAGTTATCGCGGAATTGCACCAGACCATTTACGAAGGCATCCAGCGCAGTGGCGCCAATATTCGGCTCATCGCGTGGGACTGGGGCTGGCAGGATCACTGGGTCGAGGGCATCGTGCAGCGGCTTCCCAAAGAGGTCGCCCTCCAAAGCGTAAGCGAATGGAGCATCCCCGTGACCCGCGGCGGCGTCGACACCGTTGTCGGAGAATACTCGATCTCGACGGTCGGGCCCGGCCCCCGGGCAACCCGTCACTGGGGGTTTGCACGCGAGCACGGTCTGAAAACCATGGCCAAGGTCCAGACGAACAACACGTGGGAACTGTCACCTGTGCCCTATATCCCGGCAGTGGCAAACGTCGCCCAGCATGCGGCGAATCTGCGTGAAACGGGTGTAGATGGTTTGATGCTGAGCTGGACTCTCGGGGGGTGTCCCTCGCCCAATCTCGAGGTTGTCGCGGAGTTGGGCGCGGATCGAGCACTGAGCGTGGACGATGCGCTGTTGAAGGTGGCCCGCAATCGCGTGGGCGAGACCCTGGCTCCGGCCCTGGTCGAGGCGTGGAAAGCGTTCAGCGCCGCGTTCAGCGAATACCCGTACCACAGCAGCCTGGTGTACCGCGCACCGGTGCAGATGGGCCCGGCCAATCTGCTGTTCGCTCAACCCACCGGCTATGCATCAACCATGGTGGGCATCCCCTACGACGACCTGCAGGGCTGGCGCGCCGTTTTTCCGCCTGACGTGTTTACGCGGCAGTTCGAGAAGATGGCCCAGGGCTTCCAGGAAGCGATCGGCGCCGTTCGGGAAGCCCTTCAGAGCGCCCAGGTGTCCCTCGAACATCGGACCGCCACGGAAGAGGAAATGCGCATCGCTGAAGTGTGCGCGGTTCACTTCCAGAGCGTCGCCAATCAGGCCCGCTTTGTCATGCACCGCGACGCGCTCAACGCAGACCCCGCGGCCGACACGGCGCAGCAGCATGTGGACGCGCTCAGGGCGTTGCTGGAAAACGAGATCGCGCTCGCCCAGCGCATGCACGCGCTGCAGTCGCAGGATTCCCGGTTCGGCTACGAAGCGTCTAACCACTACTTCTACGTGCCGACGGACCTGGCTGAAAAGGTCGTCAATTGCCGCAGTATTCAGGAGGAGTGGCTCGCGAAGAAGCAGTAAACCGGGGTTGGTTGCGCAATACCGGCAGGGGAGAGCAGGATGCGGCTGGGATGCTTGCAGGTGCTGTCGCACGACGAGGTTCGGGCGATCCATGAGGCATCGCTCGACATTCTCGAAACCTGCGGCATCGAGATTAACAGCCTGGCGATGCTCGAGGAGCTCGCCAGGCACGGCGTCGAGATCGACCGGGGCCGGCGCGTAGCGCGATTTCCGCGGGCGCTTGTCGAGGACGCCGTAGCGCGCGTGCCTGGCCGCATCGAGGTGTTTGACCGTGAAGGCAGTCCCGCCTTCGTGCTTGGCGAAGGCCCCCCGAGAATCGCCGCCGGGCACAACGCGGTGTTCTGGGCCGATTCGGACACCGGCGCCACGCGGCCCTCGACCGTCGCGGATGTCGAGCAGTTTGCCCGGCTCTGCGAGGACCTTGCGGCCATCGACATGATCGGCATTCCGGTGATGCCCCAGGACATTGCGCACCCGGAGCACACGCTGTTCTACGGCGTGAAGGCCTGCATCGAGAACAGTAAGAAGCCCATCTTCTTCTCGACGGACCGCGCCAGCATTAACGGCGGCGTCATCGAACTCTTGCGAACTGCATTCCGGGGCGACCTGCGGCGAAAGGCCTACGGCATCAGCCAGCTCTCCCCCACCAGCCCGCTCTTCTGGGAGGAAAACGTCCTCGAGGCCTTGATTCAGACCGTCGAGGCGGACGTGCCCCTGGCGATCCTGCCGGAACCCAACGCGGGAGTCTCGGCCCCCTATACCCTGGCAGGTCTCCTCACCATGAACAACGCCGAGTGCCTGTCGGGGGTGGTCATGACCCAGCTTCTCAAACCCGGCGCGCCGGTGCTATATGCGAATTCGTGGACCACCACGGACATGCGGAAGGGGTATGCCCTGGTAGGCTCCTGTGAAACGACCATTTGCCGCATCGCCGGGGCGCAACTGGGAGCGTTCTACGGGATTCCCACCCACACCACGGCGCCCAACTCGGACAATCACGCCCACGACGAACAAAATGCCTGGGAGAAGGCGCTAAGCCTGTTTTGCGCGGCGGGTGCGGGCAACGACCTCATCGTGAACTGCGGCATGTTCGCGACGGGCATGACGTGCAGCCACGAGCAGTTGATTATGGACGAGGAGATGGCCGCCATCTGCCAGAGAATTGTCCGGGGAATCGAGGTCAACGACGGCACCATAGCCGCGGAAGTGATCAAAGACATTGGCCCGCACGGTCCGAGCTATCTGACGGCCCTGCACACCCTCGAACGCCTTCAGAGTGACGAATACGTCGCGCCTCGCGTATCCGTGCGCGGGCCGAAGGCCGTGTGGGACGCGGCGGGTTCGAAAGACACTTATCAGCTTGCCCGTGAAAAGGCGCGCCACTATGCCCATCGTCCGCCATCGGCGCCCTTGGATGAGAAACGTCAGCGGGCGCTGAACGCCATCCTGGCTGGATTTGAATCGGGGAAGAGTTGAGATAAGAAGACGGGAGTTACGGTGGATGTATGCCAATGAAATAGACATTGCGGCGTTTGCGCTGCCCAATTCCCCACCCAATGAGTTCTGGTTTGAAGAGCCCCAGAACATTGCATCCGTCGAAATTCAGTTTGCCAGGCGCAGTCCCCAGGTTTTCGCCCTCTCCTATTGGCGCAAGACCTGGCCGGATGTGGTGTATGACGATTCCGAGCCCGCCATGGCGGGCTGGATTCCCCAGGACGACTGGTTCAACGGCACATGGCAATCTGCGGCAGTGGCGATTGACCACGACGGCCGCCGCCGGCTGAGAGTTCGCTTCGAACCGTTGAAATCGGAGTTTCCTCAGTGCGCTCTTGGCTCGGCATGCTACCGCCGGACCCTGGGACTGCGCATCGAGGTGCCCGAAGACAGCATCATCGAGCGGGTTTCCGTGTTCACTGGCGCTGACGTGTCGCCCCTGCGGCTTCACGTGCAACTGGATGCCGGACGGCCCACCCCTTCACGCACGGTACGGATGGAGGCCCATTACGCCATTCTCGGAGCGGTGCGGACCGGGCCGGGCCTGCTGCAAATGAACGAGTGCCTCGAGACGGCGGGCAACGCCGAACGCACCTTCACCGTGGCGCTCCGGTATCCGGATTCGCCTGGTTTTGAGCTGCTGGCTCCCCAACTCACATTCATCCTCGAAAACGACCGGTTTACGATTTCCCTGCGCGATGTGGCCCAAGACCCGGTATGGTGCGAACACCTGGGTGTCCTCATCACGGCGTCTGACGAAGAAGATTGGGGTGGCATCTCCCTCGAGCAATACAAAGCGCTCTATTGCGGCGAACAGACGCTTACGGCGCGCGTAAAGGCCCATCCTGAGCAGTCTCTCGCGGGCGCGGTGAACGGCCAGCCGCGGCCCCACAGCGGCAACTATGCCATCGGCTGCACACACGCGCGCCAGAACTTCCGTATCGAGCCCAACGGCGACGTGGTGCTGTGTTCGCTGGCCATACCCCGCGTACCGGCAGGTGATACGCCGCGGACAAAGCAGAACGGAAGCGCACGGTTCTTTTTCGGCCTCGAGACGTGGATGTACACCGCGCGGTATGCGGACCCCGGCCCCGTGCTGGCCTACAGCATCGCGCGTCGCAGGGGCGGCCTGACCGTGTTGCAGAAGAGTCTGGCGGTGCCGCTGGAATACTCGGTCCTGGCGGAAACATGGGCAAGCGATGACCCTATGGTGGCATTGGTGCGGTTCCGCTTTGAGAACCGCGGCGCCGCCGCGGTCACGGCGGCGCTTCCCATACGCTATTCAGACAATTCGAGTAGAACGGAGAACCGGTACCGCTGCACTCCTGCGGATGCCGGCGACGATCTTGTGCCGAAAAGCCCGATGGCGCCGTTGAGCCTGAGCGGGAACCGGATCTTCAGCGAATGGGAAGGAGCCCCCGCGTTGCGGTGCCTTGTGGAGACCTCGATGCTGGCGGCGGGACGCGACGGGGCGATCGAACTGTCGCAGGAATTGGCCCCGGGAGCGTCGTGCGACACGGTCATTAAGATTCCTTACGTGGCATTGGACACCGAGGAAGAACTGGCATCGCTGGAGGCGCTTGATTTCGAATCGTGCTGCAACGATGCGCGGGCATACTGGACCCGCAAGGCAGACCGGGGCGCCACAGTGCGCACCCCCGAACCGCAGCTCGAATCGCTGCACCGGTCCCATCCCTGCCACGTGTACATCACGGATTTTGAGATGCCCGACGGCAGCGGTCTGGTCAATACATCGGTAGGGACCGCCACCTACGGCAATTTCACCAACGAGTCGTGCATGATCGTCCACGACCTGGACCAGCGCGGTCTCCACGAGGAGGCGCGCAAACGCCTGATGCTCTGGGTTGCATACCAGGGAACGGCCACACAGCCCGGCAATTTCACCGACTATGAGGGCATGTTCTATGGTGCGGGCGGGTTCGAATCGGGAGCGTATAACCAGCATCACGGCTGGGTCTTGTGGTGCCTGGCCGAGCACTTCTTCCTGACGCGCGACGCCAAGTGGTACCAAAGCGTGGCGGACGCCGCGATCTCCGGGGCGGACTGGGTATTCCGCCAGCGCAAGAACACAATGAAACCCCTCCCCCGTTCTCGCGGATGGGAATACGGATTCTTGCCCGCGGGCAGTCTCGAGGACGTCGAGGATTTCCACTATTGGCTCTCGACGAACGCCCTCACCTGGCGCGGTGTTGAATGGACCGCGCGCGCCCTCGAACGCATCGAGCACCCCGAAGCGTACAGGGTGCGCAGCGAAGCGAATGGCTACAGGAACGACCTCATCGAGGGATTCGAGACCATGCGCCAGTATGCCCCGCTCGTGCGCTTGCGCGACGGCCGCTGGGTGCCCCATTACCCCAGCCGGTTATACCGCCGCGGCCGCGACCTCGGGTGGATACGCGAAACCCTCGAAGGAGCAGTCTACCTGCTCCTGTCCGGGCTCTATTCAGACACGGGCGCCGAGGCGGACTGGATTCTCGAGGATTACCAGGACAACCGGTACCCGGCGCCGCCGTATGGTTATCTCATCCCCCATTTCGAGAAAACGTGGTTTGACCGGGCGGGCTTCTCGATTCAGCCGAATCTCCTGGCAGGCCTGCTCCCGTACCTGGAACGCGACGAGCCGGAAGTGTACATCTGGATGTTTTACAACGCCTGGGCAGCATGCTATCGCGAAGAGCTGAACGCCATGGTCGAGCATCCCATCCCGTTCCTGGGATTCTCGAATGCCGCGAATTTCAAGACCAGCGACCAGGCGAACGCCATGATGTGGCTCCGCTACATGTTTGTATACGCCAATGACGAGCTTCTGCACCTGGGCCGGGCGATCCCGCGGGCATGGTTTGCCCAGCCGGAACCGTTCGAGGCGCGCGACGTTGTAACCTATTTCGGAAAGGCCGGTGTCCGGTATGTGCCGGTCGCGGGAAAGAACGCCCTGCACGCAACCGCATACCTGGACCTTGACGAACCGCCTGAGCGCATCGTACTCCGCTTTCGCCATCCGGAACGCAAACCCATCGCGGATGTGCTGGTGGACGGGGTTCTGCACCCGGCGTTCCGAGCAGACACCGGCGATGTCGACCTTTCCGGAAAGACCGGCGTTGTTGAGGTAAGGGCCCGATACGTACCGTAAGCCCATGTAAGGCATGAAACCGGCAAAAATGCAAAACGGCCTCGTGGACGACACCCAGCTCGTCATTTTGGAGTCAGACCACCTTGTGGTGTCTGTAGCCCCCCGGGTGGGCGGCAAGATTACCAGTCTGCGCCACAAACCTACCGGCCACGAGTTCCTCTGGCGCAACACGTCATTGTGGCTGACCCCCTGCCCGCCGGGCAGCGCCTATGACCCGAATTTCTACGGGGGGATCGATGAGATCCTGCCGGGCGACGTCCCGGAACGCGTCGACGGCGTGCCCTATCCCGACCATGGGGAACTGTGGACCCTTTCCCTGTCGGCAACCGCATCCGGCGACGGCCTCCACTGTAGCGGCCTGTTGCCTCTCAGCGGCCTTCAGTACGGCCGGCATATGTCATTGGACGCGGCGAGTCCACGCGTGTTTTTCGACTATGTCATCACCAACACGGCAGATGCCGAGCGCCATTTTCTCTGGAAACCTCACGCGGCGCTGCGTATTGCCGAAGGCGACGTCATTCAATGTCCGGCGCGTAGCGCCTGTGTGGCGGATTCGGCCTGGAGCCGGTACAGTGACGCCGCGCCGTTTTTGTGGCCGATGGTCGACGGCACGCGCGTCGATACGGTCCCGGGAAACATTGGCGCGACCGACTTCTTCTTCCTGTACGACCTCGAACGCGGCGAACTGGCCTGGCACCGTCCTTCGTCAAACCTGACGTTTCGGTACACCTTTGACATGGCGGTGTTCCCGTACGCGTGCTTTTTCGCTTCCTACGGTGGTTTCTACGGCCACTACACCATGGTCATCGAGCCCTGCAGCGCCATGCCGCTGTCGGTCAATGAAGCCCGGGCCCGCGGTCAATGCGCCCGGCTGGCGCCTGGAGAATCCCTGCGAACGCGCCTCGAACTCTTCGCCGGACGCAACGAGGAAGGCTGAAGTCTGCTGCTCCTTACGCGTAATGGCGGATCGTGGCGCGAAGGGCGTCCAATTCCCGGTGGACCTTGTCGAGGGTCTGCATGCCTGTCTTGAAGAGGCACAGGCGTTTGCGGTAGTCCTCGACGTTGGGACAATCCCCTTCGCGGTAGGCTTTGACGCTGCCTTTGTACCGGGGGTCGAAATTCGGCGCGCGTTCGGGCGCTCCATAGAAACTGAGGCTCCGAAACACGGGTTCGAGATGAACGGGGGTCCAAAGTCCGTACAGGCCGTCCCCGCCCTTTTCGATATAGGTCTTGCGGAACGTTCGCCAGTCTACACCCACCCGTTCCTCGTCGAGTTTGCAGGCGTAGCACCAATAGGAGTGGACGCAATCCTCGGGCGCATACGGTGGAATAAGCCATTCGCATTTTTCCTCATGGATGACCGCCTCGTATTGCGCGGCGATATACATGCGGGCGGCCACGAGGTAGTCCAATCGTTCGAGCTGGCCGAGAGCAAGAGCTGCCTGCGGGGCGGACATGCGGAAGTTGTAGCCCATCGCGTCGTGCCGGCAATAGCTCCAGTCCTGGCGGACGTCGCGCGGCACCATAGTCGAGCCGGGTTTCGCGCCCACAGCCGCGTATCCCACCACCGCGGCCTTGCGAATGCGCCGCGCATAATCTTCATCGCTGGTAATGACGATGCCGCCGTCGCCGCCGCTGGTCATGTGCTTCGAGGCCTGAAAACTGAAGCTGGCGGCGTGGCCTATCGTGCCAACGAGCCGCCCTTTGTATTCGCCGAGGAAACATTCGGCATTGTCCTCGATGACGGTCAGATCGTGCTCCCGGGCAAGCTCGAGCAGCGGCTCGTAGTCGGGGGCCAGCCCAAACACGCTGACGGGAATAATGGCCTTGGTGTGCTCAGTGATCTTGCGCTTGACGTCTTCGGGGTCAATAGTGAACCGGTCGGGGTCGCTGTCAGCGAACACCACCACGGCGCCGCATTGCACCACCACAAACGCCGTCGAGGCCATGGTGCTGGTGGGCACAATGACCTCGTCTCCCGGCCCGACGCCCGCCCCCAGCAGGCAGGACTGCATCGTGCCGGTGCCCGAATTGTGGGTGATGGCATACGGCACCCCAAACCGGCGCGCGAAGGCCTCCTCAAGTCGCCGCAACGCGCCCGCGGATTCGCCCTTGTTGCTGAAACCTGCATCGAGGACCTCGGCCATGTAGCGCCGCTCGGCTTCGCCCACCCGGTTGGCGGGTAATCGGGAAAACAGATCTTCCGCGCTGTGGCTGGCAAGGATATCTCGCGGCGTCATGCAGTTACTCCGGTATGAGAACATGAACACGCTGGCCGGGAATCGTGAAAGTAAGCGCGCCACCCATGACGGTGGCTTCGTTCTCGGTGTAGTTCTCGACGTATCGCGAGTTGTTGAAATCATCGAGACCCCGGATCGTGTACGTGAGCGGATCGGTCCAGTCATTCACGACCAGAAACCAGACCTTGCCCGAGACAACCTTCGGGAGGACACGAATCCCCCGGTCTACCGACCCGAACGTCTCGGCTGTAGCCACAGGAAATTCACCGGAGGCATCCTGCGCCGACAACACCGGCTGAAGGGCATCCAACTCAGCAATTACGGTCAATAAATCCTGCCACAGTTGCGAATCCTTCTCGATATACGCCGTTCCCCAATACAGAATCCCGCGCGCGCCGTGTACGATGGCGTCGTAGGCCATGAAGCGGGTTTCCTCGAGGGTCGGGCGACGCCCATTCTCGGGGTCCGGGTCCGGAGCATCGCTGATATCGCGCCATCCGAACCCTTGAAGGACCATCCAGACCGGTTTGCCGGGCGCGGCGGCCTGCATGCGGTCCGTGTAGGCCCCAACCGCGGCCAAAGTCCGCTCGGCCAAGTCGGAATGGCCGGTCTCGAACTCCCGCACGGGATAAATGTCGCAGCCAACGATATCGGCGCCCCGGTTAAACGCGGCCAACTGGTTGAGCTGATTGCGCGGAGCGTGATTCATCCAGATAGGATGATTGGGATCCGTTTTTTTCAGGAATTCGTAGCCTTGGAGCATACCCGCGCACATTTTCGCGGCGCGCTCGGGTGCATCCGAGAGGCCATAAGCCGGTCTTGGCGACTCTTCGCCCAGTTTTTGCCAGACGCTGTCGGCCGTTGCCTCCGATTCGGCATACAGCCCCTGCCGCCAGAGCTCGCTCGAGGTCTGGAGCATTTGGCGCAGTTCGGTCCGCACGGCTTCGTCCGTGAGAGCGTCTATTTTGTCGCGCAACTGGGCCGGCTCCTGGCTGCGCCGCCATTGGATGGCGCCATAGAAGCAGTTCCATAGGGCCTCGTCGGGCACTTCCCACACCAGCAGGGCCGGATGCCCGCCAAAATCGGCCACCATCCGATTGAGACTGTCTTCCCGGGCCGCCTGGTCCTCGCTGAGATCAATGCTGCCGCCGGTGTTTATCCACGCCCAGAGCTTGTGTCCGTGCAGGCGTTCGAGCGCCCCCACATCGGCGCTGGAATGGACCAGATTGAAACCCGCTTTTGCAGCGGCCTCGAGCGCTGCGTTGTCCGCCGGGTTCTCATAGAGCCCAATGACGAAGGTTCGCTCGCCATCAACAACCAGCATCCGGTCCGGTGCGATGGTCGCCTGGACGCCGTGGGCAGCCGTCCCCAAAAGGGCACATCCGGTAAACACACAGATAATCTCAACACAGCGCATGGTCGTACTCCTTCACTCCTGTTCGTCCCGGTGCATACCAGCATCGTAGTGCATCGTGCCGCGCCAAACAAGAGCCGAGATAGTGCACTCCGCGCGCCCGGATTGCGCGAGGTATCCCCGCTGCGGGTGATCATAAGGGCAGAAGATGGCCATAGTTACATACAACCGCGAGTCAGAGGGCCACAGGAAGGCAACGTGGCGGGTCTCGTGAGTGCCAGTTGTGTATGCCCCGCTGTCACCGGTATCATAAGGAGCTTGCAGGCGCCCGTGAAACGACTGCGCAGTATATAGTGTCTAAGCTGTTAATTTGATGGGCTTTCGAGAGCTACACTCTGGAGAGCCGTGACGTTTGATCGCAGGAAACCGTGACTCGAAGTCATAACGCACCAGAACGTTTTAGCCCGTTTCAGAAGATCGTGGGCATTTGGGTTGCCGTAGGGGTGGCGATCGTGCTTGCCCTGCTTTTCACCTCGCGGAAGGAACCGCCGCCAAAGCCGTCGACCATCTCGGTCAGCAACCGTCCCAGCCACCTTATCAACCACCCCTGGCGGGACGATATACGAAGGCCGGGCTCGTCGGGTCCGGCCGGTTCGTCCCGAAGACCCGGCAATGACGTGACGGCAGAAGACCCGTTTGCCATTATCGGTGTGGTGACCGAAGCAGACACCGGCGGCCCCATCGAAGACGCACACATCCGCTCGATGTTGCTGCCTCCGCAGATGGAACCTGCCGGAAACGAGACCGGCCCGAAAGACGTGACCGCTCCGCCATTCATGAAACCGGCATTTCTCGATTCGGCCCAGGGACTACGGAGAACCACCAAGTCGGACGGCAAGGGCCAGTATGCGCTGCCTGCGCCCCGGCCCGGCCGGTACGTGATCCAGGTCGCCCGAAGCGGTTTTGTCACGCACCGGGAGATTGTCGAGTTCCCCGAGGGCGAGGCAAAGCAAGTCCGGTTCGACGTCGCACTTTCGAGAGGCGCGTCGATATCGGGCCAGGTGGTTGAAACGGGGAACAACAAGGGCATCCCCCTCATACACATTAACGCCAACAGCGACAGCGGCACGCACAACGCTGAAACCGAGACGGTATCGGACGGCACCTACGTGATCACCGGCCTCCTGCCGGGCACATACCAGGTCTCTCTTGATCTGGCCCGTCAGCCATTTAAGGCGCCGGGCCGGATTCCCGTCCAGAACGTATTCATCGAAGAGCCCGATCAGAAGGTGCAGGACATCAACTTCGCGCTATCTCCTGCGGGCGTTGTCTGGGGGTACATCACGGATAGCGAGAAGAAACCGGTGCAAAACACCGAGGTGTATCTGTGCACCTCCGAGAGTCTGATTTCGCAGGCAATCGACGCCGCGGTGCACCAGGCGCCGCCCCTCCACGACCGTTCGATAGAAGACGGCTATTACGAACTGGTGGGCGTGCCTCTGAACCAGGAATGGCGTGTCTACGCCAATTCACGAGACTATGCTCCCCAATTGACCGAGCCCTTTATGATCACGGAGTCGGCACGCGAAGTGCGTGTCGATATCCACGTCATGCGAGGCACATCCGTCTACGGCCGCGTCCTTGACCAGAACGGGAGCCCGATTCCCCGCGCGGAAGCCATCTGCGTTCCGTCCTATTCGCAGCTGTTTCAGCGTCTGGACGAAGCTCGCGCCTTCCGGAACAATAAGAGCGAGCCCGACGGCAGTTATGTTATTGCGAACCTCCCGCCCGGGGATTACCAGATCCTGGCCCAGAAAGAGGGCTACAAGATCGCGGTCATGGGCGACCCGCTATATGCGGACGGCTTCAACGACATCCGCGGTTTTGACATTGTGCTTTCGGCCGTGGACAGCGGAAACTACGTGATCTACGGAATGGTCACGGACACGGCGGGCCGGCCCATTCCCGGAGTCAACCTTTCGCTGACCGGACTGGGCACCGAATCCATGAGCGCCACTTCACTCGAGACCCGGTCGGACCAGCGCGGCGAGTACGGATTCTATGGCGTCGAGTCGGGCTTTCTGATGATCATCGCCGAGAAAGAAGGATACGCGTCGCAGCAAGTCAGCGACGTGCGCCTGGACGAGCCCACCAACATCATGATGGAGGCGACGGGACAGGTCCGGGGCACGGTTCTTGTGCGCGAAACGGGGCGGCCGCCGGAGCGGTACAGCGTTCGGGCGGTCCCTTCGACGACTCAGGAGGGCGGGATCGGTCTGGCCCTCCTGACCAGTGGGGATCCGCGCGACATGCGCAGTTTCAACAACCCCGACGGCAGTTTCGAATTGTCGCTCTCCGCGGGCGCCTATACGGTCGAGGCCAGCGCGCAGGGATTGACGCCGGGGCGGCAGGAGATCACGCTTGCCGAAGGACAGCGTGTGGACGGGGTCACCCTCTACGTGAGCCAGGCGGGCGGCGTTATCCAGGGTACCGTGCAGACTACGGACGGCCGTATCCCCGTCGGCGCCACCGTTTGGGTAGGCGGCGCGTCGGAGTCGCAATTCGGGCGCCTGGTGGACATGGTTGCCCAGACGCAACGGCGCGGCATGCAGGTCGGCTCGGATGGCCGGTTCGAATTCCGCAATCTTGCGGACGGCACTTACACCATATTTGCCCAGGCCGAGGGCTACGCCCAGGGCAACAGCGGCCCCGTGCAAGTGCTGCAGAGCCGGACCGTGTCGGGAGTCGTGGTGCTGCTGGGTGGCGGCGGCCGATTGCAGGGATACGTGACCCGCAACGGCGCCTATCTGCCCGGAGCCATGGTCACGGTCATCGGAAACGGGGTCAGTGAAATGAGTTCCGCCGACCAGAACGGCCAGTATTTTATCGACGGCCTGGCCGCCGGTACGTACATGGCTACAGCCGTCTCGTTCGAGGGACAGGGCACGGACCTGTTCGCCCCGATGCACGCCCAGGTCGAAATCCGCGAAGGGGAAACGACCGTCCATAATTTCGGTGAGGAAGGCGGCGCAACGGTCCAGGGGTTGTGCACTCCACCGCCCACGGGCGGGGTTCTGGGCTTTGCGGTCTTGCGGGTACCGGGCAGTTCTAGCGCCATGACCGGCCTCAACCTGACGAATCCCGCCGACTGGTTTGCCGGAGCCGGCTCGGACGGGGCACCGTCCGTAGTTGGAATGTCCCCCATTCGCGACGACGGATACTTCCAAATCGAGAACTGCCCGGATGGCACCTTCCAGCTCGACATCATGTACGTGAATATGGGCGAGGCAATGTCCGGCACGGGGCAGCCGCGTACCAGCCAGACGGTCAGCGTCCGCGGCGACGAAACAATCGACCTGAATATCAGCATTCCGGGATCGTAAGCGCGCTATGGCAATTGTGGAACTAAAAGACGTGGAAGTCTCGTATGGTGCGACCAAAGCACTGCAGGGAGTGACTTGCTCCGTCGAAAAGGGCGCCGTGGGGCTGCTCGGTCCGAATGGCGCGGGCAAGAGCACGCTGCTGAAGACGCTGCTCGGGTTCATTCGAGCGGAAGCCGGCGAAGCGTCCCTTTTCGGTTTCAAACTGCCCGAGCAGGCCCTCGAGGCGCGCCAGCGTCTGGGGTACATGCCCGAGCGGGACGCCATAGGCCGGAAAGTGAGCGCCGTATCCTTTCTGACCTATTGCGGGTGTCTCTTCGGCATGCAACGGACCGACGCCATGGAACGCGCCCACGAGGTGCTCAATTACGTCGGCGTGGGGGAAAGCCGGTATCGAAAGATGCAGACCTATTCGACCGGCATGTGCCAGCGAATCAAGTTTGCTCAGGCCCTCGTGCATGACCCCAAATTGCTGCTCCTCGATGAACCCACGAACGGCCTCGACCCTGAGGGGCGGGTCGAGATGCTCGAATTGATCAAGGAATTGGTGGCCAAGCGCGGTGTGACGGTGCTCTTGTCGTCGCATCTCCTGCCGGATGTCGAGCACGTATGCGACCATGTGCTCGTGATTCACAAAGGCCGGATCGTGCGGGAAGGTTCGATCGGCGCTCTCACGACCGCCCGCGAAAACCTGTTCGAGATTCGCGTGCGCGAGAACAACGACGCCTTCCGCAAGGCGCTGGAAACCGCGGGCTGCACGCTCCAGACCCTGCCCAACGGCAACCTGCTGGTGGAGAAACCTGTGAGCATGAATCCACGCGCCCTGTTCGAGATTGCCCGCGCCGAGAATACGCAGGTGCGCCATTTCGTCCCGGTGCGGCATCGATTGGAGGAGGTGTTCATGCAGGCAATCGGGAGACACTAGGTGCCCATTTACGAACAAACATACCGGGCCTACGACGGAAAGGCACTCCAGGGTCTCCGGTGGTGGGTCATGGTCAAGCAGGAACTTCGCGTGTTGTTCAGCACGCGCGCCTTTGTCTACCTGTTGATCATGGCTGTCATTCACACCAGCTTCCGCATTTTCCAGATCACCGTTTACGATATGGTGAGCATGGCCAACCAGAGCCCGGCCCTCATGGCGCTCAAGAACGTGGCCATGATGCAGGTACACGAGCGCACTTTTTTCGACTACCTGCGCATTCAAAGCCCCCTCGTGTTCATCATTACCCTCTTCGCGGGGTCGGGCATGATCTGCAACGATTTCCGCGACAACCTCATCGAGATCTACTTCTCGAAGCCCCTGACCCGCATGGACTACATTGCGGGAAAGATCATCACCCTGGTTCTCGTCGGCATGATGTTGACGGCAGTCCCCGACATGCTCCTGGTGCTTCTGCACAATCTGCTGGCCCCGGGCATGGACACCCTGCGCGAAACGTATTGGATCCCCTTCTCGATCGTCGCTTTTTCGGCATGTCTTGTATTGCCGTGCGCTCTGGGCGTTCTGGCCAGTTCCGCCCTGTTCTCGAGCCAGCGCTATGCGGGAATCGCGGTATTCATGGTCCTCTTCGGCAACTCGGCGCTGGGCAGCGCGTTACCCGGTTTCCTGCGCAATCCCAACTGGTCGGTCGCGTCCATTCCCATGGCCATCAATCGCGTGGGCGAATCGCTCTTCGCACAACCCCGGAAAAGCTTCCCCCTGCACTGGGGATGGTCCCTGCTGATCATTGCCGCCGTCTGCGTGGCCTGCTACTGGGCGATCGCTTCGCGGATCCGGCAGGCGGAGCGCGCGTCATGAGCCCCGTCATCGAAGTTAGCGAGCTGTCGAAATGGTTTGGCGAAGTCGTGGCCGTGAATAACCTCACCGTGACCGTCGAGCCGGGTGTGACCGGACTTCTCGGCCCCAACGGCGCGGGCAAGAGCACTTTCATCAAGCTCGCCCTGGGATTGTATAGTCCGAGCCGCGGCGCCATCCGGGTTTTCGGCGAATCGCCCCGCAACAACATGCGGGTACTGCGGCGCCTCGGCTATTGTCCCGAATTTGACCGGTTTCCCGATAACACCACCGGTTACGAGTTCGTGTATTGGCTGAACCGGTTCTATGGCATGACGGGCGGCGAAGCCGTGAAGCGGGCCGAGGAAGCCTGCGAGCGCGTCCGGATGACCGAGCGTATGGATGACCTTATCGAAACCTACAGCCGCGGCATGCGCCAGCGCATCAAGATCGCCCAGGCGCTGGCCCCCTCGCCGGAGCTGCTCTTCCTTGACGAACCTATGGCGGGCTTGGATCCCGAGGGACGCGAGGAGATGTTCGCGCTCATTCGTGAACTTGGCCGGGAAGGCCGGACGGTGCTCGTGTCGAGCCATATCCTGTACGAAATCGAGCGGGTCACCAGTCACGTGGTCCTGCTGCACAACGGGTGCATTCTCGCGCGCGGAAAAGTCCAGGACGTGCGCGAGCTCATGGACGAGCACCCCCTCGCGGTAACGGTCGAATGTCCATCGCCCAGAAGTCTCGCGGCGTATTTCGCCGAAGACGACTCGACCTTGAGCATCGAGTTCGAGGATGGCCGTGTGACCGTGCGAACAAAGGATCCCAACGGTTTCTTCGACAAGTTGAACCACCTGATCACCGGCAAGGCGGTCGAGGTGACGAGTTTTGCATGTGCAGACGCCGACCTCCAGTCGGTGTTTCAGTATCTGGTGCGGTAGGAGGACTATGAGCGAATCGAGCGACACAGCCCTGACTTTCCCGGCGGCGGAGCCTCCCTACTCGCGCCTTCTGATGACGGCGGCGCACCACGCTCTCGTGAACACGTTGCGCCGCAAACGAACCATTCTCGCGGGAGTGATGGCTCTTGTGCCGGTCATCATGCCCCTCGCCGCAACGGTCTTCACCGAGGGCGCGTTCGGCCACGAAGGCAACAAGCTGTTTGTGATGCTTGTCGAGGATATCTATGTCAAGGCCATCCTGCCGTTGCTGGCACTGTTTTTCGGCGTCATGCTGATCGGGGAGGACATCGAGGCGCAGACCATCCCCTACTTCCTCACGCGCCCCGTACCCCGCTCGGCCATGGTCATCGGCCGTTTTGCGGCGTACATCGTGATTGCGACGGCGCTTATTGTGCCAGGAGTCTTCCTGACCTTCGCTGCCTGCACGGCCCTGGGCAATTTCTCGTTCTCGGCCCCGAACCTCCAGCTCATGCTGCACTACGATGGGGCCCTGCTCATGGGGCTTCTCGGGTACGGCGCGTTTTGCATGTGGCTCGGCGCATTCTTCAAACGGCCGATTATCACGGGTGTTGTGCTCTTGTTCGGCTGGCAGCGGCTCATGGTATATGTGCCCGGTATCGTCGATTTCTTTACCATCGAAAAGTACGTCGTGGCCTTGCTGCCTCCACTGGCTGAAGCGCGTGAAGCCCCAATGATGCGCACGGCCCTGGCCGAGTTTCAGAAGAAGCAGTTCCTCGTCGGCGCCGCCAAGTCCACCATCGCCCTGTTCGTCATCACTGCCATCTTCATCGCCCTCACCGTGTTCTTCGTCCGCTGGCGCGAGTACTCTCAGGCCAAGGCAATGGAAAGCTGATATGGCGCGGGCACGGGGGCACGGACGAGGGCGCGAAACGCGCACGGTACTCGTCCTGCTCTTGATTGTTTGCGTGCTGGGGCTGGCCGTTCTCTGGGCGCGCTCCCGCGATCCCGGAACATTGAGGCCTCCGCCCCTCACCCCGGAACAGCAGGCCCGAATTGATTCGTCCGAAAACGCGTTCAATGCACTGCGCGAAGCGATGATGCTGTTGCCTGAATCCAAACCAATCCTGAAGAAGTATCCCGTGCCCGGAAAACCCGGCGAGAGGGCCTTTTACGAAACCGAGGCCGATTCCATTGCCCGCGAACTCGACATCTGGGCGCCCGACGATGCACCCGAGGTCGCTGCCTGCATAGAGCAGCGCCAGCCGGCCGTCAAGAAGGCAAGAGAGGCCCTGACTTCCCCGTACCTCCTGCTGCCCGGACGTGAAGACGACAGGCGGCGTTTCCGCGTAGAGTACTTCCTCACCCTCTTCCGAGTATCCTATCGCCATGCCTGGGAGATTCAGGGCGACAGGGACGTTGCCCTCGAACTGCTCTTCGACACCATTCGCCTGTGCCGGATGCTTGAACGAGACGGCGACACCGACCAGGTGCGCTCGCTTCTGCGGACAGAGCGGAAATGCTGGGATCAGCTCATCTCGTATTTGGCGGAAACGGACGATTCTGCCGTCCTGAATTACGCGCTCGAAGGACTGCTACGACTTGAAGACGGGCCTCGTCTTTCCTATGAAAGGCTGATTGATGCCCAGTGGCGCTCGGAATGGGCCAGACTCGAGGACAGCTTCAGCAGGATGGGATACCTGCGACGCTATCTCTTTTTGCGCGATCAGCGTCGAACCATTCTCGCCATCGTGCGGCGCGGTGAAACATGGCGGCAGGTTCTCGAGCTTCCCTATCCTCGCTTCGAGGCATCCGTGCTGCCCGACCCCGAGGAAGTCTTTGGCAAGCCTGAGCCGTTCGCCAGCCCCTCATTCTCTCTGTGGGTGTGCAAATACGACGAAACCTGCTGCATCGCGGTACAGCGCCAGGTTCTGCTGATGACGCTTCTGGAATTGCACCGCCGCGATCGGGGAGAATACCCGGAGACCCTCGCCAAAGCAGTAGGCGAACGAATGGAGTCCGTGCCGGCAGACCCCTTTACGGGGAAGGCGTTCGAGTACAACCCGGCCACGCCGGAGCGTTTGCTGGTCAGCCCGGGCCCCAGGCTGCATCCGGGGGCGTGGATGCACCCCGACAGGATAAAGAATATGGAAATGGTGAATGGCGTGGCCGAACTCCAGCGAATCGGCAAATAGGAGCAGATTTGCGCCGCAAGACCAAAAAGACCAGCGCGAAACGCACGATCATGATCCTTGCCGGCGCAATCGTGCTGCTTGCGATACTCATCGTCGGCGTGCGCTTCTACCGTTCGGAACCGTTAATCGGACCCGAATCGCCGGAAGCCGCCGCACGGCGCATATCACCGGAAAACGCCTACTACGGGCTCGCTAAGCTCACAACGAACCTGCCAACCCTCCCTCCCCCCGACAGGCCCTCCGTATTGGACGCCCAACGCGGCGGGCTGGGCCCGTCGGTCATTGCATCGCGCTTAGCCATCCGCCTCTCCGACGACCACCCCAAGGTTCTCGAGTATCTCGAGCAGACGCGCCCGGCGGCGGAAGAGAGTACCCGGATTCTGGATACGCAATCCTTCTACTGGGCGCCTGTCGACTCGCTGCAGACCAACCGCGACAACCTGGCGGCCTTCGAGACGCTGTCTCGAATACTGTCCGGCCAGGCCCTGTATGCGGCGAAGCAGGGCAGGCCGGAAGACGCCATCCGGTTCGCCCTGGCCGCCCTGCGGCTGGGAAATCAGGTGGCGTGCGATGGACCATTCGAAAACGCGCTAAAGGGTTGCGATATGATTAAGGACGCGGCCGGCTCCGCGATGTGCCTGCCCTGGGCGGATTATTCGTCAGATCAATGCCGGGGCTTTCTTTCCGCACTCGAGCAGCTCGCTCCCGCCGGCCTCGAACTTTCTGCAACCGTCGACTGGGAACTGCGTCTGATCGACGCAGGCGTGTACACGACCGCAGAAGAGGGATCTTCGGGCGGGCTCGCAAGGAACCTGCAGGAAGCGGCCCTACGGCGCTTCGCGCGCAAACAGGAAGCCATGTTGCGCGAGGCCGCCACGATGTCCTACGCCGAATTGACCGCCTGGAGACGGCGGCACCATCGCGCGCGCGCCATCGAACGCAGGGCCCTGCCCACACGCTTCACGAGCTTTGCGGCGGATGTCGTCGAGAGAAAGACTCTCGCCGAGACATACCTCGAAGGATTGCGGGCGGTCGTGGCGCTGGAACTCTACCGGCAGGCACACGGTGCCTATCCGGAATCGCTGGAGAGTTTGGTGCCTGAATATGTCGACTCGGTTCCCGTAGATGTGTATGCCGCTGAACCGTTCCGGTATTCGCGTAAAGACGATTCGTATCAACTGTACAGCGTGAGCCACGTGGCCGGCGATGACGGTGGCGATCCGAAGCGCGACTTGCCACTCCCACCGCTGACGGCCGTGGCATTCAAGGCGTCGCTAACCCCTCCCGATGAGTAGGCCCGGCACGAGACTCCAAACGCTATGCCTTGTAATCGCAGCAGCGACATGCCCCGCCGAGCCATCCGCGGCCGCCTGGCAGGAGGCCCCCATGCTGCGCGACCTCGTCGAGCGTGGTGAGTTGCCTCCTGTCGAAGAACGGCTTCCCGAGGAACCGGCCATAGTCACGCCGGTTAACGAAATCGGCATCTACGGCGGCACCTGGCGGCGGCTGACCCTGGGCCTGCGCGACCTGCAGCTCGACACCCGTTTGGGATACGATCCGCTCATCCGGTGGGATAGAACCGGCAAGAACATCGAACCGGGTCTGGCCAAATCCTGGGATGTGCTGGACGGTGGCCGGACTTTCGTCTTTCACCTGCGCAAAGGGCTCAAATGGTCGGACGGCCACCCGATGACCTCCGCCGATTTCGATTTTCACTTCAAACACGTGATAGGGCATCCCGAGCTCGGGCCCGTGTACCCCGACTGGCTGGTTGTGGACGGCAAGCGCGCGGTGTTTTCCGCCCCGGACCCGTATACCATCGTGTTCACCTTCGCACGGCCCTACGGCATCTTCCCGGAATTGGTGGCATACCGGGCGACATACATGGTGAGACCCAAACATTACATGACGCAGTTCCACGGGGATTTTGCCGACCCCGAGGAGCTTGGCCGCCGTGTCCGGGAGAGAGGTTTCGAGCATTGGCGCCAGTTGTACGCCGTGATGGCAAGTTTGAATGAAAACAAGGAACTGCCCACGTACAGGGCATTTCAATTGGCGAACGACCCCACCTCGCCCCGTGTTATCGCTAAACGCAATCCCTATTACTGGAAGGTGGACCCCGAAGGAAACCAGCTCCCGTATATCGACGAGATTGCCTACACGGACGTAGCCAACAACGAAGTGCTGACCATGAAGGCCATGTCGGGCGAGGTGGATTTCCAGGCCCGCCGTATTGATGCTTCCGCATATCCCATCTTCATGGAGAACCGCGAACGATACGGCTACCGCGTAATGCGGGATCTCGTGCCGGATACCCTGTGTCTTTATATCAACCAGTACAGCAAGGACGATGAGCTGCGGCCGATCCTGCAAAACCCCGATTTTCGCATCGCCCTCAGCATCGCCGTGGACCGTGAGGAGGTTATCTTTATCCTGTTCTCCGGCATGGCGGTTCCCTCACGGGGCGTTGTCTCACCCTTCGACCCGTTTTATCTGCCGGAATTCGACGAAAAATATCTCGAGTACGACCCAACCCGTGCCAACGAGATTCTCGATGGGCTCCTGCCTCGCGGCCCCACCGGCCTCCGCCGCCTTCCCAGCGGGCGCCCGTTCCGGCCGGTATTGCATGTCTACCCTTCGGAAGCAGGAACCACCATGGAACTCTGGCAACTGGTGGCCGACCACTTTCGTGAAGTGGGCCTCGATTTCGCCGTGCAACAGGATTCGGTCACCTTGAGCGTAATGCACATCGCCAATGGCAACAGTGACTTCTGGGCGTATCAGCAGCCGGGCATGCACTTCATTGTGGATCCCAAATGGTATGTTCCCCTGCTGAGCATCAGCTATTTTGCCCCCCTCTACGGGCGTTACATCGGCACCGGTGGCAAGGCCGGCGTAAAGCCCTCGCCCGAGTTCCAGCAATTGGTTGAGTGGTACGAGGCTTTGACCCTGGTCGTTGACGACCGGCAGACGCAAGTCGACTACGCCCACAAGATTCTCCGGCAATGGGCCGACCAGTGCTACATCATCGGAATCTGCCGATCGGAATTGGTGACCATCGTCTCAAACCGGTTCAAGAATGTGCCGGAGAGCATCATCCACGACTGGCGCATCTACACACCGGGCTATATCGGCATCGAGCAGTTTTACATCGACCCCGCGGTCGGCGGATGAGGCTGCGCGTGCCCGCCCTTGGCTTGAAATCAGGCCGCGTTTCCGCCATAGTGCGGACTCTGGTCTGCCTGGCGCCGTCATGCGGCAAATTCCGGCAAATGAAACGTTTGATGCAACCTCTTTTTATCTCACGGGGGACACAAAGGCGGTTTGTGTGGGTAATGGCCCTGTGCCTGCTCGGAACCGCCAGTTACGCCTACCAGGAAGCGCCGGTCCTGCGCGCACTGGTGGAGCGTGGCCAGCTGCCGCCCGTCAACGAGCGCTTGCCCGAAAACCCGATGCTCGTCGAGCCCGTCAGGGAAATCGGGCAATACGGAGGCACGTGGCGCCGCTTTACCCTTGGCAATCGCGACCTCCTGCTCAATACACGCATGGGCTATGAGCCGCTGGTCCGCTGGGCGCGCGATGGCAAGACGGTAGTACCCAATCTCGCGGAGCGCTGGGAGATGCTCGATGACGGGCGCACCTTTGTGTTTCACCTGAGGAAGGGCGTGAAGTGGTCGGACGGGCATCCGCTCACCGCCGCGGACATCGATTTCTTCGTAAACGAGCAATTGGCAAACACCGATCTGTCTCCCCTGTTTCCGCCATGGCTCGAGATCAATGATGCGCCGGTGCGCTGTCATACGCCGGATGCCTACACGGTGGTCTTCGAGTTTGCGCAGCCCTACAGCATTTTTCCCGAAATGATGGCATACAACGGCACGCACATCCTGGCCCCCCGCCATTACCTCGAACAGTTCCACAGGAGTTTCCGCGATGCGGAAGAACTCGAGCGTCTTGTCCGAGATGCCGGTTTAAGTCATTGGCGCGACCTCTACTACCGCGAAGCCGACGTAAATCAGAACCCGGAATGCCCTACGTACCGCCCTTTCAAGCTCGAGAACGAACCTCCCGCCCAGCGGGTAATCGCGCGGCGCAATCCCTACTACTGGAAGGTGGACCCCGCGGGAAACCAACTGCCCTACATCGACGAGGTCGCGTTCACCGATGTCCAGAACAACGAAATCGTCACCATGAAAGCCATGGCCGGCGAAACGGACTTTCAGGCGCGCCGCATCGATGCTTCGAATTTCGCCCTTTTCATGGAGAACCGCACGCGGGGGAATTACCGGGTGATGCGCGACATCAACCCCGGTTCGGTGGTGCTTTACGTCAACCCACACAGCAAGAACGAAGAGATTCGGCCGATACTTGCGCAGCGCGATTTTCGGATCGCATTGTCACTGGCGATTAACCGCGACGAGATCAATTTCATCCTCTTCTCGGGCATGGCCGAGCCATCGCGGGCCATTGCTTCCCCGTACGATCCCTATTACCTGCCCGAATTCGACGAAAGGTACCTGGAATACGACCCTGCCCGAGCCAGCGAACTGCTCGACGGCGTTGGCCTCATTCGCGGCCCGGGAGGGATGCGCATGCTGCCCAACGGCAAGCCTTTCCGGCAAATCATTAATGTGTACGCCACCGAAGTCGGCACGCCAAACGAACTCTGGGAACTCGTGGCGGATTACTTCCGGGAGGTCGGGCTGGATTTTGCGGTCCAGGTCGATGCCGTCATGCTGAGTCCGATGCGGATGTGGAACGGCAACACGGATTTCTGGGCCTATGCCACCGCGGGCATTCACTGGGTGCTGGATCCGATATGGTATCTGCCGTGCCGGAACAGCAGCTATTTCGCGCCCTTGTATGGGCGGTATATCGCCAGCAACGGGAAAGATGCCATGGGGGTCAAACCGCCGGAAGAGTATCAGCGCCTGTACGACTGGTACCAGGAGCTGCTGGGCGCTACGGATGAGAATAGACGCCTCGAGCTCGGCCGCAACATACTGCGTCAGTGGTCCGAACAGTGCTACACTGTCGGCATATGCCGTCAGGAACTGCTGACCATTGTGGGGAATGATTTCAGAAACGTCCCGGACAGCATTATCCACGATTACCGGGTGTTTACGCCGGGCTATATCGGCATTGAGCAGTTTTTCTTTGCGCAACAGGAGAAGGGGACGGAATGATCAGCTATATCGTCAGGCGCATATTGCTCATGATTCCCACGCTGTTCGTGATCTCGGTCATCACGTTCATCATCATTCAACTGCCGCCGGGCGATTATCTGACCACCATGATTGCCAACCTGCAGGAAACGGGCGAAGAAGCCGACGCGGCTCAGGTCGAGGCATTGCGCAAACGTTACGGACTCGACAAGCCCATGTACGAGCAATATTTCATCTGGATGGGCGGTATTCTGACCCGGGGCGACCTGGGCCAGTCGTTCTCCATGAACAAGCCCGTGACCGAGCTGATTGGCGAGCGCGTTGCCCTCACTGTGGCGGTCACGTTCTGCGCCATTATCTTCACGTGGATCGTCGCGATTCCCATAGGCATTTACTCGGCAACGCATCAGTACAAAGCCTCCGATTATGGAATTACCATCCTGGGATTCATCGGAATGGCCACGCCTCAGTTTTCCCTGGCCCTTCTCGTGATGTATTTCTCGTCCGAAGTGCTGGGGGTAAGCGTTGGGGGACTCTTTTCCGATCCTTACATTGACGCGCCGTGGTCCTGGGCCAAGGTGGGCGATCTTCTCGTGCATATATGGGTCCCGGTGGTCATCCTGGGCGTGGCGGGCACCGCGGGCATGATCCGCACGATGCGCGCCAACCTGCTGGATCAACTCGAGATGCCCTATGTGGTCACAGCGCGCGCAAAGGGCGTATCCGAGACGCGCCTGCTCGTGAAGTATCCGGTCCGCGTAGCCATTAACCCCATGATAAGCACCATCGGCTGGATGCTGCCCGCGCTGTTTTCGGGAAGCGCCATTGTCGCCATGGTGCTCGGGCTGCCCATGGTGGGGCCGTTGCTGCTGCGAGCCCTCATGGAACAGGACATGTATCTGGCCGGCAGCATGGTGATGATTCTGAGTGTCCTGACGGTTATCGGCACCCTGATCTCCGATATCCTGCTGGCGTGGGTCGATCCGCGCATCCGCTTCGAAAGGCAGAAGTCATGACTGAGGCCGAAGCACAAACCACGAAACCGGGCGCGCCGTCGAAGGACGAAAGACTCTACATGGCTTCCCAATGGCGGCTCATGTGGTGGAAATTCCTTGACCACCGGCTGGCGGTGTTCTCGTCCTGCGTACTCATCTTCCTGTATGTGATGGCCGTCTTCTGTGAGTTCATTGCTCCAAGCGCCCCCAACAAACGCGCCAAAGAACGCAGTTTCGCCCCGCCCCAGGGCATTCACATGATTCATGACGGCCGCCTGTGCTGGCCCTTCGTCTACGACCAGGTACAGCACCGGGACCCCGAAACCCTCCGGCTCTACTACGCCGCCGACAAAGACGCACGCCTCCCTGTCCGATTCTTCGTCAAAGGCGATCCATACAAACTCTGGGGGCTTATCCCCATGGAACGGCATTTGTTCGGGCTCGGGCATGTCGAGAGCGCCGATGAGAACGGCCAGGCCGCCGTATCCGTTGCGCGGTTCAATCTGATGGGGTGCGACCGGCTGGGCCGCGACCTCTTCAGCCGCATCATCTACGGAAGCCGCATTTCCCTCTCCATAGGACTGGTTGGCGTTCTTTTCAGTCTCGTATTGGGCGTCGTCATCGGCGGTGTGTCGGGTTATTATGGCGGGCGGTTTGACATCCTTATCCAGCGATTCATTGAGATACTGCGCTCTTTCCCGCAAATCCCCCTGTGGATGTCCCTCTCGGCAGCCATGCCGGCTACATGGTCGCAAGTCACCGTCTATTTCTTCATGACCGTCATATTAGCCTTCATCTCGTGGACGAGCCTGGCGCAGGTTGTCCGCGGGAAGATCCTGTCGTTGCGCGAAGAAGACTACGCTTTGGCGGCGCGCGTTGCCGGCCGCAAGGAGTTCTCGATCCTCATGCGCCACCTGATGCCGGGTTTCTTGAGCCACATCATCGTGAGCGTCACGCTCCAGATCCCGGGCATGATTATTGCCGAGACGTCGCTCAGCTTCCTTAAACTCGGGCTCCGCCCGCCCACGATCAGTTGGGGGGTGCTGTTGCAGGATGCCCAGAGTGTGAGCGCCATTCGCCTCTACCCCTGGCTCATGTGGCCCATCGCGTTCGTCATCGTGGCGGTGCTGATGTTTAATTTCATGGGGGACGGCCTGCGCGATGCGGCCGACCCGTACAGTCACTGAGGAATGGCCGTGGACAATTTGCTGGAAGTGCAAGACCTGGAAGTCCGGTTCGACCTCAAGGAGGGCACCGTTCGGGCCGTCAACGGCGTTACGCTTGACGTGGGCCACAACCGCAGCCTCGGGCTGGTCGGCGAGAGCGGGTGCGGCAAGAGCGTCACCGCAAAGGCCATGATGCGCATTCTGCCGAACCGCGCGCGCATTGTGCGGGGAACCATCCGCCTCGCGCCACGCCAGGACCACGGCGCTCCCATCGACCTGACCGCATTCAAACCGCATGCACGGGCGCTGCGGGCCATACGCGGCGGCGACATTTCGATGATCTTCCAGGAACCCATGACGTCCCTCTCTCCCGTTCACACCATCGGCAACCAGATCATCGAAACCATCAAGCTTCATCAGAATGTCGGCAAGAAAGAAGCCCGTACCCGCGCCATCGAAATGCTGCACCTGGTCGGCGTGCCGTTGCCCGAACGGCGCGTCGATGCCTACCCCCATGAGCTGTCCGGCGGTCTTCGCCAGCGCAGCATGATCGCCATGGCCCTGGCCTGCAACCCCCGGCTGCTCATCGCCGACGAACCGACCACCGCGCTTGACGTCACCATCCAGGCGCAAATCCTGACCCTTATCGCCCGGCTGCGCGAAGAACTCGGCATGTCCGTCATCATGATCACCCATGATCTGGGCGTTGTAGCGGAGACGACCGACGAAGTGGCGGTCATGTATCTCGGCCTGGTGGTTGAGCACGGGCCGGTGCGCGAAATCTTCAACAACCCAAAACACCCGTACACCATAGCCTTGCTTGAATCAATTCCCCGCATCGGGAAGGGCAACAGGCAGCGCCTGGCCTCCATCACCGGCTCGGTGCCGGACCCGTTCAGCGCGCCCCCGGGATGCCCTTTCCATCCCCGTTGCGGTCATGTCATCAACGGCAAATGCAATATGGGCGCCCCTCCTGCCGTGCGCCGTATCGACAAGAACCACACCGTAACCTGCCACCTCTTCAACGAGCATGGGCCGGTGTCCGAAGAACGTATGGGACAGGAGCTTCCATGACGCAACCATTGCTGGAAATAGAGGGCCTGACCAAATTCTTCCCGATCGAGGCCGGCCTCCTGCGGAAACAAGTCGGTGAAATCCGCGCGGTGGACGACGTCTCGTTTCACATCAACCGCGGCGAGACGCTTGGTCTCGTGGGCGAAAGCGGCTGCGGCAAGACCACCACGGGCCGCATGATTCTCCGCCTCATCGAGCGCACTGCGGGTACGATGCACTTCCATCTGGACGGCGAACGCATCGATCTGAGCGCTTTGCAGGGGGAGCGGCTCAGGCAATTCCGCCGCCACATGCAGATGATCTTCCAGGACCCCTTTTCCTCGTTGAACCCGCGCATGACGGTGCTCGATATCATCGGTGAGCCCTTGAAGGCACTCGGATACGGCAGCAAGAGCGAAATCGAAGACCGCGTGCGCTGGGTGACTCAGGCGACGGGGTTGCAGGTCGAATTTCTCCGGCGCTACCCCCACGCGTTCAGCGGCGGTCAGCGCCAGCGCATCGGGATCGCCCGCGCCCTGGTGCTGAACCCGAAACTGATTGTTTGCGACGAGCCCGTGTCAGCCCTCGATGTCTCCGTGCAGGCACAGATCATCAACCTCCTGAAAGACCTCCAGGAAGAATTCGGCCTGACCTACCTGTTCGTGGCCCACGACCTGTCCGTTGTTGAGAACATCAGTTCGCGGGTCGCGGTGATGTATTGCGGCCGCCTCGTCGAGCTGGCCGAAACCAACGAGCTGTTCCACCGCCCGAGGCACCCCTATACCGAAGCCCTGATGAGCGCCGTGCCCAAACCGGAGCCCGGCCGGGCCGGGAAGCGGGTGCTGCTTCAGGGGGAAGTGGCCGACCCGTCAAACCTGCCGCCCGGGTGTGCATTTCATCCCCGTTGCCGGTATGCTCAGGATATATGCAAACAGGACCGCCCGGAGCTGGCCGATATTGGTGATGGCCACTGCGCCGCGTGTCATTTCGCGCGCGAGTTGGACCTCAAAGGCGTGGAAGCCTTTCTGGCGCCATCACACACCGCCTGAGCCGGGATGCTTGATCGGAGGAATGAGATATGGAACGCATGGTCGCCCGAAGCACCCAACAATCGTGGTCCAAGTACAAACAGTACCAGAAATTCCTGGCGACGGGCACCGGAACCTTGTCCAAGCGGCCCCGGTTCGAGCCCGAGGAACCGTGCTACATCGACCACGGAAAAGGCTGCCGCATTTGGGATATTGACGGCAACGAGTACATCGATTATCGCAACGGGCTGGGCCCCATCTCGCTCGGGTACTGTTATCCGGCTGTGAACGAAGCCGTGGCGGCTCAGCTCGAGAAGGGCACTGTCTTCTCGCACCCGTGTGTGCTCGAGGGCGAGGTGGCGGAACGCGTGGTCGAGATGGTTCCGTGCGCCGAAAAGGTGCGGTATCTCAAGACCGGCGGCGAGGCCTGCGCGGCCGCGTTCAAGGCCGCCCGCGCGTTCACCGGCCGGGATATCATCGCCCAGTGCGGGTACAACGGGTGGCTCAACAGCCTGGCCGCCGGAGCGAATGTCCTCCCGCGCGTACGGGAAGACGCCCCGAGGGGCGTGCCGGTGGACGTGTCGAAGCTGCACCGCGCCATGCCCTGGAACGACCTCGCCGCATACGAGAAGCTGTTCGCCGAGGAGGGCGGCAGGATCGCCGCGGTAGCCGTGTCGATGGACTACGCCACGGCCGACAAGGGCTCCGAGTTTCTCAACGGGCTGAGGAGACTCACGCGGGAACACGGCGCGCTGCTTGTTCTCGACGAGATCGTTTCGGGGTTCCGCGTCGCGCTGGGCGGCTACCAGGAGTATTGCCACGTTGATTGCGATATAGCGGTCTTCGCGAAGGGCATCTCGAACGGCCTCCCCCTGTCGGTCGTCGCGGGTAAAGCTGCCATCATGGATGAATTCGAGCGCGCGATCGTGAGTTCGACCTATTCGGGTGAGGCGCTTTCCCTTGCCGCGGCAAAAGCTGCGCTGGGCGTGTACCGCGAGCACGATGTCATCGGCCATTTGTACGCCATGGGCAAACGCTTTCAAACGGGCGTGAACGCGTTATTCGAGCAGTTCGAATACCCCCTCGAGGCCCGCGGCCTGGCGCCCTGCACGGCCCTCGTCGATTGCCAACGCGGACGGACTGTAGAAAACGCCACGGGGGAGCTGTTCCGCGAAGCATACGCGCACGGTTTGTCGCTGTACAGCGTTTGTTACATTAACTTCTCGCACCAGGAACCCGACATCGACGAGACCCTCTCGCGATTGGAAGACACCCTCGAGGCGCTGACGTGACCGGCTCACGAATTACGGAGACAGGCCAGGCACAGGCGGATTGTGGTCTCGCTGACTTCATCACCCACGTGCTGCCTGATGGTTCTTACGCGTGTGCCGATGATTTGCCGGGCAGCCGCGGCGACACGCGCGAAGGTCTCGTCGTCCACCCAGGGATAAGGAGTGGTGCGGCCGGTTTCCCGCAGAAAATCTTCCAATTCGGCGGTTACCCATCGTTCTCCCCGTCCAAGCTGGCGGCATACGTCTGCGATTGAGGTCTCTTCTTCGAACAGGGCGTATGCGGCTCGTCGAGGGGACCGGGCATCACGCGGGATGGCCCCGCCCGCCGATACGCCCTTTCCGGTTTCAGCGCGCTTTGAAGCCTGGCCGGTATCCTCGAGGTGTTCGCGTACGGCCGTACAGAATACCCGCCAGTAATCGCGGCACTTGTATTTGCCCACGCCCTGCACCAGAACAAAAGATTCCTTTGTAAGGGGCTTCTTTCGCACCATGTCGTGGAGAGTGGCATCCCTGAAGATGCGAAAGGCCGGGAGATTGCGCGCACGTGCCTCATCCAGGCGGATGCGCCGGAGCTTCTCGAAGAGAGCCTCGTCCCAGTCGCGGGTCTTGCTGGACACCGCTGCCGTTGCCCGCTTCGTGTTGCGCATTGGGGAAAAGACTCTGGAGATACCCGAGGCCCGGTCACCTGCCTTCGCTAAACAGACATCGCAGCCGCCGCACCGTTTGGCGGGATACCGCTCGCCGAAGTACTCGAGGATAGCCCGCCGCCGGCACATGGTGTTACGGCACGCTGCATGCATTGCCTCGAGTTTCTGGTCGCTGACCGCCCTCACCTGGGGTTCCTGGTCCCCTTGAATGGCCCGCCACGTATCGTGATCCGCTTCGCCGAACAGGAGATAGCAGTCGGCGGGCAGTCCATCGCGGCCGGCACGGCCGCTCTCCTGCTGGTAATGCTCGAGGGACTGGGGCATGGCGGCATGCGCCACGAAACGCACGTCGGGCTTGTCGATCCCCATACCGAACGCGACGGTGGCGACGACGATGGCCCCGTCCTCGCGCAAGAAACGCTCCTGGTTGCGCTTGCGCACCAGATCGGCCAGGCCGGCATGATACGGCAGGGCGTTGAATCCCGTGCGCTTGAGAAAGGCGGCCACCTGTTCGGTGTCCTTGCGGCGGATGCAATAGATAATGCCCGACTGGCCGTGGTGCTTGCCGGCGATCGCCTTGATCTGCTCGTAGAGTGCCGTGCGCCGGATAACCCAGTACGTGAGATTCGGACGGTCAAACGAACCCACCAGGATCTGCGGTTCTTCAAGGCCGAGCGATACCGCGATGTCCTCGCGCACGCGCGCCGTGGCCGTGGCCGTGTAGGCGTGGATATGCGTGTCCGGGAAATGCTCCTTCAGGCAGCGCAGCGCGCGGTAGCTCGGGCGAAAATCGTGGCCCCACATGCTGATACAGTGGGCCTCATCCACCACAAAATAGGCAATGCGCTGCTTTTTCAGAAAGCTGAGAAACCGGGGTTGGGTAAGGCGTTCGGGGGCGACATAGAGCAGGCTCAGGGCGCCGGCAGCGGTGTCGGCGGCGATCTTCCGGTGTTCGTCGCGGCCTTGCCCGCTATGCACGCAGGCCGCGGCAACGCCCCTGCCCTGCAGCGCGTCAACCTGGTCCTTCATCAAGGAAATCAGCGGAGAAACGACGACGGCCAAACCCGTACCGGTCAGTATTGGCGCCTGGTAACAGAGGGATTTACCGCCCCCCGTCGGCATCACCACCACTGAATCGCGCCCGCTCAGGATCGCATGGATGGCCTCATCTTGAAGGGGCCGAAAAGAATCGAAGCCCCAATAGTCCCGCAGTGTCTGTTTGATGCGTTCCATACGAAGCGAAAGGGTATCAGATCGCGGTCGGGTAACCCAAGGCTCCCGCAAGACCATGTGGGGGGCTACCGGAAACAGTAAACCGCCCCGGTATCGGTACTCACAAACAGGCTC
Organism: uncultured Nitrospiraceae bacterium; assembly: GCA_964520685.1. GTDB lineage: Bacteria > Hydrogenedentota > Hydrogenedentia > Hydrogenedentales > SLHB01 > UBA2224. The sequence goes on along the minus strand of CAZFOG010000004.1, from coordinate 6,269 downwards.
CCGCCGGCAACGGCAAGGCCGTGGGCGCACCCCCTCACGGGGAGCGTTCTAATGCACTGGCCATCCTGGGCGTCAAACGCGGCCACCGCATCGTTGCCCCCCGCAAACAGAATACCGCCCGCCAGAATAAGCGCATAGGGATGATTCGTCACGGTACGCCACAGGGTCTCGCCGGAAGCGCGCTCGAGCGCCAGCAGCTCGGCGTCCTTCAACACAAACGACCGGGTTTCGGTGACCACCATCGCGTTTCCCTGCGAAACCGACGCGATCTTGTCGCGCGTTTCAGCATTGCTCACGGTGAGCCAGCCGGTCTTGTTGCCCGGACCGTGGGCGATCTGCATGTCGGGCGTCAGTACCGCAAACACGCCGCCGCCCCCCTCTAAATCGCCGAGATGGCCGCCGTTCTCGCGCTCGAACACCATCGGGGCGCTGCGGCCCTGCGGCATGTAAAGCTTGGTCGGCGAGGCGAGCATCGCGCCTTCCATCGTAACGTGGTTCATGGTCTTGCAATAGAGTCCGGGACCGTCAAGTGAGCCCGTCGAGGCATCGACCGCACACAAGTACGCCGGTTCCCAGGGCAACAGCGCCGCGCCGAAGTAGGCCTTACCGCTATCGACGAGCACACCCGTTCGTATCGGCCACAGCGGAATCAGTTTGCCGTCGTTGGGAATCAAACGCGGCTCGCGAACCGGCGAGTACTTCCAGATCAGGGCCCCATCCGCCGCATTCACACAATAAGCGTGCCCGTCATCCGAGCCAAAATACAGTCTGGCATCAACCCAGGATGGCGCAATGCGCACCGGGCCGCCGGTAACATAAACCCACCGGACATCCCCCGTCACGGCATCGAGACAAACGACGCTATCTTCCGCCGAGGATCCAAAGTACACAGCGCCCTCTGCAACAATCGCATGGAACACCGGATCGTAATTCCGCATCGAGCGCAACCCCACGATACCGGCATACGCATCCCATTTCGCCGGCCCCGACCAGGCGGGTTGGGGCGGATAGGCTGGCGCATGCACCCACGCCTCAGACAGACGGGCGGCATCCAGCGTTTCCGCGGTCACCCCGCTGCGCCGGTTATCATGGCGGTAGGTCGGCCAGTCGTCGGCATACGCCACGCAGGCCACGAGGATCACGCTAGATAATACTGCCCCAATTCGTGAGTGCATTGTCACTTCCCTGTTCATTCATCCACCACCGCAACACGCGGGTTCGGCTCCCTGCGAGCAAACGCAAGAGACGTTTCGAGCCACCCGCCGCAACTGCATCCGCCTCCCGCTTCCGGCGACAGCACCATCCCTCCGCCCGCCATGGTACTGAGCCAGCATCCCGGACGCAGCCGCTCCCAGAAGGTGGACGTGCCGCTCTCCACGTCCCACATCGCCATGCGCCGCCCTTGCCCGCGGTAGATCAGGGCATTCTCCGTAGCCATGTAGGTTGCACAGCCTTCGTGACGGCCCATCTTGTCCGTAACACGCGTCCCTGTGGCTAAATCGTAGCCGCAGGGTTCGACGAACACCGTGTTTCCAACCACCACGGGATGCTGCATGTGGCCGCTGTGGTCCGCCCCCGTCCAGTCATGCCCGGCATGCCAGAGCTGCGTACCGTCCAGTGCGCTGAATCCGTAGATGTGGTATTTCCGGTTCGACAACGCGACGACCAGTGTCCCGTTCGCGTGGATCATGTAGAACACAACCGTGCCGTCTTCGGTATCGATCGGCTGCTCCCATACAACGCCGCCCGTAACCGCGTCAAGAGCGACAAGACACTGGTCCTGCCACAATTCAGGAGATCCTACCCGGCGCTCCTCGGATGCGGCGACCGTTTCATTGCGGCACGCGACGAAGAACACACGACCATCAGCGATGACGATTGTCGAATTGATAATGACCCCTTCCCCATAGCTCCAGCGCATCTCGCCCGAGGCCTTGTCCAGGGCAAAGATGGCGTCGCTGCACACTTTGTGCGTCACATCGCCCACGGCGGAATCGTACCAGCCCGCTTTTGCGCCGCCCCAGTAGTTTGTATAGTGCGCGCCTTCTTTGACTGCGCTGCCATAGAGCACATCGTCGACATTGGCCACGTACCCCCACGAGAACGGCCAGCGCCCGTGCGGAGCGCGCACCGGATAGGCCCTATCGAGGCGGCCGGTCGCGCCGTCAATCCGCCAACACGCGTCCCGGCTCACGGCATACACGGCTTCGTCGTCCACGCACCAGTTGCTGCAGTCCCGCGGCATGTTGTAGCGCTGAAAAGACGGCACCTCCATCGACCACAGAATCGCACCGTTGTACGCATCCTGCGCGATAATGCGCTGCAATCCCTGGGTGTACAGGCGGCCATTCGCATATAACGGGGACGGTTTGCGGGGATTTCGATCCACCATCGCCCGCGGCCCGGGCCGCCCAATCCACTGTATCTCGAGCTGGTCGGTGGCCGTCGCGCCCAGCAGGGTGTCGTGGCTGCGCGCCGAATTGTCGGGCGTGCCGTACTGGTGGGACCAGGCCCCGGCGCCGTCCAGCGGCGGGCGCACCACGCGAAGCCAGCCCCCGCTTTCGTCGTCCTTCTTGACTTCAAAAAGCTTCCCGCCGTTCGGACGCATCACCCGCGCGAGTTCGTCGGCAAGTCCGTCAGGGGAATCCCCCATGTGTTCGCGGTCCAGCACAACAAGATTGGCAAAGAACTTGGTGAACGGCAGTTTCGCGTAAGATTCCGCCGCATGCAGCGTGAGACGGGGACCGTACACACCAGCCGCGTGGAGCGCTTTCCGGGCAGCTTCGACCTTGTCCGCGTTCAGCTCCACCCCAATAACGCGAAGCTGCGTTCGCCTGACGAGTTCGCACGCCACCTCGCCATCATTGGCTCCCAGAATCAGCGCATAACCAGCCGTAATGCCGGTCTGGTCGACGATACGCTTGGCAATCGCTGCGCCCCGGGCGGATGAGCCCTCCTCGCTGCTCGCCGTGGACCGCTCGGGCACGGGCAGCATGGTGTAGTTGAACATGGTGTCGCATTCATACCATCCAGTAGCCGCTTCCTTGGCGGCATCCTGGATCACAACCCGATACCGGTAAACCGTATTCCGCTCAAGCCCGCCGACCTCGAGCACATGGCCGGTCTTGGGGGCTTCATCAACGACACGCTGCACATCGCCGCCGATACGCCATTCCAGCACGGATGGAACCGGCCGCGCGGTGTGCCAGCCGACCACAGCCGTGGACGGATCCCTGAACTGCAGATACGGCCCGAGGGCCAGCGGATTAGCTGCCGGCACCAGGCCGGCATGTTCCGCAAAGTTGACTGCCACCTCGGCCCCGGTCAAGGCGCGCTCGTAGAGACGCACTGCCAGCAACGACCCTTTCATGCGAAAATCCTCGTTGTCGTCGTGGTAGGCCCCTATCTCGAAAAACGTCGTATCGGGATAGAGAATCGGCCCCGACTGCTCGCGCGTCGATGCCGACAGCGCGCCGTCGACATACAGCCGCATCTCTTTCCCATCATACGTGGCCGCAACATGATGCCATTCGCCCCCGGCAAATGGTTTCGCGGCCGTCAGGTAGGTGAGTTTGCCATTGCCGTCATCCGCCCCTTTGGTGGCGAGACCGAAGCAGAAACGATCGCCGCGAAACCCAAGCAGCCAGCCCGTCTCCTCCGGACCATTGTCACGGAGTGCCCCGATCAACCCGCCCCAGTCCTGCGGTACGTTCACCTTGACCCAGGCCTCCGCCGTGAAATCCCTGCGAGGCAGGCGGGCTGACTCGAGCTCTTCCGTGATAAGAAGCCGGTTCGCGCTTCCATCCAGACGCAGCGCAGCGGGCATATCGTCAAATTGGATTGGGCCGGCAACATCGATATCCATACCGCCGTCCAAGGCCCTGGCGTGCTCCAGCTCGAAGTATTCCGGCGTGAAGATCCACTGCTGAACAAGGCCCTTCGACACGGGACCCGCCCATGCAAAGGCGCTTATGACGATGATAATGAAGGGAGCAATTGACCTCATGAATCCTCCGTTGCGGGTCACTTCGTCTTCTTCCATGCCCGGACATACTCGATGCTGTATGTCGAGGGCAGAGCCGTGTCCTCGGGCAAACCAAACCACTCGGGCATGGTTTCGCTGTCGAAGTTGAGGTGTAGCGGCTGATGCCAGTGACTGTTCTCGCCCCGGCGCACAAGCACGCCGTCAAAGTAGAACTTGATCTCCCGGGAGTCCCACTCCAATCCGTAGACGTGATAATCATCGGCCAGCCGTTCGGGCGCCGTAAACTGCCCCCCCACGCTCCAGTGGTTCTCCCCTTCCCCGGGTGTGCGGAAGACATGCACGGTCATGTGCATGACCTTCTCGAACTTGGGAACCCCTGCGCCCAGCTCGAAGACGTCGATTTCGGTCCACCAGTTCTCCGTTGAATTATAAAACCAGAATGAACTCGAGCCCGCCGAATCCATGGGGCGCGCCTTCACCTCGAAATAGCCGTACAACACCGGTTCCGTACTCTTCACAGCCGCACACGTGTATGTGTGATAGCCCCTGTCTTTGGGCATCTCGGCCACTTCTTCTTTCTTCATGGTCAATTGAAGCTTGCCGTCGCTCACGGTCACATTCCCCGGGTAGAAAAAACCCGGCTGGCGCCCCAGCCAGTGCGGATTGTGATCCCGCCACTTCCCGGCATCGAGTGTCTCGCCGTTAAATTCGTCCGTCATGGGCGCATAGAGCACCCAGCCCCCCGTATTGTCCTGATCGGACAAGGGATCCCTGTCGTTTTTGCGTTCTACGGTTTCCTTGGCCAGGTCCGGCTGCAAATCCTCGAACAGAGGCTTCCGCACCAGCCCTTCAGGCGCTTCGCCAGCGTATGACCACGAGGGCAGCAAAACAATCGCTAATGCAATCGAAAATGCGCACAGCATCGAAAAGCTCCCTGCTCGATAGGTTCTGACAGACAGGACTCGCCCCTAAGTATCGCGGCTCGAGACCGGTGGATCAAGCACTCGGCATGCGGGAGAGCCGTTTGCCCCCATTTATGATACGCTGTAGCCCTGCTGGACAGCCCGTGACTCGGGAATTGGGTCACTCGAAACGCGTGTTACGATACGGATTCGGGAGAAGCAGCATGACGTCGCCACAAACAGGGAACACAGACGGACCGCCGCACGAGTCTCCCGTGCAGGTTCCTGCCATGAAATGGGAGGCCCGCCAGGAACGCACAGCGAACCCCCAGCCGTCAGGAGAACCCGGTGAGGATGCATTTCTCGATGACTGGTGTTACGTCTTTGAGTCCATCGATGACTGTCTGGTTGTGGCGGATGCGGAAGGCCGTATCAGGCGCGCAAACGCATCTGCCCGGAAGGTATTCGGCGAAGCGCTTCTCGGGATGGAAGCGAATGCGCTGCCCGTACGCTTTGGATTTCGCAGGGGTGATTCAGCCGGAGAGGCTTCCGGCGAGGCCCCACTGAACCGTGCATTAAACGGCGAATCCGTTTCCGCCGAGGAATGGCTGGCCCGCGCTCTGCCTGCTCCCGGCGGCCAAGGGTTATGGTTGAGTATCACGGCGCGCCCGTTGGTTCGCACCGATGGCGCCATCGACGGGGCATGGATGCTCGCGCGAGACATCAATCTTCGCAAGCAGATAAAAGAACAAATGCTCTTGCGTGACCGCGCGCTAGCGATTTCGGCCGAGGGATTCACGATAAGCGACGCCACGCGGCCCGGCAATCCGCTCATCTACGTGAATGAGGGCTTCGAACGCCTGACCGGCTACTCGCGCGAGGAAGTGCTCGGGAAAAACTGCCGTTTCCTGCAGGGGCCCGCCACGAATGAAGACGCCCGAGCCGAGATCAAACGCGCTATCGCCGAGCAGCGCGATTGTGTCGTGGAGCTTCTCAACTACCGGAAAGACGGCACTCCGTTCTGGAACCGTTTGTCGATCACACCCGTACGAAACGACGAGGGAGAAGTCTGCAACTTCATTGGGGTGCAATCGGACATCACTGAATACATCACCACTGCCGAGCAGCTCCAACAGGCCACAGACAAATTGCAGAAGGCGAACACGCGCTTGATCGCCAACGTAAACGCGGCTGCCAAAGTTCAACGTTCGTTGCTTCCCCCGAAGGACGTGCAGATTTGCGGCGCGAAGTTTGCCTGGCGCCACCAGCCCTGTGAGGGCCTGGCAGGCGATCTCCTCAATGTTTTCCGCCTGGATGAAGAACATACCGGTTTCTACGTGCTCGATGTGAGCGGTCACGGAACGGCAGCCGCGCTCCTGGCC
>CAZFOG010000003.1:10037-55631 GCA_964520685.1 uncultured Nitrospiraceae bacterium | reverse complement strand
CAGAACGTGTGAAGGACGCTTGAACATGTCTTGTACTCCGGTTGGCTCGGCAGGAGTGAAGCTCTGGAAACCCTATAATGCAAGAGTAGCCTCATTTGACCAGAACGGGCCACGCTTTATCAAAAACACCGAGGGCACAGATGCCGAGGACAGGGCATGTTTCTGCGCCGCCCGCTCGAGGGTGGCTCACTGCCGACATACCGGAGTGAAACTTAAAGACCGCATTCCTGGCCTTCGTGCCTACTCCTCCAACACGACCAGCACGCGCGGGCGGCTGCCTTCCGAACCCCGCTCGGGGACGAGTTGCAGCCAGTGCCGTCCTTCCCGCGGTCCCGAGGGATCGAGGTCGTTCATAAGCATGTTAAACCGGAAGCTGTTGTCCGCCGCGAGCTGCAGCGGCGTCAGGTGTGATTTCGGGAACATTGCTTCGTAAATGATTTCCGTGCCATGGCGTGTCACCGCAAGCTGCACATCGGTATTCACCGTTTCGTCGTCAACGTTGACGCCCCAATACAGAAAGACCTCGGGGCCTCTTTCGGTGAGCGTAAGCCCCCAGCTCCAATCATCGAGGAACATCTCGACATTGTCCGCCGACCACACGATATCTCCCGCGTAAGGTTGATGGAACTCGTTGTCGCGGGTCTTCACCGCCATGTACAGGACGCCGTCGTCCCAGAGGAACGCGACTTCGCTCGACAGATCCTCCGTGTCCGCCGCGTCAAACCCAACCGGATACACAAGTGGCATCCACTGCGCGCTCTTCCAGTCGTCGAGTCTGCCGTCTATCGCCGGCGGCGTATCCACACGGCGGGCCGCGAGCACCGGCACGAATTTGAGGTCCTGCTTCACCTCGACGGCGGGTCCGTGGCGGGTCTGGTCATAGGTGGTGTGAAACGAAGGCACAGGGAAACGCGCGCCCTCGGAACCGTCTCCCTCGACGCGGAACTTCAGCACCGCCTTATCTCGGGGGGATACTTCATACACGGACTCGACGGGCGAAACCGTCCAGCCATGCGTCAGTTCCCACACGAGCGACGATTTGAGAAGGGAGTCATGGGGGTTGTGGATGGTAATCTCGACATCCTGACGGGCCGGGGCACCAATGGGCACGGGCACTTCACCGGCAGCAATCCATTTGTTGCGGATGTTGAACAGCTCATCCATCCGGGCACTGGTCACGGCATCGGCGGGAAGAATCGCGCCGGGCTTGATCACCGCCCACGAGAACTGCTCGCCGCGCACGCGCACCCGGAGATAATGGTTGAAACTGCCCTCCTCCTCGGTCCCGCGCATGCCATAGACCGAGGCACCGCCGCAGATGACATAGTGGACGCCGTCGCGCACGCCGCAATCCCGGTACGTGTGCTGGTGGCCCGCGAAGACGGCCCGGACCGGATGACCGCGAAATGCCGCGGCCACATTGCTCCACTGCTTTTCCCAGCTTGCCTCGGCTGTGTCAGGGTCGTCTTCGTGGGCGAAATAGGGCTTGTGCACAAACACGAATATGTTAGTAGCATCGGTCGAATCGAGCTGCTCCTTCAGCCACACCACCTGCCCGTCCGAAATCCGGTCCACGGAACCAATTTCTTCGCTGTTGAGCGCGACAAAGAGCGAATTGCCGTACCGGAACGAATAGTGCGCCGGCCCCATCCGTTCGAGCCAGATACGCTCGGTGGCCCCATCGCTGATGTCGTGGTTCCCAGGCAGCGCCACAAACGGCGGTTCGCATCCGGCAATCACCTCGTGGAACAGGTCCCACTGCGCGGGCACGCCCTCCGCCGCCCCGCCAAGGACGAGGTCCCCCGCATGCACCACAAGTTCGGGTTTCAGAATATTGACCTCCCGAATGATCAGCTTGAACACATCGGACTGTTCAAGCGGCTTCAGGGTATTCGAGTCTGCCACAACCACAAAATCGAATGCGTCCGGGGCCGGAGGGGGCGACGTGCCGAGACGTTCGAGCGACCTCTCGATGAGCGGCGGCTGCGCCCAGGACACCGTTATCAAGCACGAAAGGGCCAGAAGAAAGCCAACGGAGACAATCGTGCGGTTCTTACCCATAGCACATGTCCTTTCAGCAATGGCGCTCCAAATGCTGCAACGCAGATCGTTCTGAACAGCATGGCTCCATGCTAAGCAACCCCGTGGCACCGTTCAAACAATGTGCGCCCCTTCCGTCAGACGGATGGAGAATCGATTCCCGGCCGGCGAACTTGCCCGCCTCTTCACCGCGCAGAAACAACCGCGATCTCGTAAGTACTGATCCGCGGAACAGTGAACCGGACTATGTCTCCGTCCGGGGCCGGGGGCACTTCGTTGATGTCTGCGTGTTCCGGGCTCGCGAGAAAGACCCTCTCCGCCATCGCCCCGGCCGGCATCCGAAGCGCCACTTCCACGTTTTCAAGCGGCATGTCATCCCGGTAATTGACCAGATGCACCAACCGGCGTCCGGGTTGCTCCGTCACCTCTGCGCACAGGCCGGAGAGATCCTCGGAAGACCCGCTTGGCGCGATTGAAAGGGTGGTCTTGCCTGCGCATGCCCGCTGGACGGCTGCAACGATATCGCCGTCCGCGGGAATACGCACCACGGAAGCCTCCGGCACGTCCGAAAGCCCGGGCTCGGTCCGCGGGCGCATCCACTCGTCGTGTGTCGCGACTGGGCCCACGACGCACAAGCGGCCCCCATGACGAACGTACGCTTCAATTTCCCGCAATTGCCCATCCGCCATCGCAACGCATCCCGCCAGGACCACGGCCCTGTACTGTCCAAGTTCGCCCAGGTGCTCGTCGTAGATGATTTGAAAGCACGTGGGCGTCTCGATGAGCGTCTGCTCGACCTGCTGGGAGAGTTGAGCATATTCCGCCGGCGCGAACATTTGCGACGGGAAACTGCGCAGCACCGCCACATCCGCAACGACTTCGGCATGCCGGAACAATTCGCGCCGCTCGTGGAAGAATCGGATAAACGGTTGAAGACGCGCATCGACGGGATTATTCATGCCCGGCCGTTCCACAATCTCGCCGTATTCGAACCAGCACACGCAACCCAGGCAATCGCGGTTGAACGCCATCGCCTCCGCGGCTTCGAGTGGCGACGTGGTGTAGTTGAACGCGATGTTGGCCATCCGCCGCGCCACCTTAAACGTGCGAATGCGCGTAAGCAGTTTGCCGTCGCGATAGCCGGGACGCAGGCTTTCGTCCCAATAGGCCTCACCGCCCTGCAGCAGGCGGCCGTGGTCGACCGGCGCCCGGATCGTCCCGCCCACACCGCCGGGATTGCACTCGACCAGCACGTCGTTCCGCAGGCTCCGGCCGTATTTGCTCATTGCGTAATACGAATCGGCCAGCGCCTTGCATGTATAGTCCAACCACGCGCGCCGGAGAAGCGTGTCCCCTTCATCTCCCGCGGGCGGCGCCACAACGTGTGTATCCGCGATTCCCATTTCCAGCAGTTGCGCGTCCGTAAATGTGTCGTTCAGGTAAGCCCGGAATGCCGCGATCGAATACGGGTCCCAGCCAGGTCCGAAATGGTAGTTGTCGAAATGGAGCAGGTCGGTCTGGATTTTCTCGACGGCGAATCGCACGATCTCGCGGTAATAGGCCTGGGCGTCCGGATGGTTTCGATTCCAGTAATAGCGGTATTTTGCATTGCCATACGTGACGGGGCTTCCATCCGGATTCAACAAGACCCAATCCTTCGCCTCGGGTTTCTCTTTGAAGAAGAGTTCCCACATGAACGCCCCGCTGTACGCGTAGACCCCCACGCGCAGCCCCGCATCGTGGCACAGCTTCGAGAACGCCACGGCATCCGCCATGCTTTCCGCTTCCGCTTCCCGCCCCGCCCCTTTATAGCAATGCATCATCACAAAATTGACGCCCAGTTCCTTGAGACGCGCCACCATTTCGGGACTGTGTTCGCGCGCATACACCGCGCGCTGCTCAGGGGTAGGCTCGTACCCTTCGCTGCCGTCGCGGCGCACCCGAAACAGCAGGGGCTCCCAACTCCCCGCCATCACAATCCCCTCGTCCGCCAGCCACTCGGGGCGCGCCTCCTCCGGCAGTGTGAGCGCCTCGCCCGATGCGGGGCCGGCCAGCCCGATGATCGAAGCGGCGACAGCGCGCAGTAACCTCGTGCCGAACCCGCCCTTTGCGCCCATGGATACACCTCCTGCAATCGCTCGGTCGTTCCTGTCAGGCCATTATGTGCCCTATCACATTGAAGGTCCAGCGCCCGCGGCAGGGGTGGGAAATGCTCGATGAAGGCATCATGCTCTCACGCCCGGGGAATATAACCTTACTCGGGCGGCAGGGGCGCATCGTGACGGAATCGGAGCAGCCGCGCGGAATTCAATACGACCGCAACCGAGCCGATATTGTGCCCGACGGCGCCCAGGATAGGTGTCAGGAAACCCGCGGCCGAAAGGAGCAGCATCATGATCCTGAGTGCGCCCTCGCACGTGGTCGTTCCAGCCGACACAAAATCACCGCACCCTTTGCATACGGGAAGACTTTCGCCCGTGAGCATCGACTCATCCACGTCGCTCGTGCCTTCCACTACCACCCCATCGACCGGAATTACATCACCCGGGCGGCTCAATACGTGCTGTCCGGGGCGCAATTCGTGAACCGGGACCATATGCACCGCGCCGTCGGCGTCAATGACGCGGGCGTGAGTCGGACTTTCTTTCACGAGCGCCTCGATATGCCGGCGTGCCCGCATGCTCGTGTATTCCTCGAGGAGTCCCCCGAGGACCATGATGAACGCCACGACCGCGGCCGAAATCCACTCGCCCAGGACCATGCTGGCCACAATCGCGATACTCACCAGCTCATCAACGTTCGTCTGGAACCGGGCCAGCCCGCGAATCGCCCCCCAGATAATGCGGAAACCGGTGAAACACAACGAGAGGCACGAGAAGAGAATCGTAAAAGAATCGTCCGCGCCCACGACGTACTTGGCGAGAGCCGCCGCCACGATCAGCCCCGCGGCCGCTGCAACCTTCAGCAGGTCCAGCAGACCCACATCGGCCAGAATCCCCTTATGGGCAAGGCGTCCAATCACGGCTGTTGTCCTCTGTGGTAATCAGAATACGCCGCGCAACACAACGCGCTGTCAGAAGCCGCGCGACCATCGCGGCGCTACGCCGCACAGGGGCAGGATGCCAAACCTCAGGTGCGAAACGACCGTAACGCCTCGATAAGTTCTTCAGCCGCGCGCTCCCGCTCGGCTTCCGTAGCGCCACGGGCAATATGCTCGCGGGCGTGTTCGTCTAGATACTGAAGCATCAACCCGTTCATAGCGCCGCGGATGGACGCTATCTGCTGCATGATGCTGTGGCAATCGGTATCTGTCTCGGCCGTTTCGATGGAACGCTTCAGGGCATTCACCTGCCCCTGAATGCGGTTCACGCGCGCCAACAGTTTCTTACGTTCCCGGGCAATATGGCTCATGCCTTTATGGTATACCCCGCTACCCTATCTTGTCAAGAAGCTGGCTCTTCGGTGTCAAACCACAGTGATAATGTCCTCTTGCGTCCACATTAGAAATGTCCTCTCATTCAGCCTTCCATCAGGAGGGCGTAATGTCAGGTCATTTGAAGATGAGCAAGAAGGAACGGAAGCGGAAGTCGGTGTTCGAAGAGGTGTTAGGTGGCAGTCGCAGCTTGCGTGAGGCGGCGGAGTGTTTGGGGCTGAGTTACCGTCAGTGCCGCCGGAGCTACAAGCGTTTTCGCGCGCAGGGGGACGCGGGGCTGGTGCATCGCAGCCGGGACCGGCCTTCAAACCACGGCTATCCCGCTTCGTTCAAGGCCCAGGTGATTGCGCGGTACGAGGAGCGGTACGCATCGCTCAAGTTTGGGCCGACCCTGGCTGCGGAGAAGCTGGCGGAAGAAGGATTGGCGGTGCCCGCGGAGACGTTGCGGCGGTGGCTGCGGGCCGAAGGACATGCTCCGTGGCGCCGGCGTCGACGAAAGCACCGTGAACGACGCGAGCGCAAGGAGCACTTCGGGGAATTGGTTCAGATGGACGGAAGCCACCACCGTTGGTTCGGGTCGGAACGCCCGGAGGCCTGTCTCATGAACATGGTGGATGATGCCCAAGGCACCACCATGAGCAGCATGTGCGAAGCAGAAACCACAGAAGGGGCGATGCGCTTGTTGTGGCGGTGGGTGGAAACATACGGGGTTCCCCGGGCACTTTACACCGACCGCAAAAACGTCTTCATCACCGACCGGGAGCCGACCTTGGAGGAGCAACTCGCGGGCGAAGAGCCCAAAACCGCCTTCGGGAAGGCCTGTGCGAAGCTGGAGATCGAAATCATCCCCGCCAATTCCCCCCAGGCCAAAGGGCGGGTTGAGCGCAATCACGGCGTCTACCAGGACCGCCTGGTCAAGGAGATGGGCTTAAAACGCATCACGACCATTGCCGGGGCCAACAAACTGCTCCACAACGGATTTACCGACCACCTGAACGCGAAATTCGAGGGCGCGGCCGCCGACCCGACGGATTACCACCGTCCCGTGCCCGACGGTTTGGATTTGGCCGATGTGTTCTGCTTTGAAGAATACCGGGTGGTGCAAAACGACTGGACGGTGCGCCACCAAAACCGCTACTACCAGATTCTCCATGAGAACAAACCGTTGCCTAAGCCCAAGGACAAGCTGCTGGTCCGTTTGCGCCTGGACGGCACCCTGCACCTCGTCTACCGGGGCAAACCCTTGGCCTACCGCGGGATTACTGTCAAGGAACTACGGTTCCGGGCCGACAAAAAGAAGCCCGCGGCGCCCGAACCCAAGACCACTGTAGAAAGGTCGGCGACTCGCAAGCCAACCAACAGTCCGTGGCGGCAAAACTGCACCCGTATGTTCGCCGAAACCAAGAAGAGAAAATGAACCGGGTTACCCACATACCCACAGCCGCGACGAGCGCTATGCGCATCAGCGCTCCGCGCCGGCTGTGGATATGCCGGGTTGGGGACAGCTGCTGCGCACCTGCCCACAACCCTTGGATAACCCCGGCGCGGAACCCCGGAAAAGAGGACATTTCTAACGAGATAAGACTGAGGACATTTCTAATGTGGTTTGACAGAAGCTGGCTCTTCGGCCGTACCCCCTTGTCAGACGGGCCGGGATTCCGTCGCGCGCCCCGCGCCGATCAATTTGAACCGCCGGCATCATTTGGCGTTGAATAACACTCGCGCTGCGATGGGGGGATTGTCCGCTTCGGCTTGGGAGCCGCTGCAAAACGGCCTGCCGCGCAGGGGAATGGGGGGAACCGATGGATGCTCTTGCTCTGAGCCTGCTTGTCTCGGGAACCGGCATGATTCTGGTGGGAACCATCGCCGCCGTAGTCTGGTGGTGGATTTCCCGCGCCCAGTTCCGGTGGTTTGCCGTAGGCATCGCCCTCTGGATTGTGGGTGTGGCCATCAAGGTAGTGATTGCCCTCCTGACCAACACCCCAGTCGTTGGTTTTTTCAAGGACCAGTTCCCCCATTGGCTGTATGTCATCCTCGGCGGCCTCTACGTCGGCATCGAGTCCAGTCTTTGCGAGATCGGCCTTACCCTGCTGCTCGTGCTTCTCTGGCGGTCGCCGGGCCGCGACGCCGGCCGCGCAACAGCCGTAGGGACCGGGTCCGGCGCCTTCGAAGCAATGCTGCTCGGCGTGGCGGCGATTGCCACCGCACTATCGTTCGCCTATGTGGATAATGAGCAAATCGCCCAGGCGCGGGAAGCCACGGCAAAAATTCAGGAAACCACGGCGCTTATCTGGCTTATCGGGTCGGTGGAGCGCGTCCTCGCTGTGCTGTGCCACATGTCCTCGCGCGCCCTGGTGTTGCTTGGCGTAACGAAACGCCGCTATTGGCTGGTGTTCTGGGGCCTACTGCTTTTCACATACATCGACTCCGTCGCAGGGGCCGTACACGTGGCGGGGATTTTGGACAAGGTCTCCATGTGGTGGATCGAGCTGGCGATCGTTCCCGCATCGCTCGCAAGTATCTTCATACTCCACTGGTGCTGGCGCCAGTGGGGCATGCCGGAGGAGGTCACGCCCGCGCCTCCCGAAGAACCGGCTGCCGAACCCTCAGAATATGCGCCAGCCAGCGAGGAAGGAGAGAACCTATGACCGGTGACGCAGAGGTTCGCAATGGCAGTGTCCTGTATCTTCTGGGCATCTGTCTCGTCGCCACGTTGGGCGGGTTGCTGTTCGGATACGACACCGCCGTGATCTCGGGCGCTATCGGCTTTCTCCAGACACGCTTCGATTTGGGCCCCGCCATGAAAGGCTGGGCCGCGTCGTCCGCACTGCTCGGATGCGTCCTCGGCGTGGTCATTGCCGGACCGGTCAGCGACAGACTCGGCCGGCGCCGCGCCCTGATTTTCGCCGCCGTCCTGTTTCTTGTCTCCGCCCTGGGTACCGCGTTTCCCAGAACCTTCGTCGAGTTTGTCGTCTTCCGTATGATTGGGGGCATCGGCGTCGGCATCGCCTCGATGACCTCGCCCATGTACATCGCCGAGGTCTCGCCCAGACACATCCGCGGCCGCATGGTCTCGATCAACCAGTTGGCCATCGTGTTCGGCATGCTGGTCGTCTATTTCGTCAACTACTACATTGCCCTCCAGGGCGACGATGCCTGGAACGTGGCGCGCGGATGGCGATGGATGTTCGGCTCCGAATCGGTCCCCGCGCTTGGTCTACTGATTCTCCTGTTCTTCGTCCCCCCCACGCCCCGCTGGCTGGTGAAACAGGGCCGGTCCACCGAAGCACGGCAGATTCTCGAGCGCATCGGCGGCCCTGAGCATGCCGGCCGCGAATTGACCGAGATCGCCCAGGCGGTGTCCCACGAAAGCGAATCGCTCGCGCAGCTCTTTCGCCCCGGCATGCGCATCGCATTGGTCATTGGCGTTGTCCTGGCCGTCCTCCAGCAGGTCACGGGCATCAATGTTTTCCTCTATTACGCGCCCGAGATCTTCAAACAACTCGGCTCGGCGGCCAGTTCGGCCCTGCTGCAAACCGTCATCGTGGGCGGCGTAAACATGGCGTTTACCGTCATCGCCATCTGGACCGTCGACAGACTCGGGCGCAAGCCGCTGATGATAGCCGGGTCAGCCGGCATGGGGATATGCCTGTTTGCGCTGGGCTACGCTGCGTACGCGCGGCAAATCGAGGCCTGGGCGCTCATCTTCGTCCTCGGCTACATCGCCTGTTTCGCCCTGTCCGTCGGACCAGTCACCTGGGTGATCCTGTCCGAGATCTTCCCCACCCGGATCCGCGGCCGCGCCATGGCCATCGCGACGTTCTGCCTGTGGGCCGCCAACTTCATCGTCTCGCAAACCTTCCCCATGATGGACGAAAACGCCTGGCTGGTCGACCGGTTCAACCACGGGTTCCCCTTCTGGATTTACGGCCTGCTCTGCGTCGCGAGCGTGGTGTTCGTCTGGCGGTTCGTTCCGGAAACGAAAAAGAAATCCCTGGAAGAAATCGAGCGCATGTGGGGGATATAGTAGGCCTGTGCCGGGAACCGCGCCGGTGCGGCACAGGAAGTGCGGCAACGAACAGAGGGGCTTATCATGAACTCGCTGGAGCGTCTCAAGACCACCCTGGCCCATCGGCAACCCGACCGCGTGTGTGTGGATTTCGGGAGCACCCTCGTGACGGGCATGTCCGTAATCGCCGTCACAAAGCTGCGAAAGGCCTTGCTGGGCGATGAAGGCCACAAGGTCAAAGTGGTCGATCCTTATCAGATGCTGGGCGAGATAGACCCCGCGCTCCGCGAAGCGCTCGGCGCGGATGTCCTGCCTGTCACTGGGTCAAAAACCCTCTTCGGATTCGAGAATGAGGACTGGAAGCCTTTCACCATGTTTGACGGCACCGAAGTGCTGGTGCCCGGCAACTTCAACGTGACCGAATCCGAGCGCGGCGGATGGCTCATCTATCCCGAGGGCGATACGTCGGCCGCTCCCAGCGGCTGGATGCCCCGGGACGGCTTTTACTTCGACGCCCTGTGCCGCCAGGACCCCATCGACGAGGCCAACCTGAATCCTGAGGACAACCTCGCGGAATTTGGCCCCCTCAGTGACGGCGAGCTGCTTCATTTCGCCCGCCAGGCCGAAGCCGCCCAGGCCCAGGGCATGGGCGTGGTGTTGAGCGTTCCCGGCACCGGATTCGGCGACATCGCCCTCGTGCCTGCCATGTGGTTGAAACGTACAAAAGGTATCCGCGACGTGCAGGAGTGGTACATGTCCACCATCGCCCGCCGCGATTACGTTTACGCGGTGTTTGAAAAGCAATGCGAAATCGCCCTGGAGAATCTTGCGCGGCTGGCGAAAACCCTCGGCGGCAACGTGCAGGCCGCATTCGTTACCGGCACCGATTTCGGGCAGCAGCACGGCACTTTCATCTCCCCGGCGGCCTATCGCGACTTGTACCAGCCCTTCCACAAGGAAGTGAACGCCTTCATCCACAAACACACCCACTGGAAAACCTTTATCCACTCCTGCGGCAGCGTCGTTGCCCTGATTCCAGATTTCATCGAGGCCGGATTCGACATCCTGAACCCGGTCCAGTGTTCCGCGGCGGGTATGGACCCGCAGAAACTCAAACAGGAATTTGGCAAGGACCTCGTATTCTGGGGTGGGGGTGTCGACACCCAGAAGACCCTGCCTTTCGGCACCCCGGGCGAGGTCTACAAGGAAGTGCGCGAACGCATCGCCATCTTCAACAATGGCGGCGGCTACGTGTTCAACGCCATCCACAACATCCAGGCCAATTCCCCGGTCGAGAACATGCTCGCCATGTTCAAGGCAGTCCAGGACAGCGCTGATTGAAGGCCCAGTGCATCCGCGCGCCGTTGGCGCTGACCCCGGCGATTGGGGTGGGCCCGTTGATTGCTATATTGGCTGCGGCTCTGCCGCGCAGCGTTTGCCCGTGCAAGTCCGTGTGGGTCCGTGTTCCTCCAGACTGTCCATTCCGTCCATCGTGCCCACCCGGCGATGCGGGTTGCTGCCGTTGTCATTTTGTTGCAACAGTGCGCGGGAAATGACTACCATAGCGCCTTCAACGCAACGTACGGAGAGGCCTACTGTGAGTATTTCCACCACGAACCACGCCATCGCGGAATACCTTCAATCCACACCGCCGGACCATGTAAACACCGGTTTTCTTGGGTATTTGGCGAGTTTGACCGAGATCGCCCGCGTGGCGCCGCAGGTAGCCCGCTCGATTGTCCAGGAGCTCGCGGACCAGCGGACAAACCTGAAGTTGATTGCCAGCGAAAACTATTGCTCCCTGGCCACCCAACTGGCTATGGGCAACCTGTTGACGGACAAATATGCCGAGGGGTTTCCGGGGCACCGGTTCTATGCGGGCTGCGACAACGTTGACGACGTGGAAGCCTATGCCTGCGACCAGCTCAAGAAACTCTTCGGCTGCGAGCATGCCTACGTCCAGCCGCACAGCGGGGCCGACGCCAACCTCATCGCCTACTGGGCGATCCTCCAGACCCGGGTCGAAATGCCCTCGCTGGAGGAAATGGGCGCGACGGACCCCTCAAAACTGTCGCGCGAGGACTGGAACCGCATTCGCCAGAAGACGGGTAACCAGCGGTTGCTCGGCATGGACTACTACTCGGGCGGGCATCTCACGCACGGGTACCGCCATAACATCTCGGCGATGATGTTCGACTCGTACAGCTACGGCGTCAGCAGGGAAACGGGCCTGCTGGACTACGATGCACTCGAGAACACCGTACTCGAGGTCAAACCCCTCATTTTTCTCGCGGGCTACAGCGCCTATCCGCGCAAAATCAATTTCAAGCGGCTCCGCGAGATGGCCGACAAGGTCAATGCGGTCTTCATGGTCGACATGGCCCATTTTGCGGGGCTTGTCGCCGGAGGCGTCTTCGAAGGCGACTTCAACCCCGTCCGCCATGCCCATGTGGTGACGACGACGACCCACAAGACCCTGCGTGGCCCGCGCGGCGGCGCCGTTCTGTGTGTCGAGGAATTCGCGGAATCTGTCAACAAGGGGTGTCCTCTGGTCATCGGCGGTCCCCTGCCCCACGTCATCGCGTCGAAGGCTGTAGCGTTCACGGAAGCGAACCTGCCCGAGTTTAAGGCCTACGCCCACAAAATCGCGGCAAACGCGCGCATCCTGGCCAAGGCATGCATCGACGAGGGTCTCGAAGTCTGCACCGGGGGAACCGACAACCACCTCATGCTCATCAACGTGACCGGCTTCGGCCTGACCGGCCGCCAGGCCGAGAGCGTGTTGCGCGAGTGCGGGATCACGCTCAATCGCAATTCCCTGCCTTATGACGTCAATGGCCCCTGGTACACCAGCGGACTCCGCATCGGCACGCCGGCCGTGACCACCCTGGGCATGGGCGAGCCGGAAATGGAGGAAATCGCCACCATCATCAAGCTGGTACTGGCCAATACCAGCCCCTCGATTATCGATTCAGGCCCCAACGAGGGCAAGCCGAGCAAGGCGAAGTACGAAATCAGCGAATCGGCGAAGTCAAAAGCACGGTCGCGTGTCACGGCACTGCTGAACGCCTTTCCCGTCTACCCCCATCTGGACCTGGCACTGCTCCAGAAGCACTTTGCGTGATCACGGCCAACGCCGCGGGAAAATCCCCGCTGCGCCGGGCATCGCCGCTGAATTTTCGCGCAAGAAACGGCGGAGCCACAGCTGGCGCAAGTGGTTACACACCGATTCTTTAGGCCTTCCGGCATATATTGTTACCGGCCGGTGTTGGGCATACAATGTAGAATCCCTGGACGCAGCCCGGTATGCTCGATGGTGCGCGGGAGTGGACGCGAGAGCATGACGGCAGTCCCGAAGTAGCCGGAGGAGAAGCATGCCAGTAGGAAAGCGGTTCAAGATTGCCTGTATTGGCGCTGGAAATGTGGGCGCCACCGTCGCGCAGTATTGCCTTGACATGCAACTCGGCGACGTCGTGCTCTACGATATCCTGGAAGGGCTGCCGCAAGGCAAAGCCCTCGACCTCACGCAGGCGGGCCCCGTCCGCGGCTATAGTTGCATTGCCGTCGGCACCAACGATTACCGGGATATCGCGGGCAGCAATGTGTGCGTGGTTACCGCCGGGCTCCCACGAAAACCCGGAATGACCCGCGACGACCTGGTCGAAAAAAATGGCACCATCGTTGCGGGCATCTGTGAAAACATTCTCCGCTATGCGCCCGAAAGTGTGGTGATTTTTGTCACAAACCCCCTCGACGTCATGGCCTACCTTGCCCTGAAAAAACTGGGCTATCCTCCCCGGAAAGTCGTCGGAATGGCCGGCACGCTCGACAGCGCCCGCCTGCGGACCTTCGTTGCCGGGGAATTGGGCGTCAGTATGAAGAACGTCGATACCATGGTTTTGGGTTCCCATGGCGACGAGATGGTGCCGTTGCCCGCCTATACCACCGTGTCCGGCGTGCCCATTACACAATTATTGTCCCCGGACAGAATTGAGGCGATTGTGGAACGCACGCGCAAGGGCGGCGGCGAGATCGTGGCCCTCTTGAAGACCGGCAGCGCCTATTACGCGCCCGCCGCCAGTGTGGCGCGCATGGTTCAGTGCGTCTTGAATGACGAGCGGCAAATTCTGCCGTGTTCGGCCTTTTTGACGGGTCAGTACGGGTTGAGGGATGTGTTCGTCGGCGTGCCCGTGCGACTGGGCGAAGGCGGGGTCGAAGAAATCATCGAACTCGAGCTGACCAAAGAGCAAATGGAAGCGTTGCACAAGTCGGCGGATGCCGTTCGCGAAGGCATCCAGAGTCTCAAAACACTCGGCTTGCTGTAAGCAGACAAGAGGGAGACGTCACGATGATTGCGGGGAGATGGATCTTTCTGGGCGCGTGTATGGCTGTCTGGATCGCGTGGGCCCCGCCGGTGTCCGCTGCCGTCCCCGCAGCGGTGAAGGACGCGCTTATCACGGGGCGGGTGGAATCCACCTTCCTGCTCAACGAACAGCTCAACCCGTTCAACATCAATACCAACACGCAAAACGGCGTCGTGACCCTCACAGGCAGCGTCGATGATCCGACCGCAAAGCAACTGGCGGAGGACCTGGCGCGGTCCGTCAGCGGCGTGGTGGACGTCGTGAATCAGATTGCCGTGATCGAGACTCCCCCGGGCACCCGCCCGCGGCGCAGCTTCAGCCAACAAGTGCGCGACAAGAGCATCAGCGCCTCGATCCGCTCGCGCTTGCTCTATCACAAGCAGTACAGCGGCTTGAACATCTCCGTCAAAACTGAGTACGGGAACGTTACGCTGGCCGGCGTTGTCCCCGACGAAGCCGCCAGAACAACCATCGCGGACATCGCGGCCACGACGCGCGGGGTCGAAAAGGTCGCCAATCTATTGACGGTCGCCCCCAAGGAATCCCTCGAGCCGCTCGACGCGGCGAAGCGCGATTTCTCGGACGAGTGGGTGGAAAAACGCGTCGAAACCGCCCTCTTGATGAACCGGCATATCGCACTCAGCAGTCTCCACATCGAGGTTAACGACGGGCTGTGCATTCTCACGGGGATAGCCGACACCCAGGCGCAGAAAGACCTGGCCGAGGCCATCGCGTTGAGCGTGCAGGGAGTCAGCCGGGTTCAGAACGACATCCGGGTCGCCGGGCCCATCATCGAAATGGAACCGCTGGTGCCTCAGGAAATGCTTCCGTAGAACGGCGCTATTCAGCCCTCACTGCCCCGGCCAGGGCCTTTACATAAACCCGCGGACGGGCTATCGTGAAGCGCCATGGACAAATCGCAGAAACTCGCTCTCGCCGTTATCAGCGCAGGCATTGTCATCGGCGTAGTCATCATCATTGTCTCAGGCGGCGCTTTGCCAACTCTGCAGCAAGGGACGTTTCGCGCCGCTCCGGGCAAACAGTTGGAGAGCGCCCGGCCCATCGTCTCCGAAACTGCTCTGGAGGCGCCGGCGCAGAACAGCGACGGGGGCACTCCAACAATTCTCGGCGATTCAAGTGCGGAGCCCCGCGAGGAGGACGCCGAACCCATCGCGTCTCCGGTAGAAGCGGGTGAGGAACTCAGTCCCGTGGACAAAGTCATATTGCAGGCCCGAAACGCTTTAGAGCCCCGAACCGGCGTCGAGCAGATCGAGGAATTGCTGCGGACTTTGGAGAATCTGGGCAAGGCATCGCAATTGTACGCAGCCAAGGCCGAACTCCATCTACGATTCGAGCCCCCCGAGTTTGAGGAGGCGCTGCTGGCCACATCGGAAGCGGCCAAATACGCGACAGATGGTGAAGAGCGCGGCCAGGCCCAGTACCTCGAGGTCGTTATCCTCCAGCAGTCGGGCAACGTCGAGGAAGCCCTCGAGCGCGCGGCGCAGGCCGTATCGGGCGATGGCCCGGCATCGGCAGGCGCGCTGCGCACGGCTCTTCTGGGTGCCACGTGGAAACGCGAGTCGGGCGATCCGGAATCGGCCTCGAAAGCGTATCGCGATATTATGCGTTCTGCAGCCGCGGCAGCAGGCTCGCTAGGACGCCCCGCCGAAGATGTGTACCGCCAGGCGGGTTTCATCCTGGTCCAACTGCTGCGGGAATCGGGAGACCGGGAGGAGGCCGATGCGGTTGCCAAAGAAGTCGAGGAACAATGGGCCCGGTTCCGCAAGGGCACGGGCGGTTAGGAATCTCCCGCGGGTCTCAGTATGTAAACGGTCCGCTCGCCGCGGAGTACCGGCGTAAGGCGTCCAGTACCGTCGAGCGCCTCCTGAGACTCGAGCCTCTGGAGATTCTCCGGGAACGTGTAGTGAAAAGACGGCTGCGCCGGGAACCCGTCCGTATAGAGCCATGCGGTAAACTCATTGATGTCGGTGGCAAAGGCGATATCCGTATGCCCATCGCCGTTGAAATCGCCCATGATATGAAGGTGCAGCGGCATCCCCCGCTCAGGACGGACAAACCACCACACAGGCACGCGTGTCTTGAGTATGCCCGTGCTTCGCGGTTCGTACCGGTTCTTCGCCGGGTCGAAGCAGTGCGCAAGCAGCTGGAGCGGCCATGTCCGTGATGCAACGGCCCGCGTAACCGCCTCAATGGACCGCCCCGGCTGGGGCGCTATCCACAAGAGGAGGTCCGTGTACCCGTCGCCGTTGAAATCCGGCAAGGTCTGCCATGGAGGCACCAGGCACCCCCGGTAACGTCTCGCCGGGCTGATGCGGCTCTCCCCGGTTGCACCGGGCCGATCGGTGACCGGGCGCTGTATGCGGATGAGCGTGTCTTCGTAATCCGGTTCGCAAAGTGCATAAAGCACGCGGTCCAGCGCGTCCTCCTGGGCCATCAGGGAAAACCAGGGCCACCGTTGATACCCGTCTTCCTCCGAGGCCCGCATATGTACCGGACTGCCCGGATGGCGCAGGCCCGGGTCCCCAAGGGAGAAGACGCCCGTGGCGGCCGGCACGTCATGGATCACCACCTGGTCGATGTGCATTTCGATGGCGCCGGGCGGAGCGACCTGGTTAGGATACGCGGTTCGCGCCAAAAAAGGCCGTTCGAACGGAGCGGGGCTTTGTTTCGCCGTATCGAGGGGATGACTCTCGACCAATTCGCCCTCGAGTGTCCGCAGTTCGAGGGCGGATTTCCGCGGTACCGCCAGCAGCCACGCCGCGTCGCGCTGTGTTGCCAGAATGTGAGGCGCCGGACTTCCGCTCCCATGGTCCAGCAGATCGTCCGCCCGGAAGAGTTCGCGGGGAGGCGCCCCCCCCTCGAGTTCCATGAGAAGCACACGCCCGGCCTCGAGCGCTACGATTTCGGCGGCGCCGTCTTCGTCCGCATCGAACATGTCAAAGACCGACGTGTCTTGCGGCAAGGCAACTGAGAACCGCCGGGTGCCGGTATCGATGCTGTAGATGTTCAGCGTGTGCCCGGCCAGGACCGCCATCTCGGCAATACGGTCGTTGTCCACGTCGATGGCAAACGTCTGCGCCGAAGGGGTCTCAAGCGGGATTGGCACAACGTTAAAGACCGCCCCGCATCCTGCCAGTGCGATGGTTGCGATGGCCGCCATCATGGGGCTCTCTCCCTGGTCAAAAACACGCGACACTGTTCGTACCCGTCGGCACTGGCAGGGTCCATCCAGCGGAAGACAATATCGCTGCGTCCATCCCCGTCGACATCATCAACGGCAAAGCGCCACTGCGGTTCGGTCTCCGCCGCGATGATTGGCCTCGAGCCAAACCCTGCCAGGGAGCCGCGATACACCTTGATCTCCCGCGGCTCGGCGTGGATCACCGCATCGCGGATGCCGTCACCGTCGAAGTCTCCGGTGACGTCGATTAACTCGCCGGCCTGATATCGGCGAAAACGCTCCCCGGACCGCGCAGGAACCTCTTCGATGGTGAGTCGAAATACGCCGTGAACGTCGGGACTTCCCGAAAACGTGCCCTCACGGTTCTGGCGGTGAATGCGGACATCATGGCTGAGGCTTTTTGCGCTCATAAAACGGGTGACCGTCTCGCGCACACCGCCCGCAAACAGTCCCGATACCTCGGTGACCATGTCGAGCCTCCCATCGCCATCGAAATCCACAAAGGAACAGTGGGGGCGAAACGATATGCTGCGCACAAATTGCGTCGTCCGCCCTCCGTCCGTGGAAGCAGAGGTTTCGTAGACCGGTGCGTGTAGGAGACCGCCGGGAGCATACTGCCATTGTCCGCCCGCAAAATCGATGACGTCGTCGCCGTTCAACCGGCAGGGCCGCATGTCCCCCGCGATAAACCCCGTTGTCTGGGTGTCTCGAGGCGCAACGCTCCAGTGTCCCGCCTCGTGCGCTTCGATTGCGTAACGGCGGATTCGGTGACGCGCCTGGTTCTGGGCAAGAAAATCCGACTCGAGCACTGTCAGCCGGTTCTCCTCAATGAACAGGCGGCACGACAACTGCAATTCCGGAGATGGAAGCCGGCGCCCATCCGGCGGCCAGAACTGGGGCTCCCCGCTGGGTATGAAACTGAGAGACGGCAAAACGTCGAATTCCCCCGCGGCGGCGTAGGCGTCCCCTTCCCTGGCGAAGACATGGAGCCCCCGTTCGCTGACCACCATGATCTCGGGGATGCCATCGCCATCGAGATCGTGCAGAAACCGTTCGAAATGCGCCGCCTGTGGCGTCTCTATGCCCGCTGGCTCCGGGCTGGTGCCCAGGGACGCCGCATCGGGCCAGCGAAGGGCCTGCTCCAGAACAGTCTGCCATCCGTCGGGTCCCCACTGGACGCAGGTGAGTTGCGAAGGCAGCCGGAAGAACAGCGTGGTTTCCCAGATATCACAGGCCAAGTGGTCTCCCAGGGCGGGAAGCGGCTGCCGGTCCTCCATTCGAAAGATATCGCCCCGTTGAAATGCCACGCAGTCGGGCAGAATCAAATCGGCCTTGCCATCGCGATCCAGGTCGGCCTGACGGAAGTTTCGCCAGCGCGCCCCGGACAGCGGCTCCGCGCGCCCCACGCGAATGCCCGGCATGTCCTGCTCGACGAAGACCACCGCGGCACAGGCCAACAGTGCAAGAAGCCCGTTCATGCGTGCAGGCTCCGGCGCTGCAAAACGGCTGCGCCCGCAGCCACCAGACCGGCCGTCCACACGACGGACACGAGAACGAGAAGAAGGGCGTCCTCAGGCATCCACCCCATTTCGGGAAATCCATCGCAACGCTGCGCAAACATTTGCCAAGGCTCCAGATATGTAGAAAAGACGAAGGGCTGAATGCCCAGTGGGTTCTTGACCATATCCAGAAGCAGCCAGATGCCTATCGACCACCCGATGGCGGCCGCGGCGCTTCGATTGAGCGTAGACATCAGCAGGGCGTAGGCAACCAGCGCCAGAAGCGGGAACAAACTGAAAGCGGCGGCGGCAATATACGTCCCTGCCATGGCGGTGCCCGAATAGAGCGACTCGCCCCCGTACTCCACGCCGTGCACTTCGCCGAAAATCAGGGCCAGTCCCCAGCTTGCCGTTCCGGCAAGCGCCAGGAGTACCGTGCCAAACGTCAAACCCATCAGCAGCTTCGCCAGCAGGAACTCGAGTCGTCGAAGAGGCCTTACCAGGACCGTGCGTATCGTGCCCCGGCCCAGTTCCGACGCAATCAGGCCGGAACAGAAGATCACCACCAACAGAAGTCCGAGCATATCCAGCGCAATGGTCGTCGCGTCATACACAAACCGGTAGTCGCTCACCCCGTCCCGGTCGAGGGGCGTTTGAAGCAGGGTCGCCAAAACGGCCCCCGCAACGAGCATCGGCCCCACATAGGTGACCCGCATGCGCGCCGCCTTCTGCAATTCCACGTAATAGGCGTTCAGGATTCTGCGTATCATCGCTTGAGCACTTTCAGGAAAAAGTCCTGGAGCGACCTGCGCTGGGGGATGATCCCCGAAACGATGTAGCCGGAACCGATCAGAAACGAAGTCAACTGATGTATCGAGGCATCGCCGAGCTTCACGTTGACGCGCCCGTGAGCGATGTCAACGCCTTCCACCCAAGGCTGTTCCATCAACCGTTTCGCCGCGGTTTCGGGCGCTTCCACCAGCAATTCAACCTGCTTCGGGTCGTAGGAAAGCAGCCTCTCGGTTCGCTCACAGGCCAGCAGGCGGCCCCGGTTCATGATGGCCACACGGTCGCACAAAACCTCGACCTCGTGAAGAAGATTGCTCGACACAATGATCGTAACCTTCGCCTGTTCCGCCAGCAGGCGCAGGAGCTTGATGGTGTCGCGGGTGGATTCGGCGTCCAGCCCATTGGTTGGTTCATCGAGAATGAGCAGTTCGGGCTCGGTCAGGAGCGCTTGGGCCAGCCCGAGCCGTTGGCGCATGCCGTGCGAGAACGTGTGCACCTTATTGTTCGCCGCCCAGAGCAGCCCGGCACGGTCAAGGGCACGGTCCACGGCAACGCGCCGTCCCGAGAGCCGGGCCAGCAGAAGCAGATTGGCCCTGGCCGTCATGTGGTCATAGAACGACGGCCGCTCGACCAGGACGCCCATACGCCCGGCTATTTCGAGAAATCCGCGCCGCAGATCCTTCCCAAAAACCGTGACCGACCCGCTCGTGGGATGGACCAGGCCCGTAAGCATGTACAGGGTGGTGCTCTTCCCCGCCCCGTTCGGGCCCAGCAAGCCAAATACTTCGCCTGTTTCGACTTGCAGCGACAAGCCGCCCACGGCGACGACGCGTCCGTAGCATTTGGTCAAATCCGATGTTTCGATACATGTGGGCATGCCGCAAATCCTACCACGTTTTCCCCCGGGAAATCAGTCTGCGTGTCCGCGGCGCATCCCAGTTCACTCCGCGGGACGGATGTCCTTGAGAACGAGCTGGATAGACGTTTCGCCCCGGTAGGTGTTGAATTGGGGCGTAAAAGCGGCGTCCACAAGCTCCGCATGGCGCAGGGTCTCGTAATAATCGCCCATTTGAAATCCAATGGCCGGGAATTCGCGCGAACCGCTGCGAAGAGCAAGCTTGACGTGCCCTCCCCGCAAGAGACGGCAGGAATAAGGGACCACTTCCGCGCCGTGGGTGCAGAATACGGGCTCCAGATTGCCGTGTCCATAGGGTTCGAGAAGCTCGATATACTTGAGAAGCTGCCCGTCAACCTGCGTAAACGATATGAGGGCGTCAATCGAGAGGATTCGGCGGAGTTCTCCGGCGTCCAGTTGGCGAACCGCCTCGCTTTCGAAGGCCGACTGGAAAGCGGCAATGTGTTCCTCGGCAATGGTCAGGCCGCCTGCGGCGCGGTGACCGCCGGATTTCACCAGCAGTTCACTGCATGCGGCCAGCCCCAGGGATACGTCAAATTCGGGAATGCCGCGAATCGAGCCGTGGCCGATGCCCTCGTCGTCTATTGCGATGAGCGCGACCGGGCGGTAGAAATGACGCTGGAGGCGGGACGCCACAATCCCGATTACGCCCTGGTGCCATCCCCGGCGCGCCAATACGATGCTGCGCTGTTCCTCTCTGAACGACGAGGCCAATTCCTCGAACGCATCTTCCAGGATGGCCGCCTCGATGTCCCGCCGTTCGGTGTTGGCCCGGTCGAGTTCCCGCGCGATAGGGTCGGCGGCATCCAGGGATTCGGCGAGAATGAGGTCCATACCCGCGATGCCGTCTCCCAGGCGCCCGCCCGCATTGATGCGCGGCGCGAGCTGGTAAGCCACATTGCGAGCGGTCAAGGTCTCCAGATTGACGCGGGCAACCTGGGCCAGCTTCATGAGGCCCGGTCTCAGTTTGGCGGGCGCCTCGCGCAGGCCGAGCGCCACCAGGGCGCGGTTTTCCCCCCGCAAAGGAACAATATCGGCGACCGTGCCCAGCGCCACCAAATCCAGGTCGCTGATTCTTCCCGTAAGAGCGGTCGCGAGTTTGAAGGCTACGGCCGCGCCGCACACGTCATGGCAGGGATGGTCCGGGCCGTCCAGTTTGGGGTCAATAATGATGCCCGCACACGGAAGCTCGAGCTCGGGCTCGTGATGGTCGGTAATGATAAGGCCTATACCCGCTTCCCGGGCCGCCTCCGCCGCTTCCCGCGCCGTCACGCCGTTGTCCACGGTGACAATAAGATCCACGTTCTCGTCACGGGCCTGGCAGATCCGCTCCGGGCTGATCCCATAGCCTTCTTCGAGACGGTTCGGCATGTCATACGTACATGAGTCGAGTCCGTAGTGCTTCAGCGCACTGTACAGGATGGCCGTCCCCGTGATCCCGTCCACGTCATAGTCGCCAAAGACAAGCACCTTCTCGTTACGTTCCCGCGCAATGCGCAGACGTTCCACGGCCCGGTCTACGCCCTTCAGGTCAAACGGATCGGAAAGGTCCTCCGTAGACGGGTTCAGAAAACGGTGACCCTCTTCGGGCGTGGCGGCGCCGCGAACCAGCAGGAGTTGCGCTACCAAGGGCGGGATCTCCAGGCTTTCGGCAAGGGCTCGGACTATGGTTCGATCGCTTGGGGCATAAGACCACGCTGCCGTTGTCATGCCGGAACTCACGATGCCCCCCGCACGATGTTCACGATCGCGTCTACGGCCTCCTCGAAAGACAAGGCGGTCGTGTCGACAAGCCGCGCATCGCTGGCTTTGCGCAAGGGAGAAACGGCGCGCGTCATGCTCTTCCGGTCGCGCTCTTCGACATCCTGTTTCAGTTCCGCAAAATCCACCTGCACGCCCTTCCCGGCAAGCTGAGCCGCGCGGCGGCGGACTCGTTCATCGACCGAAGCGTCCAGATAAACCTTCCACCGGGCATGGGGAAAGACCACCGTGCCCATGTCGCGGCCGTCAGCGACAGTCGGCCGTCGCGCGCCGACCTGACGCTGAAGTTCGACGAGATGTTGCCGGACTCCCGCAACATGGTCGAGTTTATAGATTTGGCGAGTGATTTCGGGCGTCCGGATCGCTTCTGTAATATCCCGGCCCCCGACCTTGACCTGCAGCCCGCCATCCTGGTCCGACATCTCGAGGGGCATCTTACGCGTCACATCCGCGAGGGCACCCGGATCATCCAGGTTGGTTCCGTTCTCGAGGGCCCACCACGTGGCGGCCCGATACATGGCGCCCGTATCGAGATACGCGAACCCCAGGACCTCTGCCACGCGGCGGCCAACCGAACTCTTGCCGGCTCCCACGGGACCGTCAATAGCGACTATGTCTGTAATATCGTTGCACACGAATCTAATCGGGCCTGTCGATGGAGAGTCTTTGTGCCGCGCGACCGCCAGCGGGCGCTGCGGGAACAGGAACAGCCTGGCATCAGCGGACAGCTGCCACAAAGCCTACCACGGATTATGGGCCTGCCTCAACGATTGAGGTAAAGCGCCGCACATACGTCTTGACTACATCGCCCGTATCCGGCACAACAAGGCGGGTATTGCCCGGCGGTGCTTCCTGGCCGGCCGCAACGGCGTCCGCATAGATCACCACGCCACCCTCGAATCTCCCCGAGACGCGCGGCCCCTCTCCACGGTCCGTATCTTCCAGAACCACAACCACATGATGCCGTGTGCGCAATTCGCCCGCCTTCTTCTCGAACTCGAGCCGCTTATCCAGCAGCTCGCGTCTGCAGGCCTCGGCGCTCTGGCGTTTCTTGTCCATGTTGCGCATCATCGTCCAGACGAAATTGCTCGCGACACGCCCGGCCACCGGGCTGCCGGAAGGCTGTTTCTGCACCGATGCCACGAGTTGCCTGAGAACGCGCTCGGGAGAGTGCCTGTCCGTGCTGGACTGGATAAACTCCCCGAGATCCACCTGCGAGCGTAATTCCGCAGTATCGTTCTTGATCCGTTCGAGGAGCTGGCTTCGTTCCTCGAGCCAGCGGTGCAGTTCTTCCCGGATTCGCGTCAATGACGTCGAGGCGAGGCGGCTTCCAGGCACCCCGCCGCGAAGCCCTTCGCGGATATCGGCGATGCGGCTGATGAAGGGGTGCACATCGCGCTCGCCCGCCGCATCCGCGCCCACCCGGCTGAGCACCGCGTCCGCAACGCCGAACATCACGCCCGACTCGCCCGCGCCCGCTCCGGTCTCCCCACCGAGGGCTGTGGCACGCTCGGCGGCGCGCTCGGCAATACCATAGGCCATTCCCAGGAGCCCCTCGATTATGCGGTCGATCACGTCGAGGCGGCTCTTGTTGCGGCAAATGGCGTCGGTGAATTTGCTGGTTGTCTGATTGCTGCAAATGTAAAGCAGGGCATTCTCCGCCAAACGCTCGACTTCTCCGTCTGTGGATGCGATCAGGGATTCCAGGGTAAGGATCGACGTCTTGAGCCGCAATACCTCCGACCAGAGGCGCGTGGCTTCTCTCGTGCGGACCCCCCCGTAATCGTCGCTCGTCAACCGCTTTCGGAATATGATCGCGAGCGGTAACTCGGGGGTGGCCCGTAAACGCCCGCTCGAGAGACTGCGCGACACCTGGATACGGCCACCCAGAACTTCCTCGCCAACCTCGATATCGGGCGCGATGATGTGCCCTCGCCGGATCGTATCGGCTACGGCAAGACGTTCGCCCGCAAACAGCAGCTTCGGATTCTCGACCCGCCGGACATGCACGTTGCCGGCTTTGGCGACCACGTACGCCTGATCGATTACGTTCCGCGCCCGAATACTGCCCAGGCTCGAGATGACCACGCCGGATATGTTGTAGCGGACGTCGCAATGATGCGTCACCGCCAACAGCCCCATGATGTATCCCAACACGCTGCAACAGCCATTCTCGACCACCAGCGAGCAGCCGTCGGGGACTACGCCAAAGAGCTTGACGTGACCCGAATACTTGAGCAGAGGCCCCTTGGCCGGGAGCGCGATTCCCGCGACCAAACGGACCGAGCTGTGGGGCGCGTTCTCGATATCCGACGTATCGACGTAATGGATGCGCCGGATGAATGACTTCAGCCTGTACACGTTGGGCAATTGCCGGCGCAGCACCTCTATCTCGTTCATGAATGGCGCGAGCAA
Organism: uncultured Nitrospiraceae bacterium; assembly: GCA_964520685.1. Classification (GTDB taxonomy): domain Bacteria; phylum Hydrogenedentota; class Hydrogenedentia; order Hydrogenedentales; family SLHB01; genus UBA2224. The sequence goes on along the minus strand of CAZFOG010000003.1, from coordinate 31,203 downwards.
CGACCGCACCCGCCCATAGGCTTCGGACTCCTCGGTTCGGCCGGCCAAATCAAACGCCCACGAAAGAAAATCCAGTTCGTCTCGCGCGACGGCGTTCAAATCCCCGTGCTGGACCGTTTCGATCAGGTCGCGCAGCACCCACTGGTACCGGTAACCCTCAGTGTCCCACTGCACGCGCCTGTGTTTGGATAACCAGGCCTCCAGCTGTTCCGCGACCGCCTCCCACGAGGGGCTCCGGCCGCCCGTGCGCTTGCGAATGTCACACCAGGTGCGCGCGAGCGCCGCGTCCTCGAGCGAGATGTCGGCGAAGCGGTCCTCGGGACCGTTCAGGATGAACTCGATGAGCCTTTCCAGCATGCGGCGCTTCTCACTTCGTTACCGTGTGTTCTCTGAAACAATCCAGTATGGCCTTCTCGTAAGGGGGGCGCAGGATGCCGCGTTCCGTGACAAAGCCCGCGATGAGATGCGCGGGCGTCACATCGAATGCAGGGTTGTAGACGGCCACGCCCTCGGGAGCGGTACGAAACCCGAATCCGTTGGTAATCTCCCCGCCGGGCCGCTGTTCAATGGGGATATCGGCCCCCCGGGCGAGCGTGACGTCGAACGTCGACAATGGAGCCGCTACATAAAAGGGGATATCGTGGGCTCGGGCCAGAACCGCCAATCCGTATGTGCCAATCTTGTTCGCGGTGTCGCCATTGGCCGCGATCCGGTCCGCGCCTGTTATTACGAGTTGAATGCGCCCTTCCCGCATGACCTGGGCGGCCATGCTGTCGCAAATGAGCGTTACGTCGAGCCCCGCCTGGAGGAGTTCCCACGCCGTCAGCCGCGCCCCCTGCAGTAGAGGGCGCGTTTCATCCGCATAGACACGAAAGGAGCGCCCTTGCTCGCGGGCGCGGTACATCGCCGCAAGCGCGGTGCCATAGGCGCTCGTCGCCAGGGCGCCGGCGTTGCAGTGCGTCAGCACCCCGTCCCCCTCGGATATAAGCATTGCCCCGTAGTCGCCAATCTTCCTGCAACTGGCCGTATCTTCATCTCGAATGGCGCAGGCTTCTTGTTCGAGTCTCTCCGTCAAAGCCTCCACGGACCCCGCACCGGCATTCTCCTGAGCGGTTCGCGCCATACGCCGCAGGGCCCACGAGAGGTTCACGGCCGTAGGCCGCGCGGCCTCGATGCAATCGACGGCATCATTCACCATGCTCAGGGCGCTCCCCACGTCCCGCGGACGCCTCTCGGCCAGGGCCACCAGTACGCCAAATGCGGCGCAAACGCCTATGGCGGGCGCTCCCCGGACGCGTAACGCGCGTATCGCTTCCCGAACCGACTCGACGGAATCCAGGCGAATTTCACGATATTCAAGAGGTAAGAGCGTCTGGTCGATGATAAAAAGTTGACCTTCCCGCCAGATAACCGGCGTAAGATTCATATTTCCAAGCTCCTGTATAGTTCACCACCTTTCGTAGGCTACCGTAGCGCGGCACGGGAGACAAGCCCGCCGCCCCGGGCTTACCGGCCCCGGAATCCTTATTTCACACCCGCGGTCCCCACGCAACGCATAACCCGCCATTCCGGCTTCCTGCTCCAAGCCGGGCTCACAAGTCTTGTGAGTATCCACTTGCCAGCTTAGCATTATACTAACTGTCACAATGGTCTTCTAATCCGACAGTTCACCGGAACCGCCCGATAACCTTGCCTCGGGAGACGCAAACACGCAAATCGTTAAATACATCCTGACTTCAGACCGCGGTTAATGCGCTTCCTCGGCCACAAGACAACACGACGCATGATGCATTCCGGCAGCGGAGGGTGAAGTTTCCGGATCGGCCCTTCATCATCGGCGGGTGCAATCCGCCGCCCGAATGCCTCTTCCGGTATTTCGCCGGAACGCAAGGAGAAAGCCCACGCGCCCTAATGGGCCGCTCTCAGGTTATTGTGCTTGGTTGAGTCTGTCATATATGCGTTGCGTCCCCTGGGCGCGGCAGGCTGCCGCAGTACGGTGCAAAAGCCAGTCATGAGCAAAATGCTCGAGCCACGTCATGACCCGGTGAGCCGGCCAGCGGTCCGCTCTGTTTGCTCAAGTGCGAAATCTGCTATAATCGCCTTCAGTGACCGTCTCTCACGCCGTGTCTTATCGAGCGGCTGAAAACACGTTCGGGCGAAGAACGAAAGGCAGGAAACGTCTGTGCCGCGTCCGAATCAGTGAGCGCGCTGGTGCGCGTAGTAACCCGGTCAACGTGCGAGTATATATGCAATTCGAGGATTTCGATCTGGACCCCAGCCTTCTCAGCGTTCTGGAGACCCAAGGGATCCACACGCCTACCCCGATTCAGCACGAGCTTATTCCGGCCGCGCTTGGGGGCAGAGACATTGTAGCGGTGGCGCAGACCGGCACGGGGAAGACTCTCGGCTACGCCTTGCCCGCGTTGACGCGCCTTTCGCGCGGACCGCTGCAGCGGAACATGATGCTTGTCCTGGCGCCGACGCGCGAACTTGCGCAGCAGGTGCACGGGGTGCTCGCGGAGGTCGGGAAACCTCTGGGAATTCGCTGCGTGGCGGTCTATGGCGGAGTGGGTTTCGGGCCGCAAATCGACGCGCTCAAGAAAGGGGTAGCGGTCGTAGTGGCCACGCCAGGCCGCCTGCTCGACCACATACGCCGGGGCAATGTCCGATTCAACGACCTGTTCATTCTCGTCCTCGACGAGGCGGACCGGATGCTTGATATGGGCTTTCTTCCGGACATCCGCACCATTCTCCGCAAACTCCCCGAAGACCGCCAGACCATCATGTGCTCGGCCACGTTCCCCCGTGAAATCGCGCGGCTCGCAGACGAGTTCCTCCACGAACCCCAACGCATTGAAGTAGGGCAGGTGGCCAAACCCGTGGAGACGGTGCGGCAACTGGTGTATACGGTGAATGCCGAGCGCAAAATCGCCCTGTTGAAACGGGTGCTCCGAGAGGAGAGTGTCGATTGCGCCATGATCTTCGTGCGCACCAAGCCCCGGACGGAACGGGTCACCCGGGCGCTCCGTAAAGATGGTTTCAAGATACAGGCCATTCACGGCGACCGGTCGCAGCGGCAGCGCGATGAGGCCCTCGCCGGATTCCGCGCCGGAAAATACCGGTATCTCGCCGCCACCGACGTGGCCGCGCGCGGTCTCGATATCGAGGGTGTCAGCCACGTCATCAATTTCGACATTCCGGAGAATCCCGAAGACTACATTCACCGCATCGGCCGCACGGCACGCGCCAGTGCCAAGGGTGACGCCATCACGTTTGTCAGCCCCACGGACCATATGGCGCTCGAGGCCATCGAGCGCGCTTTAGGGAAGAACCTGCCCCGCGCCGAATGGGAGGAATCCGTGCCGGTCATATCCCTGTACCAGCCCCCGGGTGCCGGAACCCGCCGGAGCCGGCGCGGCATCTCCTACCGAAGGCTGCGCGGCGGACTGCTCAAATCACCTTGAATGACCGCCGCGAATCCGCCCGCCAAGAGATTTCCAGTGACGCCCTGTCCCGCATGTGCTATTTTATTGTCATGGAAGCGCGAAGTCGGGCGGCGGGATCGGGGCGGCTGCTGTTCGGGGTTTCTCACTTTGGGAAGGAACCTTTTCTCCACTTTGTTCTTCCTTGATGCGCCGGGCGAGTGAGTACTGTGTAGTCTCTTCCGCAGGCGACAGGCGTCGGCAGGCACGTTGAAGCCCGCACGGGGGCTGGCTTCCGGGCGAGGATGCAGTATGGCCTTGTCGGGCAAAGAATGGCCGCCGGAGTATTGGGAACGTGTCAACGCCCGCACGCGGGACACCGTTTTGGCTGCGCCGGGGGAGGCCGAGGCGTGGTCCATTGCCGCCCGCGAAGCCCGGCATGTGCTGCGCAATTACAGCACGAGCTTCTTCATGGTGACGCGCTTTCTGCCGCGCGTGAAGCGTGAGCAGGTCGAGGCCATTTATGCGGCCGTACGGTACCCCGACGAGATCGTCGACTCGTTTTCGTGGAGCGAGACCGCCAAACTCGGCGCTCTCGATGCGTGGGAAGCCCATTACGAAGCCGCTCTCGAGACGGATTCCCTGAAATCTGCCGCCAGCGCCGGCGTCCCGGTGTTTGCAGCGGCATTTGCATCGGTGGTCCGGCGCAACAGCATTCCCCACGAGCACTACCGCGATTTCCTGCGCGCCATGCGTGTTGACGTGTGCCCGCGGCCATTCGAAACGCTGACAGACCTCATCGATTCCTATATCTACGGGAGCGCCATCGTGGTGGGGTATTTTCTCGCGTATGTCTACGGCTCGACACGGCCGGAAGACTTCCCGAGAGCCTTGAGTTCGGCCCGGGACCTTGGCATCGCCCTCCAATTGACGAATTTCTTGCGCGACGTCGCCGAAGATCAACGGCGCGGACGCGTGTATCTTCCCGTGGTTTTTCTGCGGGCAGAAGGCATCGAACGGATGGATAGCGCCGATCCGGCACAACGCGCCGCGATCTCCCGCGTGGTGCAGCGCGTCGCGACCGAAGCCGAAGGGTATTATAACCAGGCACGGGCAAATCTCGATGCGTTCGCGCCGGACACGCGGCCGGCCATCCACGCATGCATGGAGGTCTATGGCCGGTTGAACTGGCAAATCCGAAACAGTCGCGAGGGCTTTCTGCACCGCGAGAGCGTGCCGTTCCGCGACAAATTCCGGCTTCTCCCGGTGAGCAAATACTGGCGCCTGCCCCTGGCTTTTCTGCATTCGTAATTCCAGTGGGCCCGTGGATCGGGTACGACGTCTTAAACTATGCAGGTACTTGGAAGACAACAGAAGAATACCAGGCCCCCGGTCGCGGTGATTGGCGGGGGGCTCGGGGGATTGAGCGCCGCCATTCATTTGCGCGTCGCGGGATTTCCCGTGCGCATCTATGAAGCGAACGAGCGCGTGGGCGGCCGCGCAAACGTCATCGAATCGGACGGGTTCCGGTTCGATACCGGCCCTTCCCTTCTGAACTATCCGCGGGTTTTCGAAGACCTGTTCCGCGTTGCCGGTGCACGGATGGCGGATTATGTCGACCTGTTGCCGGTCGAGCCGGGGGTGGCGTTCCGATGGCCCGATGGCACCCGTTTCACCCTATCGAGCGACCTTGCCGCGCTGGTGGCCGAACTGGAAGCGGTCGAACCCGGCGCAGCGCCCGGGCTGATGCGGTTTCTGTCCGACGCCGGGGCAAAATACGATTTGGCCTTCGCGAAACTGGTCACCCGCAACGTGGACAGCCCCCTGCGATGGGCGGCATCGATGCGTCCCCGCGAACTGATGCGTTTGAGCGTCTGGCGTTCGCTTTACGGCGAACTCGGCCGGTTTTTCCGAAGCCGCCACATTCGCGAGGCATTGGGCTCGTACGGCATGTACCTGGGCGGCTCCCCCTTCGAGCTGCCGGGTTTTTTCTCGATCCTGCCGTACGGGGAGCTTGCGTACGGATTATGGCTGCCGCGCGGGGGTATCTACGGCCTGGTGCAGGGCATGGAGCGTCTCGCGCGCGCGGTGGGGGTTGAAATCCTGACCAACTCCCCCATTGAACGCATCGAAACCGCCGGTGGCGCGGTACAGGGGCTGCGGAAAGCAACCGGAGAAGTCGACGAATTCCCCCTCGTGGTGTCCAATGTCGATGTGCCCACGACGGACAGCGCCCTGCTGCAACACGAGCCCCTTCTCGAGAGCCGCCGGCGCAGGAACGCGCGGGTTCGTATGACCCCCGGTGTGCTGACGTTTTACTGGGGCGTGTGGGGACCCGTAAAAGGAATTGGCCATCACGCAATCTTCCTGCCGGAGGATTATCGTAACGGGTTCCGCGATTTATTCCACGGCAAAACAGTTCCCCGTGGGCTGCCCTTCTACCTAAGCGTGGCCTCTGCGACGGACCCCGGCCTTGCCCCCGTGTCCGGCACGACCGTATTTGTCCTTGTTCCCGTCCCCTTGTTGAGTAGAATGGGCGATGTTGACTGGAACCAGCGGACGGCCGCTGTCCGCTCGCGGGTTCTGGAACGATTGGAGAAGCACGGTTGTGACCTGGCGGCAGACCGCATTGCCGTCGAGCATGTATACACCCCGAGTGACTGGCGGGACCGCTTCGGGTTGCACGAAGGCTCGGCTTTTGGCGCGGCGCACACGCTGTTCCAGGTGGGCCCGTTCCGGGCACCCAACTACGCCCGGGAACTCCGTGGTATGTATTACACCGGAGCCAGCACAACGCCGGGAACGGGGATGCCTATGGTGGTGTTGAGCGGCAAGCTGACGGCCGAGAGGATCATCGCGCGTGAACGTTGAACGGACAGGCACCGGCCCCCGCGCCTTCGCCGGCGTACACGGGTGGGCGGGAAACATCCGCACTTTCCGGAGGCTCTACGCCTTTATGCCTGCGGATGCTTCGTTTTACGCAATGGACCTGCCCGGGTACGGCGACACAAAGGCGCCTGCCGAGTTGACCCTCGAACGCGTCCTCGAGAGCATCGCCGCAATGGTCAATCAGATTCCTTCCGGCGACGTCACGCTCGTGTGCAACTGCGGTGGAGCCCAGTTCGGACTGGAGGCGATACGTGTGCATGGCTTAAAGGTCCGCCGGCTGGCGCTTATTGACCCGTTCGCGTATTGCCCGTGGTATTTCCATCTGTTCACATGGGGCAGATTCGGGCGCAACGCCTACTATTCCACCTTCGCCAATCCACTCGGACGGTTCATTACCAACAACGCCATGTGGCGGCGGCGCAGGCCGGAAACCAATCTCACCTCCGCATTCGTCAGCGTGGATCATAACGTAGCCCACCGCTACCTGTCCCTCATGGTTTCCCTGGCGGATACGGAACGCTTCAGGGACCTTCCTGTCGAGGTCGACGTCCTCCACGGAGACCGGACCTTTGCCGCCGTCCGCCGGTCGCTCGCGATCTGGCGCGATGTCTTTCCCGGAGCGCGCGTTCATGAATTGCAGGGCGCGGGCCACGAGCCCATCCGCGAGGCGACCGCGCAGTTGGCGGGCATTCTGTTCGAAACACTTCCCGGCGGCGGAGCGTCACGCCCGGCAAGGGTGACCTCATGACGGCGCTCGGCGTAGTCATACTGCTTGTCTGTGTGTTCGTGCTATCCGTAGTCGTGATGAACATGCTTCTCTGGCCGCGCGTCCGCCCCTGGAACGGTAGCGACGTGCCTGCGGTATCGGTGCTGATTCCCGCCCGGAACGAAGAACTGCGGCTGGCAAACTGCCTCGAATCCTGCCTGAACCAGGGACGGGTCGTGGCCGAGGTGCTGGTGTATGACGACCGCTCGACCGACAGCACCGCGGAACTGGTCAACAAGTACGCCCGGCGCGATGGGCGCATTCGGCTCCTCACCGGTAAGGAACTGCCTGGAGGATGGTGCGGCAAACCCTTCGCGTGCGCCCAGTTGGCGCAACAGGCCGCGTCGGAATGGCTTTTGTTTCTGGACGCGGATACGGTCCTGGCCACGGACGCCGTCGCCAGCATGGTAACCGAGGCCCTGGCGCGGGATGTCTCTTTCCTCTCGTGCTGGCCGGGTCTGATTTGCCTCAGTTTCTGGGAGCGCGCCCTGATGCCGATGATGGCATTCTCGACATTCTCGCTGTATCCTGCCCCGCTCTCGCTGGTCCGCAACGACCCGTCGCTCGGACTGGCCCACGGCGCGTGCATCCTGGCGCAACGCGAAGTCTACCGGTCGGTGGGCGGCCACGAAGCCGTGCGCCACGAGATCTTCGAGGACACCTGCCTGGCCCGCCTGTGGCGCCAGCACGGCCACCGTGGAATCTGCCTGGACGGCCAGGACGCCGTGCACGTGCGCATGTACGAGAGCCTCGGGGAGATTTGGCGCGGTTTCATGAAGAACTTCTACCCGGCGTTCCGCCGTGGCGTGAGCTTTGTCCTGTTCTTGCTGTTCCATTTCGTGTTCTTTCTGCTCCCCTTCGTGATGGCGCCTCTGGCATGGGTGACCGGCGGCCCGTGGCAGCTCTTCGCCGCATCGGCCCTGGCGCTGGTCGCCGCACGGGCCATCATTGGGGTCCGGTTCGGGTACGCATTCTGGGCAAGCCTGTTTCACCCCATTGCCGAAACCATGCTCATCGCCCTGGGCATCACCTCGTGGTGGCAATGCCGCTCGGGACGCGGCGTCGAATGGAAAGGGCGGCGTTACCACACGGGCACCCCGGGAGAAAAACCGTGAGTGCACGCGCCCGGCATGCGGTGGTCATAGGCGGCGGCCTCGGGGGGCTTGCGGCCGCTCTGCGCCTGTCGGTACGCGGCTGGCGCGTGACCCTCTTCGAACAATCCGCCGCATTCGGGGGCAAGATGAGCCGGTGGGAGGCCGAAGGATTCCGGTTCGATACGGGGCCGTCTCTCATCACCATGCCCTGGATATTCGAGGACTTGTTTGCCATCGCGGGCACGCACATGGGGGAACATCTCGAGGCCGTGCCGCTGGACCCCATGGCGCGATACGTCTACGCCGGCGGCTCCGAATTCAATTACGGAACCTCCATGCCCACTCTCCTGCCCGTAATCCGGGAATTCGAAGGAAGCGACCGCGGCTTCTTCCGGTTTATGAACCTCGGCGCCCGCATCTACGCATTGTCGAAAGACACGTTTCTTCGGCGGCCCCTCACGGCTCCCCCCGATTGGCGGACCCTCGGCGCGTTGCGGCACGTCCCTCTCCTGCGCGGATGGGGCAACTATCACAAGACCGTGTGCGCCTATTTCCGCAGCCCCCAATTGCGGCAATTGTTCGGCCGGTATCCGACCTACGTCGGCTCTTCCCCATACCGCTGCCCGGCAACCCTTGCGATCATTCCGTACATCGAGTTTGCGTTTGGGGGATGGTACATCCGCGGAGGACTGTACCGCATCGCCGAAACTTTGTGCTGCTTGCTCGAGGAGCGTGGCGTGGAGTTGCGCGCGAATGCCCCCGTGGCGCATATCGACACCCAAAGCCGCCGGGTCCGGGGGGTGGTATTGCAGAGCGGAGAACGCATTCCCGCGGATGTCGTGATCATGAACGGCGATGCAAGCCACACGCCCCGTCTTCTGGGAGAGCCCGGGAAAGAGCTGACCGTTGACGAACGATCGCTGTCGGGGCTGGTCTTCTTGATAGGCGTGAGACGTCGCCTGGAGGGCATCCACCATCACAATGTCTATTTCTCCGAAAACTACGCGGAAGAATTCCGCCAACTCTTCGATGAACAGCGAATACCCGGCGATCCGACGGTGTACGTCAACGTGCCCAGCCGGTCCGACACCACCGTCGCCCCTGATGGCGGCGAGACGCTGTTTCTCATGATCAACGCGCCAGCCACCGGGGAACAATGGGATGCGTCGCGCATTGCAGCAGCTCGCAAGGCAGTATTTGCACGCCTGGGCGCCTCCGGTTTCCCGGACATCGAACAGGACATTGCGGTCGAGCATGCGGTTACCCCCCAGAGCCTGGCCGAACGGTTCAGCATGCCCGGCGGCGCGATTTACGGAGCCCACTCCCATGGCTGGCGAAAGGCGTTCTTCCGGCCACCCAACAAAGACCGGCACTGTGCAGGGCTCTATTACGCAGGCGGCAGCGCCCACCCCGGGGGAGGCACGCCCATGGTCCTGCTCTCGGCGAAGATTGTGGAGGAGTTGATTATCCGCCATGAAGAATAGAATCCTCCTCGGCACACTGCTCCTGGTCTATGTTCTGTTGTGGGCAGGCGGCATAGGTTCCTACACCGTTCTCGGACAGCCTCCGGCGCACATGCGGTGGGCGGGACCGGTCTTCATGGCGCTCGCTGCCGGATTGGGGCTGTGGTTCTCGACCTGGCGGTACCGCCTCGCCCTCGCGTGCGCCGGACTGCTCGGATTTCTGGCGGAGATCTCAGGGGTCTGGACGGGATTTCCCTTCGGCCGCTACGAATACACCCAGGCATTCGCGCCGCTGCTGTTCCGCGTGCCGTTGGTGATGGTCTGCGCCTGGGCAGTGCTTGCGGGGTACCTCGACGCCCTGTTACGGCCCGTTGTGCCGCGTCCCCTCGGTCTTGCAATAGCAGGAGCACTCGGGTTGACAGCCATCGACCTGGTGCTTGACCCCGTGGCAGCCGGTCCCATGAATCTCTGGAAATGGGAGACAGCGGGCTATTACTACGGCATCCCCTTGACCAATTTCGCCGGGTGGTTCGGCGTGGGCCTGGCCGTATTCGGGGTATTGCTGGCAACCGGGCGCCGTGAGCCCGTCTCCCCGAAACTGCGCTCAATCGGACTCAGCATGGTCCTGTTCTTCACCGTGATCGCATTCGCCCAGGGCCTGTTTGTGGCGGGTTGCTGGGGATTGGCCTTGTGCCTTGCCCATGCTTGGCTGGTGCCTGCGGCAAGACCCTCCGCACCGTCTTCCGAGGACTCGAGAACGGCGAAATCCGTTGAGTCCGGCGCTTCCAATCACTACACTTGAGTCCACCGGAAGACGCTCACGCTCCGGGTGCCTGCGGGTCGAGACAGCATGACGCATTCAAAGGGAGACGCGGCGTGGTTTGTTTTCTGCTTGTGTTGAGTTGCGCGGCGCCGGCCGAACCGGCGCATATGTATACCCTGGAACATCAAGGCGTGCTCGCCGATGTCGCGGTCTCGGACATCAACGGGGATGGCTGCGGCGACGTCTGCGCCCTGGCCGTGCGCGATTCCACAACGGAAGGCACGTGGCTGTCAATCTATCTCAGCCGCCCTGACGGAACCTATCCGGACACCCCCGATTGCCGCCACGAGCTGCCCGCGACGATTGGCGGGGTGTTCTTCGCAGAGACGGACGGCGCCCCCCCGCTCGAACTCGTTGCCGTGGATACCGCCGGGGCCTATGTGCTCGCCCTGCGCGGCAACGCGCTTGCCTCCATTGCCCAGCCCCGGTTCATGTCGCTCTTTCCCGCAGGACTCCTGTTCCCGCGGTTTTTGGAAAACCAGGTGGTAGACATCGATCGCGACGGCATCCATGAGTGGCTGGTTCCGCTGCCCCATGGGTACGCCTTACGCGCGCCGGACCAGGAACTTGTGACGATAGGCTGCCACGTCATGGGAGCGGTAGCTCACGACAGCGCCTCGCGCACACACCTGCGCTACGATTTTCCCGGGGTGGTGCCGTTTCCGTGGGAAAGCGAGGTGCATCAGGCGCTGGCCTTCATCAACAGCCATACCGTCGAATTTGCGCGGGGACCGGACTGGGATCAGCTCGTCACAACGGCGATTCCGTTCAAAGCCCCCCCCGGCCACCCGGCCGAAAAACCGTCCGGAGCCTATGCAGACACCTTTCCCAAGCCCCCCAAACCCGCCGCACACGCCGAACTCCACGATCTGAACGGCGACGGGCTGCCCGACCTGCTCGTGACGGAAGCCGAGGGCACCGTGAATGTGGAAACGCGCACGCGCATCTATTTCGCCCAGTCGGGATGCCTGTTCCCCGAAGAGCCGGACATGCAGTTCGTGAAACCCGGCGCCTACGCCCAGCCCACGGTCATTGATGTCAATGGCGACGGCCTGGACGACGTCTTCTTCTTCGAGCTGTCTTTCGGGCTCAAGTCCATGGTGAGCTATTTTGTCCGCGAGAAGATCACGCTGCGGCTCGAGGCCTACCTGAACTCGCCCGAGGGGTTCAACACCGCGCCCGATTACCAGAGCAAATTCACCCTGGATGCCCCGGACGATTCCCGCACGGGCGTGCTGGCTCTCGGCGATTTCACGGGAGATGGCCGCATGGACGCCGCCTTCAGCCTCGATGGAAGACGGCTGGGAGTGTTCGAGGGGCGCGGGAAAGAACTCATCGCACAAAAACCTGCCGCCGAGTTCGATATCCCCCCCTACGGCACCGCAAAGACGTGCCACCTGGACGAAAACCCGCGCCGGGACCTGGTGGTCTTCGAACCGGGGCGCAATGGGGCACGGCAGATTCACGCCCTGGTGTTCTGACCCGCGCGGCGCATGCCCTCACCTTCACCTCCGCGTGTTCAGGGTTCCGCGATACCGCTCTTGACTACGTCGGTCTTGCGGCCCAGAACCGCGGTGAGATCAACGCGGGGAAGCGCCGGCGTCCGCGTGATGATCTCTTTCGCCCCGTCGGGCAAAAGCAGGAAGGTGTCCTCGGATTTCACGCCGGGAGCCGAAGGATTCCAGGCGAAGGCCTGCCCGAACACCACGTCAATACCCGTAATCTCCCGCACTTTCTTCTCCCAACGCGTGTCCAGGATGGGGAAGGGCTCGCCGGGCGCCGCTTTGCAGGTGCGCCCGGCATAACCGGTGGCTCCGCCCTGGTGATGATTGTGCCACTCGGTCGAGGCGAAACGCATGGTGGCATAGGCTTGTTCACACGCGGAAAACACATCCCCCAGGGTCTTGCCGGGCTCGGTAGCCTCGTGAACCAGCGTATCGACGCCGCAGATGCGGGCATAGGCGCCAGGAATCCGTTCGGGCAACTCGCCCACACGCTTGAAGCGCGTGACCGAGACCACAAGTCCCTCCTTGAGCAGCGAGAGAATGATCATCACGTAGCCGCGGACCTGCACCTCCCGCATCCGGTCGGGCAGCAACGGCGCAACGGTGGGCAGGGGATGGCGGAACTTTGTGATGCGCCGGTCGGCGGCGATCAGGGCAATGGGAACCTGGCAACGGCGCTTGGCGCCTTCGCAAATGAGGCTCGCCGCGATGTCGGCCTCGGCCATACCTGCCTCGGCGCCTTCGACCGCCGCCGTGATCGTCTCGGCCGCGAGTTTTCCCAGGTGGCGGTACTTCTCGAGTTCGTTCACCGTCAACAGGGAGCGGATATACGCCATCTCCCCGTTGACGTTCTTGCCAACGCTCCCGTCATCCGAGACCAACGTGCCCGGGAATTCGCGTTCGACCAGCGCCGCCGCCCTTTCCTCGAACCAGAGAAATGACCGGATCTCGCACCCATACGTCCGCAGTTCTTCGGCGATGACCCGTGTTTCCTCGATATTGTTGCCCACAAAGTACGTTTCGCCGCTCTGCGTGACAAACAAGGAGCTGGCGCCCATGTCCGAGCACTGCGACACGTAATTCCGTCTGCCAGCCGTCGCCATGGCGAAATTGTCGGCACGGGATAACAGTATCCCGTCGTAACGGTGCTCCTTCAGAAACACCTGGAGCAGCCCGATACGTACCCGGAACAGTTCGAGTTCGCTCAGCATGGCATCGCATCCTCTCGCAGCCGGCAGCCGCGGCGGCGTTTACTTGCTCAGGATCGCATTCAGCACCGGGGTGATGGCCTGTGCCATGCGGAGAAATCCCAAATCCGTTGCGTGGGTTCCGTCGACCGTGCCTTCCGCGTCATCGCCCAGCAGGTTGTCGCACGGAATGTAGTACAGGTTGGTCACGCCCGCGGCAATGAGCCGCTCATAGGCGGCTTTGATCTCCGCGTTCTTCTTCTCGTAGGCCTCCCGCATGCTTGGAACGAAATACCCCTCCTGATAGATGATGTTCTCGACCAGGACGATGGGGGTATCCGGCCGCGCCTCGCGAAGAATCTGCACTACGGGCTCCGTGCGGACCGCAATTTCCTCCGGCTTCAGGTTCGGGCAGCAATCCACAACGAAAATCTCCGCATCGAGTTCCGCGATGAACACGGCCATCTCGGGCTCCATCTGGCCGTTGCCCGAGAAACCGAGATTGATGGCCGGACGGTCCATCATGCGGCCGATGATCGCCGGATACGCCATGCCCGGACGTGACGCGCAACCGCCTTGCGTGATGGATGAACCCCAGAACACCACCGGCCTGCGCCGGTCTTCCGGGCGTTCCGCCGGCGCAGCCAGCGACGTCTCTGCTTTGATTCCAATGTGAACCGACGAAACCCCGTTGTACAACGGCAGGTAGAGCAGGTACTCGTGCATGCCCGCCGGGACGCCCGTCACGAGAGTGGCTTGCATGGTTGCCGAGGAAGGGCGGCCGTTCGCAACCCAAAGCCAACGTCCCGCGTGCTTCACGTACAGATCGAGTCCGCTGACGCCCGTGGCGGGCATGTGCGCCATGGACAGACTCTCGTCGCGCAACAGCCACCGTGCCCCGATTGTGGGCGAATCGGTCATGAACCGAATGGCCATGCCCGCCGAGTCGCGGCTGAGTCCCCAGACCGGCGCGCGCACCACGCCTTCCGCCCGGGCGGGAAGCCGGTCGTAGTACACAGCGACATCGTTCCATCCCTTGCCATCGAGCGGCAGCGCGGCCGCGTCGTACCAGAGCAGGTCATCTCCGAATTCGGTTGTGGCGGAGGCCGCGTCAAGAGGCGTGTGGCCCGGCGTCTCCTCCTGCGCGACGGCGTTTCCGGCGCCGGTCAGGCAGGCGAACAGAAGCACAAACAGAGCGGCATGCAAGCGTGACGAAGTGATCATGGCAAAACTCCAAGGTTGTCGGCCCGTTCAGGGGGTTGAAGGTACGGAATTATATAAAAATCCGCCCCGAAAACCGAACGCGCCGCGCAATCACCGCGCGCGGAAGGCCTGAAGTGTCTTCCATGCGCACTTATCCCACGTGTATTCGGCGGCGGCATTCGTCATGTACATGGCACGCCGTTCGCGTTTGTCGGGCTCGATGTCAATGGCCCGCTGAATGGCCGAGGCCACCGTAGACGCATTCTGCGAGTTGCAGTAGATTGGAGCGTTTCCGGCAAACTCCGGAATCGCCCCCACACGGCCCGCCACTATCTGTGCGCCCGCCCGCATGCCCTCGAGAACGGTCACACCCGAACCCTCATAAAACGACGGGCACACGACCGCGTCGCAATGCTGGTACAAACCGGCCAGCGCGTGCTCGGGGCACTGCTGGATCCGCATGATCCGCGGCCCCCAATCCTCGCGTTCCTCATCCCCGGGAAGACCCACCATGACCAGACTGAGAGGCGTGCGGGTCTCGAACAACTCGAACGCCCTCAACAATCCCGCGATGTTCCTCGAGGCCCGCGTCATGCCCACGTGCAGAATGTAGGGCTGTTGCACCCAGCAGGCCTGGGGTTTGCCGAAGACGTCCGAGACGCCCAGGGGCGCGACAACCACCTTGTCGAGCGGCACGTCCAGAAGTTCGAGCAGCTGCCTGCGAATGAACTCCGAAGGCGCCACAATGGCTATGGCCGATTCGCACGCCTGCATAATCCGCTTCACCAGGCTGCGGTCCCGCCACCGGGGTTTGGTCAGGGGATCCACGATGAACTGCAGATCCATCGCATACAGGACCATCGGCACACGCGGATTCACGGGTGGAGTCTGAATGGATGAGAGCAGCGCATCGATTTGCGCGTGTTCCATCGTTTTGGCGAATTCACGCTCGGAAACCGGCAGCCCGATGCCCCCGGGAACCACATCCTCCTTGAAAAGCGCGCGCTCCCACCCCCCGAAGAACTCGTGGTTCCGCTCGCTGGTGAAAAACACACCCGTGGTTTCCGGCTGAAGCTCCCCAATCCGCGAGAAGACGTTGCGGAGAAAGACCGTCTCCCCGCAATAGCCGGCTGCAAGGGATAGTGCGTTAATTCCTATGCGCATAACGTGCGTCGAGCGCTTTCCCGGTCGTGTAATGCTCTTGCGTGTTGCTAATCAATATACCCCAAATCAGACAGCCGTTTGCGAATCTGTTCTTCTTCTTCGGGGGTATAGCCTTCTGATCCCAGTGAAACCACGCCGCGTTCGTCAAGAAAGTCCAGGATCTTTTCCGCGGCGAAATCAGCGGTGTCATGCGGGCTGACCTCGATCACCTCGTCGGCGCTCTGGCCAGAGCCGGCCTCACCCGCCAGCACCGTCACACCGGCAAAACCCTCCGGCGCGCGCCGGCCCGGCGGACACACCTCTGAGCCAATCTCTACCAGCCTCCGTACTAGCACATGCGCCGTTTCCTGCGCGCCCTCCCCCACGATACGAACGGTGAATCGATGTCTCATCGCAGGTACTCCTCGAGCCGCGGCCCCGGCATGTCACCGGGCACTGCTACATCCATCAGAGCCAGAATCGCCGGCGCGATGGAGGGCAATGCGAGACCCTCGAGTTCTCTCCCGCCGCCACCGGTCTGGTCGTCCAGGATGAATATCCCGTGGTAGTCATGGTTGGCATCATCGGGTCCCGTATCGTTCTCGAAGGTGAAGATTCCGTCGTAGCCGACCGACCCCACCGACCGCCACTGCAAATCGCCCCAGTAGACGATGAGATCCGGGGCCACGCCCTTGACGTTCACATAGAGATCCCGGGGCCTCAATGCGCGGTTCCCGAGCAGTTCCCCGTCGGGACCGCGCATGCCCTCGATGCGCGCGATCAGGTCATCACGAAAGGTCTCGTACCCCGCCTGTGGAATCTGGCCCTCGGGTTCGCGGCCCTCGACGTTGAAGAACACGCGGGCGTAATAGCCGCCGCTGCTCCACACCCGCGTATGGGCCCAATCAATCGCGCAATCCTCGAGACGATGGCGGCCCTCCGGTTGCTCACGCAGCGCCAGCAACCCTTCGCGGATAAGCCATTGGTTGACGCAGACGCCCCCTACCATAGCCTTGGCCCCGTGATCCGAGACGACCATGACAGCCGTCTCGTCTCCCGCCATCGCAACCAGTTCGCCCACGCGGGCATCGACAGCGCGGTAAAAATCCCGAAAAACGTTCTCGAACGGGTTACCCGGCTCGAAGGCCGGATGCCCCGGGTCGCAGAACCGCCAGAACGCGTGGTGCAGCCGGTCGATGGCCATGTCGACCATCATGAAGAAATCCCAGGGCTTCGATTCCATCAGATGCCGTGCGTACCGGAACCGGTTCTCCATCAACGCATAGAGCCGCTCGAGCAGGGCGGCGCGGTCGTCGGTCCGAAACTCCTTCACGTCGATGCAGTAGTCGCCGGCCGTGCGGCGAAGCTCTTCCTTGAGAGGCCTCGGGTAGGTGTATGCCGCGTCCTCGTTCGGCGTCAAGAAACCGGCCACCAGCCAGCCGTTGAGCGGGCGCACTGGATACGTCTGGGGGACGCCCAGGACCACGCACTTCTTGCCGTGACTGGAAAGCACATCCCAAACGCGCGGCTCGCGAATGGCCGACCCATCGGCGGTGAACATGTTGTCATAGGAATGGTCCCGCCGGTTGCGAAATCCATACACCCCGAGGGTTCCCGGGTCTTTCCCCGAGAGCATACAGGCCCAGGCGGGAACCGTGATGGGCGGATGGCAGCTTTCGAGGCGGCCCCAACAGCCGCGCCGCATCAGGGCGCCAAGGTTCGGCAGAGCGAACGCATTCGGCCCGAAGATGAACTGGGGCGTCGCGCAATCGAGGCCGATGACCAGGACACGCCGGCTCATGCACCGTTCTCTTGAGCCCACTCCACGAGGATCTTCGCGACCTCGGGGCGCGTGAACTCCGGCGGCGGCATTTCCCCCCGCTTCAGCATTTCGCGCACCTTCGTGCCGCTCAGGAATACATGGTCCTCGTTGGTGCCGGGACATGTCTTGGGCGAGGCCATTGACTGGGTGCGCTTCGAGTAGAACGCGTGCTCGAAGAACAACGGCGTAATGCCGATTTCGTCAGCGTCGAAATCATCGAAAATGTGTTGCGCGTCATAGGTGCCGTAATAGTTGCCGACACCGGCATGATCGCGTCCCACGATAAAATGGGTGCACCCGTAGTTCTTGCGGATAATCGAATGCATGATCGCCTCTTTGGGACCCGCATAGCGCATGTTGACGGGCATGAGCGACAGCATGACGTGATCTTTCGGGTAATAGTTGTCCATGAGCGCCGTGTAGCATTTCATGCGCACCGACCCGGGTATATCGTCGCTCTTCGTCGTGCCCATCAAGGGGTGAATCAGCAGTCCGTCGCATATCTCCAGCGCGCATTTCGTCAAGTATTCGTGGGCACGATGGATGGGATTGCGCGTTTGAAACGCCACGATGCGTTTCCAGCCCCGCTCCTCGAACGCGGCGCGCGTCTCGGCGGGCGTCAGGTTGTACTCCTGGAATTCAATCGTGCGCGCCTTCAGGACGTCCAGTTCGCCCGCAAGAAATACCTTGCCCAGAGACATGCTGTACTTCACGCCGGGGTGGGCGTCGTCCACCGTCCGGTATACCTTCTCGCACAGCTCGGCAAGCTCGAGCGAAAACTTCCCGGAGAGATGCAGAATCGCCACGACGTCGCCCAAATCGTCGCGGATAGCCACCTCCGAACCAATCTCCAAACGCTCGGCCTCCTCCCCAGTGGCGTCGAGCAGAATGGGAATCGTCCACGGAACCCCGGGCCGCAGATGCATCGTGTCGAGGACCGACCGGGTCTCGGCCTCGCCCATGAATCCCGTCAGTGGACTGAAAAGCCCCTTGGCGATGCCGTCGATATCGAATGCGGTATAGGCATCCACGGTGATAGACGGGAGACTCGGGGCCTTTTGGCGTGCAGCCTCGAGGGCATCTCCCGTAAGCAGCCGGTTTACAAGCGTTCCGCCATGCGGTGTGATGGCCATAGTGGTCCTCCATTTCGTGTAAAAACGCGCGCGTCACGCGTCCGGGTAAAACAAAACCGCGCCGCAAGGGCGCGTGAGCCAGCCGAGAGCAGAAACAACGAGTGTAGCAAGACCCGGCAATTCGACTCAAACCAGCCCACTGGCCAACGAGGCCGGCAAACGGACCGGCACCGCGACGAGCCCGCAACCGGGGCATACCCCTCCCTGCCCCCTGCTGGCGCCGGTTGAAAGCCATACGTATACTTGTAGAAACACACAGGATGTTCGTTCGTAATCCGGGGAGTCCCACGATGCACTTCACCATATCGTTCCTCATGTTTGTCGCGGCTCAGGTGCCGGGCGAGGCGGTCCTGGCCCAGGACGGCACGACCGATTGGGCCATCGTCGTCGCGGAGGACGCGACCGCCCCGGAACAGACCGCCGCCACGGAGTTGAAGGAACACCTCGAGTCCGTCACCGGGGCGGCCTTTTCCATCCAGAATTCGGTGGCGGACGGTGCGAAGGCCATCGTAGTCGGGCCGTCGCTGCTCTTCACCTCGCAATTCCCCGAGATAGACCTGGCGGCGCTGGGCCACGACGGGATCGTCCTGAAATCGGCGGAAAACCGCATCTTTCTCGCGGGAGGGCGGCCACGCGGCACGTTGTACGCCGTATATACCTTCCTCGAGGACGTGGTCGGGTGCCGGTGGTGGTCCGCGACGGAGCGCCACGTTCCCAACGAGCCTGCGCTGCGCATCCCCGCGCTCGACCGCGTGTACACGCCGCAGCTCATTTATCGGGAGGCCTTTTACCGCGGCGCGTTTGACGGTGTCTACGCCGCGCGAAGCAAGTGCAACGGCCATTTTGTAAAGACCCCCGTCGAATACGGCGGGCATTACAACATTCTGGGCTGGTGCCACACCTTCTACCAGCTTATGCCCCCAGAGAAGTATTTTGCCGAGCATCCCGACTGGTACAGCGAAATCGACGGTGTCCGCAGGGCCGAAAGAACACAACTGTGCCTGACCAACGAGGCGATGCGGGCCGAATTTGTCAAGAACGCCCTCGAATGGATTCGCAAGAACCCCGAGGCGGGCATGATCTCGGTTTCCCAGAATGACTGGCACGGCTACTGCCAATGCGCCAACTGCACGGCCCAGAACGAGGCCGCCGGTACCCCCTCCGGTTCGCTCCTGCACTTCGTCAACGCCGTCGCGGCCGAGCTCGAGAAGGAGTATCCCGATTTCCTGATCATGACCCTGGCGTATCAATACACCCGCAAAGCCCCCGCGGGCATCACCCCCCGCCACAATGTCATCATCCGGCTGTGCTCGATCGAGTGCTCGTATTCGCAGCCGCTGGTAACGGGTCCCCAGAACGCCGATTTTAAACGCGACATGGAAGCATGGAGCGCAATGGCCCCGCGACTGTTCGTGTGGGACTACGTGACCAATTTCCGCAATTACATCCTGCCCCATCCCAATATGCGGGTCCTTGCTCCCAACATCCGCTTCTTCATCGATAACAACGTGGTGGGGTTGTTCGAGCAAGGGGATTCAAGCAGTTCGATTAGCGATTTTCCCGAGCTGCGGGCATGGGTACTCGCGCACCTCATGTGGGACCCGTCCCGCGACGAGTACGCCCTCATGAACGAGTTCCTCGAGGGATACTACGGCCCCGCGGCAGGGCCTCTGCGCGCCTATATCGATCTGCTCCATGACGCAGCCGCCTGGTCGGGCGTGTACTTGCGATGCTACATGGCCGACACATCCGAGTGGTTGCCCCTCGAAGACGTCGTCCGTGCGGTCGAGCTGTTTGAAGAAGCCGAACAGCGGGCAAAAGACGACCCGGTCATCGCGAAACGCGTCGCCCGGGCGCGCATGCCTCTCGATAACGTCCTGCTGAACAGATACCACGAGCTTGCGCGCCTCTTAAAACGCTCCGGCACCGCCTCTCCGGGCCCCGAGGACCCCGCCGCATTTGCCGAAGACTTCATTGCCCGCGCCGAGGCCTTCGATGCGAACAGCTATCGCGAAGGCGGGCCTTTCGAGCACTACGCGAAAATGTTACGGACCCGGTTCCGCCCAGCGGGACCCCTTCCCGCCATCTGCGAAGGGCTCCCGGAGGATGACTACGCCGTCATCGAAGATAACTGGTTCAGCCTGCACGGCGTCGAAAACGGGTGGACCGCCCTCGTCGATGATGCCGCTGCAGCCGACAAGGCCGCTGCGCGAATGCCGGCCAACCATACCCAATGGGCCATTCAATACGAGTTCCGCGAAGACGTTTCTGAGGGCGAACCCTGGCATTCTTACGTTGACATCCGCTGCGACGCCCGGGCCGAATCGGGAACCGCGCTGACACTAGGCTTCTATAACGCGCGCGAGGGCAAGCCGGTAGCCCAACGCAGCGTGCCCATTGCCGAGGTGGCGGGCAAGGATTACAAGACCGTCGATCTAGGCACGCACCTGCTCTCCCCGGGAATGTATTTCTGGGCAGCCCCGGTCAACAATCCCGACCAGGTCGACGCGGTTTACGTGGACCGGTTCTTCATGGTTCGCGAACGCCAATAACCGCGCGAAGAAAAATGATCGTGACGCTGTCGGACCGCCGGATACCTCGATGTCCCACGATCTCCGTATTCTGCCAGTTGTGACCGCATTTGGCGAGGGAATCATCCACCGGGTAAGAACCGCCGCGGGCAGTCGGGTATCCGGCGCATCAACAACGCGCTGAC
>CAZFOG010000003.1:0-9937 GCA_964520685.1 uncultured Nitrospiraceae bacterium | reverse complement strand
CGGGTAAGAACCGCCGCGGGCAGTCGGGTATCCGGCGCATCAACAACGCGCTGACATACTCGCGAAAGGACCCCCTGGACCGCTCCCCGTCCTCCCCGTCCAATTCCAGACTCTCAGCTATGCCTCTCCGTCCGTGTGGGTCCGTGCGGGTCCGTGCAGGTCCGTGTCTATCCGTGCGGGTCCGTATGGCTCCACTTCGTCCACGCGATGCGCGCGCAATTCCGGGGCGGGGCGCGTTTTGTGTTTCGGCCCCGGTTATGCTGTAATCTGCCCTTTGTATTGGGCCGCACGGGGCTGCATGCAAGTGAACCCATGGGGAGTTCTTCGCCGTATGAGTTACGCAGAACTGATTGACCGTTTCAGAGAAGCCCGCGTTATGGTCGTGGGGGACATTTATCTCGACGAAAACGTATACGGAGCGGTAACGAGCGTGAGTCTCGAAGCGCCCATCCCCGTGTACGAAGTGCATGAGCGGCGGCATAACCCCGGCGCGGCCGGCAACGCCGCCTGCAATGTCGCATCCCTGGGCGCGACAACCTACATGGTCGGTTACGTGGGCGATGACGTCAACGCCGGCATCGTGCGCCACGAATTTGCTGTGCGCAGCGTGAACACGGAGTTTGTCGTGACCGCCCCCGAGCGGCCGACGAACACCTACGGCAAACTCCGCGCGGGCGGCTTCAATATTCCCACCCAGGAAATCCTCCGGACCGACACCCCGTCGCCCACGTTCATCTCGGGCGCGCTCGAAGAGCAAATCATGGCGAACATCGAAAAACTGGCCCCTCAGGTCGACGCCATTGTGGTGGTCGACCAGGTATCCTCGGTGGCAACAGCGCGCGTGCTCGAGACCGTCGTGGCCTGCGCCAGGAAGTACAAGCTGCTCACGGTGGGCGATTCGCGGTCCCGCGCGGGCGCATTACAGGGCTTCGACGTCGTCGTGCCGAATGATCGCGAGGCCGGGATCGGCACCGGAATCGACGTCGTCGATGAAGCAAGCCTCGAAGCCGCCGCAACGCGGCTGCTCAAGGCCGCCAAGAGCGCCTTGATAACGCGCGGACCCGAGGGGATTCGCATATACCGGCCGAACCAGAAGCCTGTCGATGTGCCCATCACCATCTCACCCGACGCGGTTGTGGACGTGACGGGCGCCGGCGACACCGTTACGGCCGCCGTGACGCTCACCTTGATTGCGGGCGGCTCCCATGAAGATGCGGCTGTCCTGGGCAACGCCGCGGCAGGCGTGGCCGTCGTGCAACCGGGCGTCGTCACCGTCTCGAACGGCGAACTGCGCGATGCCCTCGCGGCCTCCGGCGCCCCCGCCAAACTCAAAACCACGGATACCCTGAAGCACATCCTCGAGGGATTGCGGAAGGACGGAAAACGAGTCGTCTGGACGAACGGGTGTTTTGACATCATCCACGTCGGGCACATCACCTATCTGCAACGGGCGGCCGCCCTCGGAGACATTCTGGTCGTGGGTCTCAACAGCGACGCCTCGATTAAACAGATTAAAGGCGCCGATCGGCCCATCATCCCCCAGGAGAACCGCGCCATCGTGCTTGCGGCATTCGAATGCGTCGATTACATCGTTCTGTTTGACGACGCAACACCCATGAAGCAGCTCGAGGTCCTGAAACCGGATGTATACGCCAAAGGCGGCGATTACTCCATCGACACCATTGTGCAGGAAGAACGCCGGCTCGTCGAAGGCTACGGAGGCGAAATCGCCATCATTCCCGGCGTCGAAGGCCAGTCAACCACCCGGATTATCAGTCAAATGACCGGAAAGTGAACTCCGGTCAAACGGTCCGGATTCCTCCAGCCCCAAGCGGGCTGTCCGTGCCGTAAGCGCTTCAAATAAAACTATTTAAGACCCGAACCGTCTCTGCGGCGTCTCCTGACTCATCCTGGATACTCCAGCGGCGTGACTATTTACGTATTTTTGTCAAATGAGCACTATTGCGGTATAATTAGTCGCGCTTGGGGGACATCTGGCGAGGGGAGTTCTGTATGGATCTCAGGGAAGATGTGGTGGCGTCAGAGACGATTCAGCTCATACCCGTTCCCGTTGCGTGTCTGCGGGAAGAGACGGTCACCAGCTTCAACTTGTATCTTCGGGCGCGGGGCGCGCAGCCCCCGGTGCTCTACCGCGAAAAGCACCTCCCCTTCACGGAAGAAGACCGCCGCCGCCTCGAAGCCAACAATGTCAAGCATCTCTTTGTGGATTCGTGCGAAGAAAAGGCATATCTGCGGTATCTCGAGAAAAACCTCGGCGCCATCCTGGCCGATCCCGAACTCCCGCTGGAACACAAAACCGAAGTCGTCTACGTTTCCGGCCGCTTCCTGATGCGAGAGGTCTTTGCGGACCCCCGAGCCGGTGATACCGTCCACCGCAGCAAGGCCTATGTCCAATTGACCTACGAATTCCTGTCTCAGGAAAAAACCGCGTTCGCGCAACTCCTCCGAATTACGTCATACGACTACTACACCTATACCCACAGCATCAACGTGTTTGTGTTCAGCATCACGCTGGCCCAGCGTTCGGGCGCTTTTTCCCCCACGGAACTCAAAGAGTTCGGTACCGGCTCCCTCCTGCACGATATCGGGAAAAGCCTCATCGATCCGTCCATTGTGAACTGCAAGGGCAAACTGACAGACGAGCAATGGGAGGAAATGAAACGTCACCCTGAACTGGGATGCCATATTCTCCACGGCCATGGCGGTATCAGCCCCGCTGCGATGGATGTGGTGCGTCACCATCACGAAAAGGTGAACGGCAGCGGCTATCCGGAGCAGTGCGACGCGCGACAGCTCTCACCCTTCGTGCGGATTTGCACCATCGCGGACATCTTTGACGCGCTGACCACCAAACGCTCCTACAAAGGAGCCGTAAGTACGTTCCAGGCGCTGAACATCATGAAAAACGAGATGTCGGAACAACTCGACGGCGATTTGCTCCGAACCTTCATCAAAATGATGGGGACTTCGGAAGCCGCTTGACGCCCTTCACTGAGGCGCGGCCTCGATGATGTTGGGCCCCGTGCTTGTCCCGATACGTGTCGCCCCGGCCTCGATCAGCGTGACCGCATCACCATATGTACGCACGCCTCCCGCCGCTTTGATCCCCATCCGGCCCCCGACCACCTCATGCATGAGGGCCACGTCCTGAACCGTCGCACCACCTTCCCCGAACCCCGTCGAGGTCTTGACAAATGCCGCGCCCGCGCGCAGGCTCATCTGGCACACCGCGATCTTTTCTTCGGTAGTGAGATAGCTGGTCTCGAGTATGACCTTCACGGGCACCCCGCGCACCGCCCTGACGACGCTGGCAATCTCCTTTTCCACGTAATCCGGAAATCCCGATTTCAATGCGCCCACGTTGATGACCATATCCAGTTCCTGGGCACCGCTGCGAACGGCCTCCTGCGCTTCCTCGATCTTGATCTTCGCCGTATTCGCACCCAGGGGAAAACCTACCGTCGGATCTACGACAACAGAGGTACCCGACAGGCGCTTTGCGCAATACGAGGTCCAGACGGGATTGATCGAAACGGACGCAAAGCCAAACGCCACCGCCTCGTCGCAGAGCTCCGTAATATCCAGTTGTGTCGCATACGCGCGAAGCTGCGTGTGGTCGATCATCCGTGCCAATTGTTTCCGGGCGAGCCGTAAGACAGGCCGCCCTGCGTTTTCGCCGGTCATGATGATGTTCCTGCTTTCTTGGTCGCTTTGTTCCCCATCCATTCAGACAGACGCGCCATCGTCGCACTGGTTTTCGCGTAGATCTCCAGATAGGCCGCGAACGAATCGTCATACGCATGAATACCCGCCTCAGGCAGTACGGTTTCGAAGGCCGGGGCCATGGCCAGCGCCGCTTCGTCCAGAGACCTGAAAAAACCTGCCGCGGCCGCCGCACACACCGCCGCACCCAGGCACGTGGCGTGCTTCTCCGCCGACACGCGAAGGGGAATCCCCGTGACGTCCGCGATAATCCGGGTCCACAGCCCGTTTGCCGCGCCGCTGCCGCACACGCGGAATTCGTTCACGCCATGCCCCGCATTCATGATCCGCGCGGCCACGTTGCGGATACCGAACGCGCAGCCCTCGAGCACGGCGCGGTAGACGTGGGCAGGGGTGTGTTCGAGGGTCAGGCCGAAAACTACCCCCCGAGCCGACGCATCGAAATAGGGCGTCCGATTGCCGCGCCATGCGTCAAACACGACGATTCCTTCCGAACCCGGCGGGAGGTTTGCGGCTTCCCGTTCAAGACGGGCATACGCATCCGTGCCGGGGGCCACTCCCATCAGCTCCAGCACCCATCCCACCACCGAGGCGCCGGACGTCTGCCCGGCCTCGTAGGTATAGCGGCCTTTGCGGATACCCTCCGGAAACGGCCCCATGATCCCGTCGATTATTGTGCGCTCGAGGGTCTCCAGAATCATCACGGTCGATGTGCCAAGGGTCAGCGACGCCGTGCCGGGCTCGAGACAGGCCTTGCCTATCGGCGCCACCCATCCGTCCATACCGGCATGGGCCACAATACACCCGGTGGACAGGCCCAGCGCTTCGGCGGCTTCCGGGAGCAGGTTGGCCGTCGGCTCGCCAATATACTGCACACGGTCCGGGTTCTTCTCGGCAAGATCCGGCACGCCCATCAGCGCATAGAGTTCCTCGGGCCATCCGCCGGAAGGGGTCCAGTGCCGCTTACTTGTCGCCCCGCCCGTCGAAGTGGTCCACGTCCCCGTCAGCCGGTACACCAGCCAGTCGACGGCTCCGGCAATGCGTTCCGCCCCCCTGTGAATCTCGGGTTCGTGACAGGCAATCCACATGGATTTGGGGAGCATCCACTCAGACGAAACGCGCCATCCCGAGTGCTCGAGAACCGGGTGACGCGACGCCACGATCTCCGCCGCCTCGCGAGCGGCGCGGTGGTCCATCCACAAAAGAGCCGGCCGGAGCGGGGTACCGCGTTCGTTGCACCACACTCCGGTGAACGAGGTGCTGTCAATGCCTATCGCCGCAATATCAGCCGCGTTGACACCGCGCGCCCCAATGCAGGCATGCACCGCCTCCCGAAGCCCCCGCCACCAGTCCTCGGGGTCTTGCTCGGCCCAGTCGGAATGCGGGTACGTGGTTGGGTAAGAAGACGACGCCTGGGCAACCACCTTGCCGTCAGCACGATACACCGCAGCACGCAGGCTTTGCGTGCCGCAGTCAATGCCAAGTACGAGTTGATTCTTCATGTTCCCTGTGTCACTGCCCGGTTCAGCCGCATGGTAACACGCGCGAAGTTGAGAAGAAAACGGCTGGAACCCGCCCGTGCGCAGCGTGACCGTCTCGAATCGAAGGGTTGTCCGCCGGTGGGCACTGCCTGCCACTCGATAGGGACCGGTATCCTTGAACAACGCGGGGCCTGTTCGCCGCAGTGAAAAGAGAGGCGTCTCGACCGTAGAAAATAGAGGTGCCCCCCCGGTCTGGGGTCCGGGGGGGCGGCTGCAGAGGCCGTGCATTTCCTCGTCTGTGAGAGCCACCTGACAAACCGCAAGTGCCATGCCAATCAAATCAGACCGCCCCAGCCCCGCCCTCCGTGCGTTTAACCCTTGTGTCTCTAGTCGATTACAACGCGAGTCCGCCTCGAACCCGTCTCCGAGGCACCGGGGAAATCCGGTCAGATTGACGAATGCCCGTCATCAAAGTGATGGATTTTCGGCGTTTACGGCATCAAGTGCATCGTCTACGGCCGTACAAGCCCGGATTTACGCCCTTCGATACCCATAATTGACATATATTTAGGACACGCGGTACGCTTACGCTGTGAGTTCTACTCCGGAGGTTTCGTCATGCCGACTCAGCAAACGCCGGCGTTGCGCATCTTTTGCCTGTGCGGACAGAAAATGCGCCTCAATGAGACCATGTACGGCCGCCGGGCCCGGTGCATCGCGTGCCAGCTCAAAATCCGCATCCCCCGCTTCGAAGAGGTCCCGAGAGGAGCCACCGAACTCTATCTGCACGACCACCCCGAATTCATTCGCGAACCGCGGGAATCCGGACAGGATGCATTGGCCGAAGAGGAAGCCCAGGCAAAGGGGCGCCGACGCAAAAGCATCTCGGTGCCCATCGACCCGTCGGAGACCCTTCGGCAGCTCTGCAGCCTCGACAAAAAGATTAAGCGCGAACTCCGTGAAACCAATGGCCGGTCGAAATCGGAACTCGAGGCCTGCCAGCTTCGGTTGAAGGAAGTTCGTAACGCCTTCGACGATGAACTGCACCAGCGCCTGATGGAGGCCTCCATCGAATTAACCGCCGCGCAGGAAAAGCTCGCGGAACTTTCCCTCGCCTCCCGAGTAGGCGAGATCGACTATCAGACCTACGCTGAGCAGGCAAACCGCGTTCGGTGGCGCCGTGAATGCCTCGAACGCCGCCAGTTAAACGTCCGCGCATGGCTCGCCGTTCGCGACGCCGATTTGGCCGGCGGCTATGTCGAGCTGCCCCTTGACCGCATCGAAGAAATACCCATCCGAACACCGCTGACCGAAGAGGGCATCCAGCCCGAAGTCCTGCTCCGCTGGATGGTCGACCAACTGCGGGCTGCCTTCGCGGAGCGCAAACAGGCCGAGCAGAACCTCGCTGTCGTAGCCCGTCTGCGAGAGCAGGAAGACGTCCCCGAAAAAGACGGCAAACGCGCCGCAAAGGAACAAAAGGCCATTCGGGCCCGTGCAACGGCAGCGATCCGGTTCTGGCAAGACCGGCTGGAAAACTCCCGCAAAGACATTCAAAATGACCAGGGCGTCATCGAGGCCCAGCTCGACTTGGCCCGAGGACGCCGAAAACTCGGGGAACTTGGGCGCGACCAGTTTGAGGCGTTGGAACGGGACTTGCGCCGCGCCAAGGCAGACCTCGAAAAAGCGCTCCAGTCCATTGACAGGGCCGTTTCCGCGCCGTCAGACCGCGATCTGCCCGCCTTGCGCGGAACATTCATCGAGCGCCTGGGCGCACCCCGCCCGTCCCGCAATCGGTCCCTGACGATTTTCGCTCTCCTGGGCCTGCTGTTCATGGCGGCAATCGTAATCGGGTTTGTTCTGGGCGTGGTATATGGTCTTATCCCGATGCCTCTCCGTGGAGCAGCGCCGTCGACTCAGGAGCACGCCCGGCTCAATGAACCGCCGCCCCCCGAACCACAGCAAGAGATTATATTGCAACCCGTTACGGACCCCGCGCCACCACAGAAGACCACAGGTATAGAGCCAGCGGAGCCGGGCCAGGCGCCCCAGGAACCGGCGGCGTCACCCCCCTCGCTCCCCGAGGATGCCGCCTCCGTGATCCCAGCGCCCGTCGTGGAACCTCCGGTCACCGGCCCCGTTGCGGAAGCACCGGCGACTCCGGATGAACCCCTGCCGGCCGCGCCCGCGTCCGAAGACACACCCGGCCTTGAAACCCCCGTACCCGAGACACCGTCAAACAGGACAAACCTCATTGAAGTGGAATTGCGCGGTGTGGTTATGACGGTGGATCGAGCGCCCCGGTTCTCGTTGCGCATTCATACCCCCGATGGAAAAATCCGCGAACGGACTCGCGAGCTGGGCGACAGTGTGGCAGAGGGGTGGATAATCCGCGAATACAACCCCGGCCAGCAGAGCATTACGCTATTCAACGGGGAAGACATTCTGGTCGTGCGGCGCGGCGAAAAAGAGCCGCTTCCCGCTTTCGAGAGCGAAGCTCAATAGACCTGTAACAAACCCACATTGCCGTGGTAGGATATAAGAAAAGGGGCATGACTGCGCACCCTCGCGGGCAACTGGCATCACGGAGCACCAATGGACCTAACGTATAAGAATGTCAGGGGTTACAACTATGTCGACGAGGGCGGTGGGCCAGTTGTGCTTCTCTTGCACGGCCTTATGGGCGGCCCCGAAAACTTCCGGCGTCTCATAGCCAATCTGCGCGAGGGCTACCGCGTCATCGCGCCGCGCCTGCCCCTCTTCGAACTCCCCCTTCGAAAAGCCTGCGTCAAAGAGCTGAGCCAGTTTCTGAGCCGGTTCATTTCCGACATGGCATTCGCCCGCGTCACCCTGGTGGGCAATTCCCTCGGAGGCCACGTGGCTCTTCATTACGCCCTCACGCACCCGGAGAACGTCAGCGGCATGGTGCTCACGGGAAGCTCAGGGCTGAAAGAAAACACCATGGGCACAACCCTGCCGCGCCGAAAAGACTACGATTACGTCCGCGAAAAGGCCGCCCTGACGTTCTACGACCCTGCCATGGCCACAGAAGAGCTCGTGGACGATGTGTTCGCCACCCTCAACAGCAATGTCAAAGCGCTTAAACTGCTACGCATGGCGAAGTCCGCGGTCCGCGAAAACCTGGCCCACGAGTTGCACCGTATGACCATGCCCGTCGGGCTGATCTGGGGTCGCGACGACATCGTTACGCCCCCCGAGGTCGCCCACGAGTTCCATGAAAAACTCGCGCTGTCGCGGCTGAGCTTCATCGACAGGTGTGGCCACGCTCCCATGATGGAACGGCCCGACGAATTCAACGTCATTCTCCGCTGGTATCTTTACTGGATAGGCCAGCTCGCCGATGGCGCGCACCTGCCTGCCCATGTGCACGCGGACACTCTGCCCGCAGTATCGGCAGCCGAAGAAGTCCCCGCCGCTGCCTGGGGCTGATGCCGTTCCGTCCGCGTAGTGACCGGCGAATGCGCCGATCCCGCACGGAGCCCCGCGCTCCGGTGAAGCGGCTAAGAATCGGTGTTCTCCCCGACCACCAGCCTGCCCCAGCGAAGCATGCGAATTGGATACCACTCGCCCATCTGTTAATCTCCCCCTATCAGAAGGAGAGAGCGGTGTCCATGTTGCCGCGTCCGTCATTCAGAGCCGCTGGAGAGGATTGCCATGAGTGTGATGCTGTTTGTGTCTCAAGTGTCGATATTGCTGCACGCCGCCGTTCCGCAAGAACCGATCCCCGTGATCCTCGACACCGACATCGGAAGCGATATCGACGATACCTGGGCATTGGCCATGATGCTGGGCTCGCCGCAAATCGATCTGAAACTCATCACCACGGCGTTCCGCGACACCCCCGTCAAGACCCGCCTCGTCGCCAAGATGCTCGAACGCTGGAACCGGACCGACATCCCCATCGGAACCGGCCTCAAAACGGATGACGGCGGTATCAACCAACTGGAATGGCTGGGCGAATACGATTTCAAGAAGTACCCGGGCATGGTCTATGAAGACGGGGTCCAGGCGCTTATCGATACGATCAAGAAATCGGACCGCGAGATTACCCTGGTTGTGCTCGGGCCCCAGATGAACATCAGCGAGGCGTTGAAACGTGACCCGTCGATTGCCGAAAAGGCGCGGGTGGTCACGATGGCCGGCAGCGTGCATATCGGGTATCAGGGTCACGAGGGCCGTCAGCCCGAGTGGAATGTCCGGGCGGATATCGAGGCGGCGCGGGCCGTCTTCAACGCGCCGTGGGAAATCGTCATAAACCCCCTCGACATCTGCGGCGATCTTCGTCTCGAAGGGGAACGGTATCTCCGCGTTGCGGATTCGGCAGCACCCCGCGCGCAGGTGGTCATCGAGAACTACAACGCATGGGCCAACCGCGACACGTATCCGGAAAACTCGAGCAGTATCCTGTTTGATACCGTGTCTGTCTATATGGCGGTAGACACTTCGCTATGCCGCATGGAGACGGTCAAGCTTTCCATCGACGACGATGGCAACACCGTGCCGGACGAAAACGGCCGCCCCGTGCACTGTGCTCTGGGATGGAAGACGGCCGAAGCCGAAGAACAGTACAAGCAGTTGCTCATTCAATCGCTGACGAACCCGGTCGGTGTACGGTATCCCTGAAGAGAATGCAACGAATCAATACCGCGAGTTGTTTCGCTGCTCCGGCCTGAACACGATCCAGAGGATCAGCC
>CAZFOG010000002.1:0-56442 GCA_964520685.1 uncultured Nitrospiraceae bacterium | reverse complement strand
GCCAAATTGTAGATTTCATCTGCTATTATTTTGTATTCCTTTGTTACATCCCACTGAATTGCCTCAAATCTTGGATTTGGGAGCAGAGGATGAATATTTCGCTTCTGCCCTGAGAAATAGTTATCCATACAGATAACTTCATGTCCTTGATTAAGTAGATATCGGCAAAGATGCGAACCGATGAATCCGGCTCCTCCTGTTACAAGTATGCGTTTCATATTCCTATTACAATTCGTTTATCTTCCGGAATTAAATTGATAATCTCTTCAAGAGTTGGTGCTGGTTTTTCACCAAGGTATTCTTTTTGAAGATTTAAAGTGGCAAATTCAGTAGTATATACAGGTCTTCCTAATACCTTTTCTACTGCTTCATGAAATCTACTAAATGGCACACAAAGTAATGGTTGGAATAATTGAAAGCGTGCAATTTGATCATCTGTCCATTCTTTCCATACATTTGATTCATAAAAAGCAATGGCTTCTTTTTCAGTTAAATGTTTCATTTTACTTTGCTTTACGAAAGAATACTTCTGTTTCAACTTTATCTCTGGATTACTTCTTTCATCCTTCTAATGCTTTATAGATTATTTCTTTAATCGGTTCTCTTACATTATTTGCCTGACAAAATGCTTCAATATTATCCTCAAATGATAATGATACATCCCACTCACTATTGAGTTTTGATATGAAGGCATCTATGCGGGCATCACGCTGTTCTATAACATCAATATGTTCTCTGCTTATAGCCCCTTCAGTATATGGCAAATCTACTCTTTCAATTGTATTAGTTTCCGCATACCAAAGAAAAACACAGGGCTTAAAATCTATTTGATCTGCTGACTGCCTTGTTATTCCACCGGGATTAACAAGTAATCTTCCTTCATGCTCTTCGGTAAAAGTTTTATGATTATGACCGGTAAGAATGAGTTTGTACTGAGGATATTTTCGTAGTAATGTTGCGGCCATCGGGTCGGTTATTCCCGGCCAGGGTTTCTTCCCCTGATATGTCATAACGTGCCAAACCAAAATATCAAACATACTTGACCAAGAATCCTGTACAGGTTGTCCCCAATGAGTTCCGGGTAATACATCCAATACTCCAGCTTCTTTCAATACATTAATTCCACATTTGTCTGCGAGATCCAAATTATGTTGAGGCAAGTCATGATTACCATATATGGTAACAAATCGTTTTGGCAGATGCCGCATCGCCATTGTAATCAACCATGGAGAAGGTTTCCAATTATTGAATAAATCCCCGGCATGAATAACATAACAGTCATATTTTTCTTGTAGATTACTTATAAAGGTAACTACTCCCCACTGCTCTACTTGAAAGTTCCCGGTAAAAGCAGTAGGAGTATCTTCACGTAGATGCCAATCAGCCGTTAGGATTGCTGATGGTATTCGCTGTATCTTTGTTCGTTGCATTATTTATCTTTATGTTTTTTCATATACTCTTGGCACTTTCTCCAAGTACCTCTGAACCAAACAATATCTCCATGGTCATTTGTGACCTCATAGATATTTGAATTAACGTGCCTTATTTTCATCTTTCGTTTCTGCCCAAGCTACATTTGACGGACTATCTATCACAAACTGAAATTTTGTTTTTACATCTTCAAAGACCATATACCAACGTTTTGCCCATTGGAAAGCTCCTTTACATTGAGCAGTCTTTCCTGCTTGAGGATGCTCTCCAATTATTAGAGCGATCTTGTTGTAGAACTCAGTTCGTCTTTCGAGTCGTTTTGGAATTTTTGGTAACATCTTATTTTTTCTTTATTGGTTGATCACATAGAGGGCAGATGCCTCCTATTTCATTATGAAAGCGTTCTTCTGATTCTTTAATATTTGTTTCGGTTGTGCTAATATCAGACTGGCATTGATTGATCTGCTTGATCAAGGATTTTAATTTGCTGTAATCTGATTGTATGACCTTTACTTGAGCAAATTTATCAATTAAATCATCAACCAAAGACTCTGCTTCGAGCAAATGATTTATAGCATCCTCATCTTGTTTAATTTCCGTAAGTTTTTTAACTACTTTTATCAGAGCACTGTATTGATTTCTTACTTCATCCCGGTTGGAAATAAGTTCAAGAGTAGCATCCACCAAAGGTTCTTCTAATACAAAGTCCTCATACTTACTTATGCTATCAGCTAATGTTCGGTATTTATTTGTATCCTTTCGTAATGCTTCTTGTTTATTCCGTAAAACAGATAAATCGGATGTCATGGATTCCAATACTTCGAGTTCAGCCTCAAATTTGTCAAGGTGATCAAATGCTTTGAGCTTTTCCTTCTCAGATTCAATATCTGCTTCAGTATGCTCAATATCACTTTTTAGTCCTCTAATCCATCCATTGATTTTACTTGTGGCAATATCAATTTTGTCAAGGTGAGCTACTTTATTGAAATGAGCGGCTACTGCTCCGGCAGTATCACTAAGGAGGAAGGGGGCATCGTGCTGAGATTGAAGGTTGATTTCGTCGAGATTGAGAAGTGCAACAATTTCTTCCGGAACATTAGTACCAAAAGCCTTGAATTCCATTTCATCACGTCCTTTTGGGCGGAGTAGAAATTTATCCGACTTATCTTTAATCCGAGAAACTTCCGCTTCTTCACATTCCACGAGCACGCTGGTGCTTCCTCCCCATTTGGATCGAAAGGCATCACCAGAAGGTCTATTCCACCGCACCCAACGCAGAGCACGGATGATTGCCGTCTTACCTGAATCGGATGTTCCCACAATGACATTGACTCCAGGAGAGAACTCAAGTTCTGTTTTTGCATGACTTTGAAAGTTTTCTATGTGAATTGATTTAATCATATAATACAGCTTTATACATTACATAGTCTCCAGAATTATATAATATCTTTGCATTTAGTTCGTCTGTACAAACTATTATTATGGATGTCATAGTTTTATGAGCACATACCCAACATGGTTTTTCTGCTTTCATCGCACATTGTTCAATATATTTTCTAACTCTGGCCGCAGCTTCCATATATTCCTCTCTTGTAATTTTTTCCTCTGCCATTTTATTAGTACTTTTGTAAATCGTTTATAGCAAGTTCAAGTAACCACAAAGCATCTGCTTCATTATCATCTTTACCGGGATAATCAAGTTTGTTTTTCGCTGCTTCAATCATTGCTGCTTTATTGGCATTGCCTTTTCCGGTAGCAAACTTCTTGATTTCCTGAGAGGAATACCCACGATATTCAATACCAAGGTCTTCACATACAACCTTAACCTGTCCTTGTAATTCGGAATGAACTATCACTGCCCCGACATGCCTTCCCCCAGGTCGTTCAAAAACGACAAGATTGATATTCTCATTTGAGATGACTTCCTTCAGTTTATGCCGGAAACGGATAAGCCGCATACCAGCACTTTCATCACGTTTAGGCGTTAAATCCCATACGCCGTATATCTCCCTGGTAACGGCCCATCCGCAGTGCGTAGCGACATCAAGGGCCAGGATTTTGGCAGATATTTTCGCTTTCATAATTCTTTTCATGATCTTTTGGGTTTACGGTCACTTTTAAATTTCCTTTCTATGTTCTCCCAAAGATGAATTACTTCCTCCTTTAAATCCTCTTCCAGTCCATTCTGTTCAATATATCGTATAGCCTCTTCCATACTTTTACCTATGCTTTCCCCTCCCAATTTATAGGTGGTTGATTTAGTATAGGTTTTTATGTATTTCAAATTCTGACGGATATCATCAATTCCATAATCAAAAATTATGGTTAAAGGAGCTGTACGGTAGGGTTTGCTGATGGAACTCTTTGTAACTTCTATCTGGATATTTACTCCGATAACTCTCTTGACTTCCTTATCAGCAACCTTTCTGATCTCATATATTTTCTCTGGGCTGAAAGTTCGAAGTCTTAAAGATGAATAAAATTCCATCGCTAAACCTCCCGGAGCTTTGTATTTCTGACCGTAAGCTCCAGCATCAAGGTTTTCCCGAACCTGATTTGAACATACCATTATAAGCCCCTTTTGCTTAAGTATCCGGCATGTTTTACGCAGTTCCTCTGAAAACTCTTTCGCTCTACGCATCCCCATTTTATCTCCGTCCTTTGCATCCATCTCCATATCAGTAGAGAGAGCTGCCAGAGAATCCGCAAAGACTCCGTGAACTTCGGCCTTTGTTTTAGGCTTCCATTCTCTCACAGCCTTGAATACTTCTGGAACAGTGTCAGGTTGAGAATATCCCCCCTCAGATAACTCCAATCCAAATAACTTTGCAAATTGGTGATTGAGTCGGGCTTCAGGATCGTTAAATAAGACATCTCCTCCCATGCGTTGTATAGTCCCTGCTATTTCACTTAATAGCACCGTCTTTCCGCTTCCACTTGGTCCAAATATTTCTACCAGTATTCCGGTAGGGATACCTCCCCCGTGAATCCGATCTCCTGATATAGTCAAATCAAGTAGGGTACTTCCGGTATGCACTATATGCCCAAAGTCCCCCTCATAATCCTCTTTCTTTTGAGGTAGTGCGGCAGTTACTCTTTTCTTGACCTGATTACTCAGCTCCTTCTCGTTCTTCTTTATCCTTTGCATAACATTGATTTACTCCAACTTTGATCTTCTCTATATAGTTTTCTGGGATTCCAGTCTTTTTAAGTTCTTGGGATAACAGTTCCATAAACTTTATAAATGTCATACGCCTCCTACCTGAAGCACGTTGAATAATCCATCTAGTCCAGATACGTTGAATAACCTCCTGTATTAAAACCTTCTCCGTTTCTGAATGGTTTTTAACACGATCTTCTATCCAGGCATTTACAAGCTCTCTGAGAACATTTGTACGATTCGTTCCTTTTGCTAACGTATGTAGCATTATATAGGCATGAACTTGTAGGGGAATCCAAACCCCTACAAGTTTCATTTCCGAATCTTTCCGCTCTTTCAGAATGCTAATTACCTTCGTTCTTTTTCGTCCAAGCAGTCGCTCCATATCCCACAAGTTTCGCATTCTTTGAATTTCTCAGCATCAATTCCGAATCTGTGACCATGTGGGCACTTGTTCTTCGTATTCGATTTCGTAGATTCCTCTTTTGAAGGTCTTTGACGAGTCATCGTTTTTGGAGCAGGTTTCTCCTCTTCCTCCTCCTCTTCTTCCTCTTCCTCCTCCTCTTCTTCCTCTAATGGCCTTCTACGCCTGGGAGGTTCTTCTCTCTTTGTTCCTCTACTTCTCCTGGCAGGTTTCTCTTCCTCTTCTTCCTCTTCTTCAGTTTCCTCCTCTTCCTCTTCCTCCTCTTCTTCATGTTTTCTCCTTCTATTGGAGGAAGAATTTGAAGAGGTCCTAGAAGCATGCGGTCTGCGAGCTGGAGTTTCCTCCTCTTCATCGTCTACTTCTCCCAACTCTTCGGTATCTACTTCAAAGAATTTTGCCTGTAACTCATCATATGAAAGAACATTAACCACGTCATCCAATTTGGGAACTTCGTCCAAAATAGATTCGTCATACGCCTCTTCTCTTTCTACAAAATCTATACGGCTGGCCTCTGCGTAAGGTTTCCCACCCCCCACCGTTGAAGAGTCAAACCGGAGTTTCAAGGTTAAGCCCTCTTCAAGATCGGGGAAAATCTGAACGCTGTCATCTGACTGAATTTCTTCATTGAGGAGTTTCTGAAAGTTGTAATCAGCTATATCCATAATATGTGGATTGGCCTCCTCTTCCCTATCATTAAGAGGTACTACCGCATACAGGTTCCTTTTTGAAGGTCGCAGAGCTTTTACATCCTCCTTATCAGCTCCCTGCTTTTGGATTTTTGATCTGTGTTCACAAATCGGACAGGGTTTTTTAACCGTCATCAGAGGACATACTACGGTATCATTCCCAGCTCCTACATGTCTATGAACCCAAATCGGAGATTTGTACCAAAGAGAACCTTCAACAGCTATTTCCTCCTCTTCATTACGATCCGGATGCTTTTTGTTAGTAACTTCGTAAGGGAGGATATCTATCAAAACATTGCGACTCCCTGGTTTGGGATTAAATACATTTGTACCTTTGGGAAGATTTAGGTATCCATATGAGGTTGCTTCTCTCTGCTGACGTTCCACATCCTTCCCTACCTTCCCACTAAATTTGCTCTTTGATTTTTTCATCACTTTCCTTTTTAAGTTTATTTGATTTTTTCAATAAAAATTTCTCTCCGAAATGTAGCCACACTCTGATCTGAATGTAACTTATTACTATGGATACTATGATTAAAACTACAATACCCAAACCTAACCATTCAATTATCGTCATCTGTCCTACGTTTACGAATCATTCTACTTTTTACTGCTGAATTTGAAGAACGGGTTGCTTCTGCTTGCCGTACTTCAAAAGAGAGATCACGAGGCATCTTTGGACCTGCGAAGTATTGCTGACCGTGTAAACGAACCAGATTCTCCAGAGCATCTTTTCTAGCATCTATCGCCCGGACAGCTGCGTTGGCTATGTCGGATTCATATCTAGCTTCCAAGAAAGCTCGGTTAGCCTGAGCATATTTTTCATGAGATATGATCGCTGCTAAAACGGTAGCCTCAGTTATTTTAGCAATATCAAAAGCTTCAGGATCAAGTCTTATCTCCCTGTCTAACTCAGCTTTTACCACATCCAATCGTTCCTTTGCAAAATCTGTTTGCATTCTCATATTAGCACTATGCTTGGCATAACGCATCATAAGACGAGGTTGCTCCAACCACTCTACATCAAGAGCAGTTTCATCAATTTTAATGTCTTCTTCGTAATTCATGGTATAAATTCTCCTTCAATTTGTATATTCCTACTTTTTCTTATTCGATCCATTAAGGCATCAAACTGCTTTAATCCCACAATGGTATCATTATCCATAATAGACATTCGATTTCGTATGTACAATAGTTGCTCTTCCAACCATTCGGCATAGTCAGTATCAGTAGCAGGATACTCTCCCGTATCAAACCGATATTCAAGTTTTAAATCTACTGTGGTTAGCATTTTTCCTTTTATTGATTCACTTTGTTCTTATCATTTTTTTTCTTATAGTCCAACCACGTTCTTGTGGTCTAATTATCCCAGTATGACCAAGCACAGATTCTACATATAAAGGAGTGACTGGTAATCTTTCCGATTCCCTCCAAACAAACCATAAGTCAGCAAGAAAATGTTTTATCATTTTCCGAATAGCTGCCCCATGCCGATGACATGGTTTAGTCTGACTCCATAAACACTCAACTAATTTTCCTTGAGTATTTCTCGACTTGACTATTTTCAAGCTATTTTCAAGTTTTAATTTTTCAAGATCATACACATCTCTGTAAACAGTTTTATGTTTAATTTGAACATCTGCCCAAGTGTAAAGAACTGTCCTTAAAGTTTTATTACCACCTCCGGATTCTCCTTTTGTATATCTCTCGTGTGATGGTTTATCCAATCCAACATAAGACCATAAAGAAGACGCATGTTCCGCCTTTGTAATATCAATGTAAACCAATAGATAAGCAATAGTGATTGTACCAAGACCTTTGATCTCCATCATACTTTGTACAATTGGTAAACGAAGACTTCTGATATGCTTATCAATTCGAGCATCTTGCTTATGCAACTGATGAGAAGATTCTTTGATTTGACTTTCTATCCATGTCTTGGTCATTGCATCCATTTCATCGGTTTGTCGTTTGGAAGCCAATAGACGATTATTTAATGAATTGATCAATTTTCGAATTTGCTCTCTACCATCAATCAGAATTTTTAGTTGGGTTAATTCAGGAGTTCTTTCCCGATAAATAAAATGACGTTTCATGTGCTCCTTTGGAGTTAGCACTCTGGTATTATCATCTGTATAAATACCACCATTGGCTTTAGGATTGATCCTATCAGTATCCATTAAACTGGTATCTACTCCTAATTTTTCTGCGGATAGAGCACATTTTCCGTTCTGCTTTACAGCAATTTTTGTTTTTAATGCTTTTTTACTCATTTTCACTTTTTTATTGATTCACTTAAATCTAATGGGTTTCTTTTCTCTGTTGATTCACTTCAATAGCCTGGATTTCTTAATGTTAGTGATTCACTTAAAATCGTTGGGTTTCTTTGCGTTCCTGATTCACTTCGGTACAATGGGTTTCTTTCGTTTGATGATTCACTTTTTAATTTTTGGTTACACTATAACAAGCATAAACAATACCTGGAAATCCTATATTATAAGTTGGTTCCCAGAAAGCTTCCATGATAGCAGCTGCTTTATCGTTTTCCCCTCTCAATAGTACACTCTGACAGTATCCTAAAACAATTCTACGAATCGTCTCAGGTTCCTGATCTTTTACACTTTCCAATATCCCTTTTACTTTTTTCCAACCACTATTGTCAAGCAAAGCACGACATAAATTAAAAACCTCCCCCTGTTTTGCTGCAGTCTGTTGAGCCACTTCCAATCTCTGATCTTCGGGAGCATTCATAACTTGTTCCAGAATATTCAAAGCATTGCGAGGCAACCCCATACTATCTTGTATGATCTGATCTATTATTTCACTCTCGATGGATACTTCTTCCCCTTTTAAAACCTTCCTCAGAAGACCTTTCATTTCAAAGTCGTTTAGAGGCTTTACCTGAAACTGAATACACCGTCCTTTTATAGTCTCCAGTAGTTTATTAGGTTCGGTAGTACAGAGGACAAAATAGACATGTGGTGGAGGCTCTTCCAAAATCTTTAATAGAGCATTCTGAGCATCATTTGTAAGTTTATGACACTCATCTATGATCCAAATCCGGTTGTTATTGTTGGTAGCCATGTACTGGCTTTTCCTTCGAAGGTCCCTTATAGTGTCAATTCCACGAAAGTCCGCACTATCAATTTCTCTTCGATCGTCGCCTTCGCATCCTAATTTGCTGGCGATAATCCTAGCGATTGTGGTCTTACCGCAACCAGTCTGCCCATGCAAGAGAAAGGAGTGTGGACACGTTGTAAGGTCAGACAACATCCCTTTCAATGTATCCACGATCTCCAAGTTCCCCTTGATCAGGTTTAAATCATCAGGTCGGTATTTTAATGCTAAACTCATATTTTTTCTATATTATACAAATAAACTTTTAAACTAGTCTTCTTCAATCCATGGAGAATCTACGGGGAATACGTCCATATCCACTTCTAAAGGAATTGTAATCCAACTCCATGCTTTTGGTAAATCTTCGCAGGTAATTTTATGGATAACTTTCTTCAGATATTCCAATTCAGAAGGTTCCACATCTAAAATCATAGAGTCATGTATTTGACCGATTAAGCGACTGTGTAACCCTTCGCTGAATATTACCTTGTCTAACTGTATAAACGACCATAAGAGACAATGAAAAGCAGCTCCCTGGACAGGATAGTTTATACAGTCGTTCTTACTCATAGGTCCCCAGCAGCGAAATCCAGTAAACATATCAATGTATCCGTACTTTTTATAAGTCGCATACCAACGATCTTTCCATGCTGTATAATCTGGGTAACGCTTCCCCCAAAAGTCGGTTTCAATCCGTTTAATATGATTTTCAAAAGCTGGAAAAGATTTAATACCCTTAGAGATGAGATGGTCAGATATATTCCCCTCTTCAAATGGAATTCCCATTCCTTTTGTCCACTTTCCTTTAGGAAGTTTACACCATCCATTTGCTATGTTTGAAGCACAATTCTTATAGTAGTCTCCATAAAATTGGGGAAATACAAACCCGTTCTTTGCTGCCTGCCGTAGAGTTTTATGATCTGATTTGGACTTATCTAGCGAATCCAAAAAGAAAATCTCACAGGCCATATCTGTATGCATATCCCCATGAATAATATCGTATTCCAGTTTTGGATCCCGGTTATAACAACAAGAAATACGCACTTCCAATTGTCCATAGTCCACCTCTAATAACTGATGCCCAGGTCTAGGAAATAAAGCCTTTCGACAGATGGATCGCATTTCTTCATCCCGTTTAGGAATGTTTTGAAAGTTAGGGCTATCTGAAGAGGAGCGAAATGTTCGCACCAAGTGTAAATTAAAAGAGGGGTGAAGGTAGCCATCCACCTGTTCCCTGTCGAAAGCTTCTAGCACATCCAGTGCTTTTTTGTATTTATTCCGTTTGATGAGATATTCAAGTTCTGGAATTCCCAATTCCTGCAAGGCTTCTTCATCCGTTGCCCCCTTTCCTGAATCTGTATATCGGGTAGGTTCAATCTTCTTTACTCCATATAGAAAATTTGCTAATTGAGTACCGGAATTTATATTCACCTTACCTTTACAGGTATGTTGCCAATGATGATAAAATTTAGTCTCTTTGAAAGTTGTTTCTAGACTTTGCATTTTACGCAAAATCTGTTCACGTTTTCTTTGTACATATTCTACATCTACCCGAATACCTTGTTGCTCAGCACGAGCCAATGCAAGAATACCATCGTGCATTAATTTGTAGGCATCTTCTGATCTGATATGGGTATCCATTGTTTAAATCTCCTCTCAAAGTTTTTAACTATTTCATTTACTTTATGACTAAACACTAAGTCTTCCATTTCTTTTAACTCCTTGATAATCGTCAACTCATATTGAATATTGTTATAATTTTCAAGAGTAATACCACACTTGTTTACAAAATCTGCAAACATACACAGGCGGGAGTACACGGCACTTCCATATACCTTTTGAGTTCTCTTGGCTTCCTTACGACCTATTGCTACTAAAAATAGAAACGTAGCAATTACCAACGCCAAGATTCCCAAAATCTGAGTACTTGTAAGAGTCTGTTCCATCGTTGTTCTTTTTTTATTAGTTCCTGTAAAAATTGATGACGAGGTTCTTTTTCTCCTTTCGGCCACCAATATGGGTAATAATAAATAGCGGTTTTAGGTTTATATCTTTGAATATATAACAATAAAATATTATACTCTGTAGCAGTAATTATTCTCTCAATCCAGATATATTTAATTAATATACACAATCCGGGAAAGTACGGAGTTTCTAATACTGCTTTGTCAAGAATTTGTAGCAATTCTAAAATTGGTCTTGATTTCATAATGTATTAATCAATTTAGTTAAAAATTCAAGACGTGGAGAAAGTTCATATCTCGGCCACCAATATGAAAATATATCAACTCCCTCTGGTGCATGGTCATTAATATACTCTTTTGCAACATTACATTCATCGTTTGTAATGCGTCCAGAATATCGTAAACTTTCAAGTGTCAAACATATAGATCCACATCCAACTTGATCTATATACATAGGTAATTCATTTCGTAACAGGATCAGTAATTCTTTAATTGTTCTCATTTTTAGAATGGTAATAAGATTTCACTTTGTTGAAGCATTGCAAGTCTGTATTCATATATAGAATCCAGTGCACAATAATAGAGTAGTTTTTCTGATCCTCCAGGTTTTTCTAGAAGTTCATAAATACGATTGATAGAATTATTATCTCTCTCGTTGTTAGAACGTAGAAATGGATTGATTTCACTGTCATAATCCACTATCCCAAAGTTTACAAAGGTTTGAAACTTTAGACCAGTGATTCCATAACGATTGTCCATCAAATGCGTAGCTAACATCGTATCCCAAACCCAATTCTGAACATCCGTCCGAAGTCGGACCTTTGTCCAAGAATTTTCAAACTTCATATTCTGAGCTATCTTTCCCACGTTGGGATCAGAGACCAATCGAATAAAAGGTTGCCACTCGGCTCTAGTTTTAGGAGCGTGAAAAGTAAAACAATGATCGGGAGAATCTGCTACAGATACCGTAACTATACGATGTCCTCTAGCATGCGGCTTCTTGCCGGTAGTTTCATAATCAAAGGATATAACTCCATCTTTGATTTTATCCAATACACTCATATTTGGAGGATACTCAATATAAGGTTCTACATATTTAAGAAAAGGCTTTTCAAGATTGCTAAAAGCGGTTCTCAAATCTCTCAACCAAATATTTGTAATATCATCACTATCTGAACGCTCTATAAAACTAGGATGGTACGTTGGACAAATCCAGGTATTGAAATCCTGATCGGGGATACTCCACCCTCTCCATTTTGAGATACCTCCAAGTTCCTTTTTCCATCTATGTCCTATCACACTTAACACAGCGGAATTGCCTAACAATATAACAATCTTTGGTTTATATTGTTGAATATACCTCAGAGTAGTTCTACGACAATTTTCAATCTCTTCATTTGTAGGGGTTCTATTTCCTCCTCTATCATCCATTGGACGACAGTAGCAAGCATTAACATTTATACAATCCTCAAATAAGTCTATACCAAGTTTACGATACGTTCTTTGTA
This sequence comes from uncultured Nitrospiraceae bacterium, assembly GCA_964520685.1. Lineage (GTDB taxonomy): Bacteria > Hydrogenedentota > Hydrogenedentia > Hydrogenedentales > SLHB01 > UBA2224. The sequence goes on along the minus strand of CAZFOG010000002.1, from coordinate 44,152 downwards.
ATAATTTCCCAGTTTTTCCTTGCCAAGGCTTTCCTGCAGCATCCTCCTCTTCCCCTGGAGCCTCTCCGATATTCATTATTCCCTTTTTGAAATTTCCAAAAGGTTTCATCCTGGGGGTGTTTACATTTTTGTAAAGCCCACAAGAAGCACAAGAACGAACCTTACCATCTGGACGGGAAACTGAAGCGGTTTCTTTTGCTGTGAAAAATCCTTGCATCATACTTTCAATAGAGATATGTATTCCCAACCTTCTCCTACAAATTTTATTTTGTTAGTTCCGATCAGGCATAAAGTAGTTCGCTTGAGAATATCCTTCAAGAAAGAGGGGGCTATTCTGATTGAAAATTCTCCACTTCCTTCATACTCTGCTTCCACCTCTTCCTCAAACCAGGCTACATCACATTCAGATACTACTCTGAATTTACCGCCTTCCAATTCAAATATTACTTCTTCATCTACAGCAGTTTTACGAGCGGATAAGATAACTGCTCTACTCAGAACCTCTTCTATGGTTTCAGGTAATACAAGCCTTTTACCGTCTAGTTTCAACCAAGAGGTTGCATTAGGATATGATTCCTCAAATATACGGCTGGAAAATTCTGTCCCTTCTTCCGTCTTGAAATGGATCCATCCTATCCCTTGAGCAATATGGGTAATGTTAGGCAGTCTGATTAGACTAGAGATGTTAGAAGCAGGGATTACAAAAGATTCCACTTCCAAATCTCCTTTTAGTGCATATCTAGCCATTCGGTATCCATCGGAAGCTTCTACAAATCCTTTAGAACTTACATGAATACCAGACAGTATAGGAGAGTCCAACCCCCTACCGGCTGAGAAAACAACAAAGGACAACGCCTCAATAAGATTTTCCGGTATTGGGGTCCAGGCATCCCTATCTTCAATTTCTTCTTCAATTGGTAGGTCTATCTCTTTTTGTAAAAGTAATCCTGAACGCATTTTACCTGCCTTGATTACGATCTCGGAATTTTTATTCCGGGTAAGTTCTATTGTTTCCTCTTTTATCCTCTCCAGTAAAGGGTATAAGATTTTAGCCTCAATAGCTCCTTCCAGTCCTTCCATCCCTTCAATTGGATGCGAAATGCTGATTTCGTCGTTGTATGTTACTACTCGGTCCTTCAAAAAGGCAAACGTGGTTGCCTGTTCGATTGCCATTTCTTTATTAGATACTCCGGGACTTACTATACTCAAAGTGTCTAACAGTTCTTTTCGATTGATTTTCATGATGTTCTTATATATGAATAAATTTTAACTTTTGAAATAGGATTCATTTTATCTTTAAATCTTTCCAATCCTAAATTTCCTAGCGTACCTCCATCATTTACAAGTTTTTCTCGTTGTAGTATATCCTCATCTGTGAAGAAAAGATACCGCATAAATTCATCTAGAAAGTCCTCTCCAGGTTTTACTATACAAACCCGATAATTTATGTATTTCCAGTTTTCGTCCCAGGCGTTAATTCCTATTAACTGACCTGTACTATTATACAAAAATTTCCTTTCTATACCAGAGAACTGTGCAAAAATGGCAAATCTGGCTAGGAATTCGGCATCCTCCACCGACTGTTTACGAATCTCTAACCATTCTCCAATTAGCTCTCCTGCTTCTTTCAATGTTGGACTTTTTTCACTATAAGTCCACCCGATATTTCGAGAAGGCCATTTACGCACGTTCTTGCGAAACGTTTCCCAATAACCTCCTGTCATTGCAGTAAAATTATGAGGACAGAAAATATACTGCCAATCCAAAAACTTGTAATCAGAACTGATACTTGAACCGGAATCCCCAAACAAAGCCCAAATACGACTCGCACTATAATCTATGTTTGAATCTCCTAAAGGCAAAGGAGGAAATACGCACCAGTTCTTATCCTGTATCCATACCCACCCGTCTTTAACTCGCCCTCTTAAATTACTCAATCGAATGTAAGCAAGACTCATAAAGAAGTTTGGTTCTACTTTTAACTCACTCGCCCTCGTCAAGTAAAGTTCTGCGTTTGTTTTTGTCATCTGGAACTTGTTCTTTCTTCTTGTTTTTACTCTGAGGTAGCCGTCCGCTCTTAATGTGAGCTATCAGCTGCCTGCTTACGCCTCCTGACTTTCTGCTCTTGCCTCCCATTGTTTTGTACCTCCCTTATTTTAATTATTTCATCATATAAACACCCTGCTATTAGGGCCACCATATCTTTCTTTTCCCGGTTGAAACTCCGGACAATTATGAAAGAACCTTCTGTTTCACGACCTGAGAATTCAAACTTGAGATCATCTTCAAATTGAAATAGACTCGCCAAGTCATTTGTTTTTATTCCCACTGGACCGAAGCCTTCTTCCAACTCCAAAGTTCCAAATCTTTCCAATTCCTGTGTGACTGTTATAACTCCTCCTGAATAGATATTGCGTTGGACGATGGTGTAAGAACCTCCTTTTTCTCCCGAAAACTCAACATGACTCAAATCTGCATCCAATAAGCTCATTATGGCTTGATTCAACATTATCCCCTTTACCATTTCAGGAGCGGTAGTAACAAGATTATTGAACATTTGACGGACCTCTTCAGGAGAGTATTCCGCCCTTCCACAACTTTTGTTCCGTACGTGCCCGGCCTTTTTAGTTTTAAAAATGATTTTACCATCTACTTCTTCAAACTCAGAGCCTTCATAGTCACTCGCTCTGAAGGAGATTGGTTGAGTAAATGTTGGCTCTTTAGGTTTCAATCTGAACCGCACTAGTACGGTATGATCATAATTGAGAATGTAAATCTCTTTTCCATCCGCATATACGGAATTTCGAAGACCTCCATTCTGATCCATAATTTGGGCAAGAGCAAATATTTCCTCTACCACTTTTCCATTAGGTTCTTTAGCTATGTTCATATAATTTCATTTAAAAGTTTCTCCCTATAATCTTCACCTTTTACGTATGTCCAAATAGTTCCATCTTCATCCAGTCCTACTGCGGTTAATCCTGCTGCCCAGCGATGACTGTAAGCGACATTACCTTCCAGATTCCAAAGTCTTTTTACTTCCTCCTTGAGGTCTTCAGTAAGGAATCCCCCATGTTCCTCCACCCACTTTACATAATCCTTCCAACTGGTTTTCAATCCAATCCGCTCCTTTACAAATCTAGCAGCCATTACAGTACATCCGTAACTGAAGCCTCCCTTAAACCAATCCCCGACTTCACAACAAACAGACTGATCATTAGTTGGAACATTCCCCATATCGAACGTACTACAACTGAATCCTCTTTCCCGGAATAAGTCCATAAACTTGCCTAGTAGTAGAGAACCCAGTGGTTGACTATCACATCCTGCTAAGAAAATGCGGTCAAAGTCGTATCCTACATTTATAAAACTTTGACGTATTCCTTGATTTTGGGCAGTATAAGAGTAGGTATCAAAAGTAATATGTCGCACTCCGGCGTTCCATACATCTTCCATGTACTTTTCAACCTCATCAGGATCGTCCGTAAGTAAGAACAAATAAGGTTCAATACGAGCCACTACACGAACTCCTGCAGCAGATAATTCACTCATAGCTTGTATTCTTTCTGAATATGTAGGAGCACCTGGTTCCAGTTTCTTTAACACTTCATCACTACTAGATATAAGAGTAATGTGAATAGCCGTCCCAGCCTTATTGTCAGCTAAAGCTCTCAAGTATTCATCTTCAGCCGGAAGTGCCGCCTTACTGTTTATCATTACCGGATATGAAATATCTTTTAGGTATTGAAGCATCTCTAAACTGATATGCTCCCGTCCTTCCTTCTTGAGAAAATCTTCAAAACGGATTCCCATACGAACTGGAATCTCTAAAGCAAAAGCTTTGTTGATACCTGTTAAACTCCTCTTTTCATCAAAAGACATAACCCGATACTTCGCCATTTTATCCATCTCTTCCTTGTAATACGTAGGATTGCAATGTCGGAACCCCATTGTCTTACTGTTATCAAAGAAGGCCGTATATAAAGAAGCCCTAAAGGCATTGGCGTAACAATACGAACAAGCAAACGGACAAACTAACCCATCCCAGATGTCCATATTGAAAGGCATGGGACAGGCAGATGCCCTAACGGAGATTTCAAGAAATGAATTTATTTCCTCCGTATTTAACAAACGTTCCTGTTTACGCCATTCGTTATGGACTAAATTGAATTGGCTGTAATTCCGTTTTCGTCCTTTCTCTCTAACCTGATCCTCCTTACGGAATGTGGCCTTCAACTGATGAGACATTCCTCCCACAGCTCTTGCTATGATTTTTCTCAATTCCCAATAGTTCATCCTCTTAATTTCTTACGTTTTTCATATAATTTGCTCTCCCAGTCTTTCGGTAATTCTTCTCCAATCATAGTAGGTAACATTAACAATAACGCTTTTACATAGTCTATGCACATATCTACTGCTATATCAGCTCTCAATCCAGTAGATTGAGTAGTTTCCTCTCCAAACAGACCTTTAATCTTCCAAGGTTGTCCAGGAATATACCCTTCCATTAACGCTTTGAAAAGATCATAATTCTTATCAAATTCACGAATTATTTTTCCGGTTTTCCTGTCTAGAATAATACACCCCTTGCTATAAGGTAAATTTGGTTTTAGAATGTAGTTCTCCTCATAGTTATTTATCTTCCAAATCTTTATGAGTTCTTCATAAGTAAAGTGTTTAACCGTGCCTGACATTTTCTACAAATTTAAACATTATTTTCCTATATTCCAAAACAATATTCGCTCTGGAATATATTGTATTTTTACTAACCATTCCCAAGCTTTCAGATCGTAATACGGATGGCATGGGAAAGGACATTCCTGATAACTCCGTTGAGTGTACTCCCAATCTTTGTCTATCAGTTTCATTTTTACAGGGCTATCAGATAATCCGAATTCAAATATACCAGCCTTGTTTTGAATGGACGTTCGCTTTCTTTTCAGATCACTACTTCGAGTTAGGATTCCATATAAAGTAACGGGGGCACCTAAATCGTGTAACCCCCGGAAGATTCCAGCGTATATTGTACCGCTACCCACGCTTACTACTACTGATTTGATATTTTCAGAAGATAAAGCCTGCATAGTTTCAATAGTTTCTACACGGGTAGCCTCCATTGTTTCCTCAAAAGGTAGCCCTAAAGGAAGCATAATAGAGTTCTTGTAGGTCCTCCGTAAAATATTAGCAGCAATATGTACGTTTACAGAAGCCATCCCAGCCTGAATCGGAACTATGATTGGATCAAACTGTTTCCATTGCTGACGATGGTATTTTAAAACTTCGGGAGTTTGCTTGTACTGAGGATCAAATAGAACCGCTTTTAGTCCCAATTCCTTACAGGCCCAAGCTACTCCCCAACCAGCCATGCTAATGGACGTTTCAGTATATCCAACATATTCTATTCCTTCCCGTTTCAACTTACGGAGGTGTTCGATTATACCTCTACATTTGGAGAATGGAGGGGCAGGGGGAGGAAAGCATAGATCATCCCGTTTTACTAAGACATTATAGTGTTCTTCAATAGGAGTCATTTGATATCTTTTAAAGTGTAGAAATCTTTCGTGCTTCCTTCAATAATAGATCTTCCCATATTCTCATCTCCAGTTCCATCAAAAGAGAGTTTAAATATTTCCTCTGGAGATTTACCGCTCTGATGCAGTCTTTTAAAATGGTGAGTGTTAAAAGTACATGGATTGGGAACGTCCACTCCACAGCACGTATTTGCCCGTTCCACCCAAGATAATCCTGAATTAACAAAGTCCGGGCATCCAAGTATAATGTCGTATTTCTTCGCTAGGTCCAATAAATTTCTCAAAATCTTTTTCCACTGCTTATCCCGGTTGTAATACCAAATACTCTCGATATCGATTCCAATATCATTAAGTCGTCGGGCTACAAAAGCGTTAAAATGGAAATTATAGGTGTTGTATCGGTTTATTCCGTACGCCTTCAAAAGCTTCAAAGCATTCTCAAAATCTTCTTCAGTATGGAATCCTGGAATAAAAGGCTCTCCATTTACTCCAACAGGTATTTTCAAACCTTTCCAACGCTGAATTGATCTCAATCTGTCCTCCGGAGGCGTAGTTCTTTCCCGTTCAAAAATGGACCAATCCTTCTCCAATCCGGGAGAAATCACAGGCATGATTGTAATCAATCCCCTACCATGGGCTCTCAATATATACCGTTCATATTCTTCAAGCACAGAGGTGAACCGGGTCTGTATCACGAAAGACCATTCTAATTCTGTAAGAATGTTAAATATCGGACGAGCTACCCGATACTCCAACTCTGCCTTTTGGAATGGATCAGTCTTATTCCCCCAACGAATGGTTTTTCGTTGAGATAAAGCCCATGCTAAAGGAGTTTTAGGATGCTTGTTAGAAAGTCCAGAAACCAACTTTTTCTCAAGTAGAGAAACATCTGCCGGTTTTAAATCCTGTCCCCAGGTATGATTTAATCTGCGTAAGTAACAGTGCCAGCAGTCTGTAAGACAGTTTCCGTAACTATCAATGGACAATGCGAGAGGACAGTACAGGCTGTCCCCTCGAATCGTCACACTGTTTTTTAACAACGCCTCCGACATTATTCCGTAGGGAATTTTACATCAAAGTGCGTCATTACCTTGGAAGCATACTTGATCATCATAGAGCTTTCGCTGTCGTTGGCGGAACCTCCCTTTTCAATGTAGACTTCGTTGGTTGCTTTTACCCAGTCCTTAACAGTCTTGGGTTTCTTTGTTTTCAGGGCATCGCAGACAGCATCAATACGAGTGTATGATCCGGTCTTCCTGGGAGGTGGAGTCCTTTTTTCCTTCGGAGCTGCCGGTTTTTCTTTTCCTCCCTTGTCTTCTTTGATGATAGGAGCTTTGCTAGCAATATTCTTCTGATGAATCTTTTCTGCTACTTTCTGCTTTTCTTCCTTTTCCTCTTCATCATCGTCATCTTCTTCCTGCTCTTCCTCTTCCTCTTCCTCTTCCTCTTTATTCCAACCAAGTTCAATCAGAACTTTTTCGGTTTCCTTCGAAAATTCATCATCCTTTTCGAGTACATCCGCAATCGCCTCCTTCAGGCCAGCGGTAATTTTTTTTACACCTGCTTTCAGGTCAATTGGGGGATCAACTCCCAATTCATTTACTTCAGCTGCTGCAGCTTTCAATGCTTTTTCGCTAATCATAATTTTTAAAAGTTTTGGTTTAACATTAAAACGTTTTTATGAAGATATTATACAAATAATTTTTTTCACCCGAAAATTTGCATATGCTATTTACTCTATTTGAGTTTCCTCCCACTGTGTTCCTGAACAATCTTCGGTTTGAGTATATTTCAACGCAAACTTCTTAAAACTCTTTCCTGCTGATCTCAATTTATCTTTTGAAATAACAAACCAGGCTTCTCCATCATCCACATTTTTCTTTTTATGATTTGTTATTCTGAAGATATTTTCTGCCATAGCTCCAATAGCAGAAGCTCCTCTGAATCCTTTATTTCCATCCTTTCCAGCGTGGTGTAAAAGTAAACAGGCAACTCCCATCCCACGCAGGTCCCTGAGAAATGGATTAATTTTATTATTCCATTCGCTGTTATTGTTTTCATCTTCCAAGCCAAATAGAGTACTTGCACTGTCCAAGACAACAAGCCTATACTGCGGATGTCTCTTAAGCCAATTAACTATTTTTAACTGATTTTTTCTTTCCGACAAAATCATGGTGTCTCTTGTTTCCAATTGGTATTCGGGGATAGAGAGTACACGAATAGGGTAATTCTGCTTTCCTAGCCATTCAAATTGGGCAATTCTTTTGAGCATTTCTACTTCTCCTAACTCACCGTCTATGTAAAGGCACCCTGTAGGATTTTTTACCTGCCACTCTCCGATCTCTGCTTCCTCATTGGTATAATCCTCCATTCCCAAAATATACGCTGCGGAGATTGTTAGCAGGGATTTACCCGTCCCAAAATTTCCATAAATTACTGTCATTTCACCCTCTCTAAGCCACGGAGCTATAAGAGGCTTGGGAGGCTTCCGCTTTTTATTTCGCATGCCTCTAACTGTCAGAATATAGTTATCCAGTCGCTGATCGTCCGATATCAACGGACGAAAATCCTGAACCATCCGGGAGGCTTCCTCTATTTTCCCGGCTGATATCAGGTCCTGAATGTTTTCAGATAGCAGGGAGTAATGCCTCTCGTTGAAATATCTTTCTGTTTCATCTATCAGAGGCTTGATATCTATCCCTTCCTGTGAGTATTGAGAGGACAGGCCTGGAAGAATGTCCTGTTCTATTTCTTCTGCAACTGACTTGGGGAGCTTTGATTCTTTCAACTTGGAAAAGTAAAGAATCTCCATATCTGGACCTGGAGCCTTGTTATACTTATCAAAATATTCCCAAATCCATGTGGACAGGCGTTTTGCCATATCCGATTCTATCAAATCTATATTCCAAATGGCCCGAATCTTTTGACAGTATTCGGTGGAAGTTATGAGTCCAATTAAAATCTTTCGTTCTATCATGGAATATAAACTTCACCGGTTACACAATGATGATATTTACCATCTGGACCTAGATCGTATTGGATACCGTCATCAATGATGAATGGTTTCATACGGGAGGTAAATTCAGAATTTCGCTTATAGGCTTTCATTTCTTTAGGATCGTCCAACCATCGACTCTGATTTAACCAGGTGGCTGGATGAGGAATGAAAGAACGTTCCTGCCATCGTTCACTTTTTATTTGGAGTGAAACAGCCCGTCTTATTTCTTTCCAAGTGGGACGGTCCTTTAATGGTTTGTTGCAAATCTTTTTCCATGAAGTTAAAGCTTTCCCTTTATCAACCTTCTTTGGGTAAATCTCCCAGAAATTTTCAAACATAGAAAAAGTTATTCCATCTTCGTCTTTTTCTTTTATAATAATTTTCTTTTTAGTATCTTTTTCTTTTGAGTCACTTTTCTTTTTCCCTATATTTCCCAGGACCTGGTATGAATGGGGTACTGGTATGGACAAATTAACCTTAATATAGTGTCCAAGTATTTTATTTCCCACACTATGAATAACTATATCCTCTATGAGTTGCAGTTCTTTTAATCGTTTTTTGATTCTTAATACTTTTTCCTCAGTCCATTCCAATTCTTGCATCACATAAAGAGTAGAGGCTTTCAATTGGGGAGTTCCTTGCCATTTTGCTTTTGAATAGTAAAAAATATATAGGGCAATTAATTCTGCATGTTTAGGTTCTTGCATTAATAAATCTAATATGGGTTTTGATAATATGATAGGTTCTTCTAAATTATTGTATTGAACACTATCTGGAGTAATGGGTTTTGTAGATAATCTTTTCATAATCTTATGTATGGATTAAAAAAGAACTTGAAGATTTCGGTGACGGCCCACCTACTCTCTTCAAGCTCTCCAACTAAAAACCTTAAAAAAATGCCGGGTATGTTCTTTGACAAGATGAGTTTCAAACGAGTTCCCGGTATATCATTGTGGGCCGTCACTTTAAATTCCTCCGCTAAGTTAAATACTATTTTTCGAAAATAAAAATTTATTTATACTTGACTTATAGTCAATCAGTTAAGAATGATACTTTGAATTTCCCCGGATAAAACACCGTTAGAAAATTCGTGTATGGTTATAGCAAACTCTGGACATTGACTTCTGCGTAAATAGTACCATCTTTGGTCCTCCGCATCGTCCAGATCAGGGGTAACAAACTCGTCCCCGGTTTCTTCTAACAGATATGTTTCATATCTTTTATCAAATAGTTTGTATGTCTTCATATTATTTGTTTTACAAAGTAGTTTGCATCTTCTTGTTTCATAGAACCAGGGTCCCCAACAATAGGAATGTAGAAAGCATCTACACCTCTGAATCGAAGATCGGCCACTAATTTCTTCGCCTGAACGACGGCTTGAGGATCATCATCATACACTACTGCTACTCTCTTAAAGGTTTTTGCAATAATTCTGACTTGTTGAGGAATGTATTTTATTCCAAATGTTGCAAAGCTATTTACTCCTAATCTCCATACGTCAGTCGGTCCTTCTACACATATTCCAATATCTTTCCAGTACTCTTGCCTACCATAAATTATTTCCTTATGATGTATCAGTTCTCTGTCTTTGGGACAGGTAATATAACGTAATGGATGTTTATTAGTAATATCTCTTGATGTAAAGGATACTTCTTTTTGATCCCATACGATTGGAATAATGATACGATGTTTAAAATCTAATCCATCTAGTTTACTGATAGGACCTGTTCCAACAAGGTTCCAAAGCTTGCCTAATTCATCCGGGTCAAATCCTCTTCTGATAAGATATTGTCTATGGTTTGATCCCATTGGTTCTGTATAAGAAGGCATACGATGTGCCTTTATCCTAACCGTCGCTTCAGAGGATGGTCGGGACTTGGGGACTGTAAGGCCATACTGCTTTATAAACTTGCGGACTTCCGGTTCAGAAATATTTGTTAGCTTGGAGATAGTCTGAATTATCGGATGCCATCCACATCGCCAACAGTAATAGTAATTTCCGTCCAGGTCAAATCCTAGATGATAACCGGGATTCCCCGTACAAAAAGGACAAGAGGCGTTGACCCACCCCGGACGAGCATGACGATGCCCTTCTGAAGCGTAATCAACGCCAAAGTCCCTATACAGTCGCTCGATATCCATTAAAACCTATACAGAGAATCTGATTGCTGAAGGTTTCTCAAGCGACATACGGAAGCCGTACCAAACGTTCCTACAGGCTCCAACCACAATTCGATTGTAGTTTTTGAAGAGTCTTCATACCCGAATATCTCGAACATCTTGCGAACGGTTTCGGTACATGAATAAGCTACTGAATTTTTACGGGGGGATTTGTCCCTCTTCTTGAAGCGTGGAGCGTTTTTAGGAGGGTTAAACAGGATGAAAGTACTTTGATTATCTTTCACCTGCATAGCTATCTCTGTTCCGTTAAGTTCCATTTTGTCCAACCATTTCTGGCTTATGAACAAAATCCCACCTGAAGCCGTATCCTTATTTGAAAGGTAAATGGAAGCAGGGGTTCTCATCTCTCCTCTGCGTGAAGCAGTAGGTTTTTCATAATCAAAATTGAAATCAATTGGTAAGTTTGACATTTTTAATAGTTTTTAGTTAATATCTCGACCAAAATTCTCAGGGATTTTTTCCCATTTAACATACAAAATTCCTTTAAAATCTCCGGCATCTGAAGTTTCAACATATCCTTTCTTGCTTAAGGAACTAATAACTCCAGAAGTAGTTTTTGGGGGCCACCTCAAAGCTCTTGTGATATCAGCTCCGTCTATACATGAATACCCAGGCTCTCCTTCTCTCCATGTAGATAACATTTTACAAAGGGCATCCAATGCTTGATTTTCCAATGTAGTGAGTTCTTTGATGATTTCCATTTCTTTAAAGTTTTTAGTTATTATACAAATAAAAATTATTTCGAGTATGCATTTTTTAAATTACGCATTGCAACTCTAACGTCTTTCAATGTCCAATCGCTCTTTAAAAGCCTGTACCTTAACAGTAAACGGGCGTTGAGAGGATCCAAACACGAAAACTCTTCAGGGTGTTTTAATACTTCTTCAGCGGCCTTTTGAGCCGTGGATGATAGACCTTCCCAATAGGGAGAACCCGTTTGACTCCAACTTTTTATGGAGTCGATGGATTCTAAAGGTTCTGAATTCTTTTTCTCTTTCCGGATGTACAGTATCAATTCGTTTTTTACGAAGTTCCATACATACGTTGAAAGGGAAACTTTTTTAGATGGGTCATAAGATTTCAAGGCTCGTAAGTAATGATACGCAGCTTCTTGAAAAAGATCGTCCCAGTCAATCCCAGTAGAGTTATGAAAAGACCAAGCGATCTTCCGAATGAGATTAATATGTTCCATCTTTCTTTTGAGTATTACGCCTGTCTCTTATCTGACGTCGGTCAATATACTCATCTATTACATGTGACACGTCATTTAATTCATGCCATATGTAATTTATTTCCTCCTGATTAAGAAGGTTATGCTGTATCATTCCTTGAATCAGGTCTAACTTGTCGAAACAAAGTAATTTTGTGTAGTCCATAACTTTTTTCTAATTAGCAAATCTGACAAATTCCTTCGCTTGAAACCGGGTTATCATATTAGCTTTCATCATTTTAGTAGCTATACTTGCCCGATCTTCAGGATGTACGTACCGTAACAGGATAACATTATCCATGTTCCGTATTGCTTGGATCCAATCCAATCTCAATTGAGTGGGAGTAATCTCACTCTTAAGCATAGTTCTGTCGCACGGGATTCCGGTATGGTATCCACGCACATTGCCTTCGGCTTCTCTTCTGATGTTAATCTGTTCTGTCGTCATAATATTTGTTTATTAATTCGGTTAATAAAGATTCTTGAGGGGTATCCCGTCCATCTAGAACGGCGTTGAGTACTTTCTTTTTCGCATCTAGTAATTCCGCCATTTCATATTCAATCGTATCCGTGGCTAGAAGATAATGCACAGTTACATTATCTTTCTGTCCGATACGATGACATCGGTCTTCGGCCTGAGCTAATTCACCTGGAGTCCAGGGTAATTCAAGGAAGCATACGTTTGAGGCCGCAGTCAGATCCAATCCAACGCCAGCAGCCTGAATGTTTCCTACAAATAATCGAACCTTTGGATCAGTTTGAAACTTCTGAACAGCGTCATGTCTCTTTTCCATTGGAACTGAACCATCTATCTTAACTGCTACTTTTTTGAAAGCTTCCATGATAGCATCTATGGCAAACTTATGAATAGCAAATAAGACTAACTTTTCGTTGTTTTCAAAATAATCTTCGATCCATCCTATTACCTGGGCTAACTTTCCCTTAACAGCAACCTGTCTCAGTGTTGCTATCCGAGTAATTATTTCAGCGTTGCGGGCACGATGGGCTGCGGATTGACCACGAGTGGATGAAATGAATTGAATAAAGTGGTTTTTAGCGAATCTGTATTCAGCTTCATTATCCAACGTTAAAGGAACATATGAATACATCTTCGGAGGTAGTTCAGTAAGAACTTCCGATTTCAACCTTCTTATCATTATGGTAGATGTCAATCTCTCGTGTAACTCCTTTGTATGAGTCGCTCCGGTGAAGTTCCATCCAAATCCATCATAATAGGCTCCGCAGTAACGCTGTGCAAACTTCCAGGCATCTGGAAACAATAAGGGAGAAATAATTCTGATAGCATTATACGCCTCAATAGGCCGGTTTACGATAGGAGTCCCACTCAATGCTATCACATGCGGGATTCCTTTACTCAACATCTTAATTGCCTTCGTTCTCTTAGCCTTATTACTCTTGTAATAATGACATTCATCAGTAATTAAGACCTGTGGATTTAATAGTTTTAATTGTTCCAACCAATAAAATACAATATCGTAGTTGATTATTACGATATTTCCTTTGATCCTATAAGGATGAGTACCTGATAGTACCTCCACCTTTGGATTTGGTAACCAGTTTAGTACTTCCTGTTTCCATTTAAGCTTGATAGAAGCAGGAACTGTAATGATTACCGGACGCTTATGAGGATGTAACTGAATCCATCCCAAAGCCTGAACAGTTTTCCCCAAACCCATTTCGTCGGCAACTAATGTTCTTCCTCCGCATTGTTCGATGAAGGATACCCCTTTCTTTTGAAAGGGAAACAATTCACGTTTCAATCCCGGAATCTTTACATTCTTTACCTCTAATTGGATTTGTTTTTCCTGAACCTGATGAAGTATTTTCAAAAGAGCTTCATCTAATTCAAACTCCCAATCTTTTAGGTTTTGCAATGTACCTACATGAAGTGGAGCGGTCCAGTACTTTCCGTCAGGGAAATATTTCCGACCAGATATGGTTCTCACTTTCTCCAATGTAGGAATTTCGAAAGTGAAGAGTATCTTAATCAGATCATTACCCTTCTTGTCTGTTACGAGTGTCGCTGTTTTCACGTTCACGGCATTTTATAAGGTTTTTAAAGATAGATAAAATATTTTATAAATAAAAATATATTTATAATTAAGTCATTGTCAAGTTTTTAGAAGGCTTTTTATTTCAACGAAATTTTCACCCGAAAATTATATAATGCAATTTATACAGATGATAGTACCTCGTTTCTCTTTTTACTATGTAGTGTTGAATATTAAAGTGAGGATATAGTAAGCCCCCGGTTGAATTATTGAGATTCAACTTCAATGTGTAAAAAAGGCAATAGCAAACCCCTTCACAGAAGGGACTTGCTACCGTGTTATATCAATGTATAGTTCGCCTATTGGAATGGAGAGTAAAAACTTTCCATTCGGCAAACTCAATGTAGATTTTTATCTAATCATAATACCTATTATCCCAATCTTTGGAGTAATTGGTATGAGAGGGAACTGAATACACACATAAATCACAATTCAGTCTTAAACAATCCCGACAAATCATAGATTCCGGATTTAAAGGAATCCTACCACCTTCAGAACGTGCGATATTAAGGTAATTTCTATTACCATGCGCATTTGCTGAGGTGGTCGCAGCACCTGAATACTTTTTGTACACCGGTTTTTCATAGTTATGTTGATATGTCTTTGTAAGTGTAAGACATATTTCCATTACGGCATTAAAGGTTTTTTCCAAGTGAGGTAAGTATGTGACTTCACGGTCCGAATGAGGGGCATAATATCCACAGGAAAGATTACAACATGAAACATTTAATCCTCCCTCTTTCAATGCCATCACATCTGTAAGCATCCCAGTAGATTCGTGGAATCCATACCCTTTGAGAATAGTTCCAGCATCCTTCTTGAATTCCTTACTGGCCAGTTTTATTCCTGAAATGGAAGTTATGAAATCATCGCTTCCACGACGATCACATTGGATGACATATCGTACATTTTTTAACCATTTCTTTATATTCACGTTGTAAGCTCCTACAGCTCCAATTTCCTCTTCTACAGTGAAGAGTAGTTTAACAGCTGGAAGCACATCCAACGCTTTCAAAGCTATGAAAATGCCGTTTTTGTCATCCGCTCCACATCCAACAACCCCCATTTTTGACGGAGAGAAACAGAACATGAAATCTTCAAATTCTATCACTTCCTTGTCTAAAATAGCATGGTGCACCTCATCCATATGAGCACATATACAAGGATACGCGTCTGCCTTTCCATAAGTAACGAGAATGTTGCCTCTCTTATCCATATCAATTACACATTCTCTTTGCTTTGCGTAAGACATTATGAATTCTTGCATATCATCTTCGAAACAAGATTTTGAATTAATCTTGTATAGTTGCTTTAATAATGTTGTTTCCATTGTTAAACCTCCTCCAAAATTAATTCTTCATCTTCCTGATATACCATGGGTTCAGGTTTCACTATTTCCACGTTCACTAGTCCTCTACCACGATAATAAGCAGATACGATATTCAAATCCTTTGCTTCTGAAAGTGGAATGATACGGAAAATACCTTTCAAATCATAATACTCTAGCACATCGCTTTTGAAGAGCCAGATTGTTCCTGAATTTTCTGAATTTGCAGTTTCCACAGCACAAAAGGTACATCCAAAGGAACCTGTCAGGTCTGAATCTTCAGGGCCAATTGCGCGCAGGCCAGGTGCGATTTTTCCGCAATTAGGACAAATTAGTATATCATCAAAGGCGTCCCCACTACTGTCGGTCAAATCGTATCCACTCGTATCAGATGCTGCTCCTGTTCCCAATCTTTTCAATTCTCCATATAAGTAAACGAAAGTGTCCATATAAGGAGAATATTCAAACACTTCAGTGATTTCCTTATCCCATATGAATTGTTTAGATACAACCTCTCCAGTGGGGGAAATCAAAGTGTTGGAACGACTGCTTTGCTCTGACTTGTAGAAATAGCCCTGTTCTTTAGCCCATTCTTTCATTAGAGCCATGGAAGCTTCATCTCCGTATATGCGATCCAAAAAAGTAAATGGAGCACCAACTTTACGAATACGGCGGTCATCGACTTTCTGAACAAAATAGCAATTCTCCCAGAGCAATGCCCTAGCGCATAGCTCATCCGTTTTTGGATTTGCTATGTATACTATCTTTGTTCCTATCATCGAATACCAATCCATTCCTTCGTGGCAACCGTGTCCACTTTCAGGACGCATACAGCTAGAGGCTAAAGTGCCACTATTTTCAGCGGTTTCCATACCATAAATAGCAGAAGGATCATCACTGACCTTTATACAATCCTGGTATGCCGTACTTTTTACTAATCCACTCTTTATTTCAAAGAATGATGTAATCAGTTTAGCATCTTCGTGATTGGAAATATCAAGTAAATCTCCATCTGCCGTTATGAACGCAGATTCCGTTTCGAGTAACATCTTGATGAACTTTCCTACTTTAAAAGTGACTCTACCTTCACGTGCCCATGTGCCGTTCATCGCCATAGCAAGAGGAACATTATTGGGATAATAACTGATTTCCCCTTTTCTAAGATCAAAGTGGTGTCCATTCAACGTTTTATTTGATGTGAATTCTACATCTTTCGTCATATTCAAAATTCTCTGTAAACACAGTTCCATTCTGTGTTCCTTAACAAATTCTGGATCTGTTAAGGTTTGGAGAAGTCTCCTGCTCATTACATTGATCTTGACTTGCGTAGAAGGGGGTATAAAGATCAAAGTTTCATTTGAAAGTCTCCATGAGTACCTTTGTCCCCATTTCACATTACACTCAGCTCCGTCCAATTCATTCTGACATGCATATATTCCTTCATTGTAGAAGGAAAATATACAGTCAAGACGAATCCTACCACGTTGAATAGTATTCACAATGATGCTACCACGATATCCGTGTAAAGCTTTTCTTTCTTGTTCGGAAAGTGCTTCTGCTATCACTTCTCTAACGTTTGTTGTAAGTTTTGCCATCTTTTTTAAGGTTTTTAGTTGATAAATTAATAATTCATTGCACAGAAAACATTCCAATCACGGTGAATGTTCTCCCAAAATGCTCTACCTGGGTAAGTTGCACTCCAGGTAAAGCAGTCGGTGGTCCAATCCGTATAATCTGTTCTTTCTGAGCAGAAAGCGTGGATTGGATCTTCTTTTTTAGCAAGAGATGATGATCTCCTGCATACGCCGTTCAAAAAAGCTCCTAGAGCCTTGTGTTGCTCTAAAAAGCTTTTCAAGTCTTGAATCTTTTCTTCATTTTCCATTTTTACATTTGTTTAAGGTTTTTAATTTAACATAAAATGATCATCTGGTTAATGACCTTTGAGCCTCAAGAGGGAGTCGAACCCTCTTGTACTCCATTTGAGGCTAAATTTACCGCCGGACAATCCGGTAATAAACGAAAAGCAGAATAAGCATGACGATCATGGAAATGATAGTGCCGTATGCCAGCGTAACAGTCGGTCTCAATAGGAGACCCATAGTACAGCCAGCCATTACCAGAATCGACATGAAAACAAGCAAATCAATTGATTTTTTCATTTCTTTAAGGTTTAATGAATTAAATGCGGAACTTATCAATAAGTTTACGGAGTTCAAATGTGAATTCGTCAATATTATCTCCGCTGATAATGCAGATAATTTCACCTCCAATACGGACCTCTGTGTCCATCATTTCCCGACGGGCACGATTGCACTCGGAACGGATTTCAACAACCGTGTTTCCAAGTGGGAACTTGCTAGTAATGATTTCAACGTTTGCCATTGCTGTTACTATTTAAGTAAAAACCACCCGAAAATCGGGAATAACAATTTTACCATCCGAATGAAGAACCGGACAGGATTCTTGCTTGCCCGGTTTTCCCGGTTGAGCTTTTTGATAGCAACGTCCATTCTATGGATACCATGGAGGTCCATATAAGTTTCGATGTCGTCCAGTGGCCATTCCTTTTGTGGCGTGCTAACAAAGATTTTAGGCTTTTTCATTTGTTTAAGGTTTTCAAAATCTCCTTATACAGGACATCAACATGATTGTCGTACTTTCCTTTTGTCCATTGCTGAAAAAGGAATTTCAACCTTTGATTGTTTTTCGTGGTTGAAGAGGAGGCTTTCGCCTGGGAGTACACGGATGAAGGTATTTCTACAAATTCATCCAATAGCATAAGAAAGTCATACACTGACCATCCATACTTGTTTTTAAAATCATTCATCTGTTCATCTTTTTTAGTATCAATTATAAACTCAGAATCTCTTTATTTAAGGCAATAAAAAAACCGCTCCCACGCATAGGAGCGGTTCATTTTAGCGGTATCAGATTACCATTTCGGCCTCAGAGCAATACCAGCACTTGACGTACCGGCGGAAAGCAGCCTGTAATCCGTCAGATGAAGGGAAAGCTTTGAAAAGTTTGTTTACGGTCCCGTTCCATTTCAACTGTCGGCGACCTTTTCCATCATCAACGATAGCCGCATCGCTGATATGGACATGCGTTCCCCTAACAATCATAGATACTACCAGGTTACGGTCCGGGAATGAAACCCGGAAAGTGGTAGGACGACGTTGAATTTCGATTGTATGAACAATCGGAGCTGAGAAACGGAATTGATTTTTCATCTTGATAAGGTTTTTAGTTATACAATAAAAATGAAAGAAAATTCACCCGAAAATTGGACAAAGCGGATTTACGTATTCACTCACCCATTGCACTCCCTTCTATGAGTGAGTGTACGGATGTCTTTGAATACTGGTCTGTTGAATTCTTTAATATTCGGTATCTTTGTCTGTAAAACTGCTAAATATTTAGGCATCCGATATAAAAAAAGAGATCACCGGATGATCTCTAATTTTGATGACGGACGGGCAAAAAAAAAGAGTCACTTGGACTCTTTTTTCAGTTGGCTTACTTCTTTGCCGGCTGTTCATAGTACTTCAGGAATCGTGTGGCATAAAGGAAATTCCACTTGCTTTCCTTCAGGTTTGAGGGTGCTCCGGTTTTTTCGGAGTAAATTTTGTCTGCCAGTGCGATAACTTTTTCACTAGCTGCGGCAAGCTTCTCAGGGTGACCGGAGAGTTTCAGCTGGCGGATTGCCAACGCGACTGCGCCTGCGCGGGCAAATTCGAACGTGCTCAGCAGTTTCTTTTCCTTTTTTGCCGGTTTTTTCCCAGCTGCCGGTTTGTTTTTAACCGGAGTGGCGGCAGTTTCGGATACGTTTACACTGCTCTCAGCGGCAGTTTCGTTCGAATTAATAACGGTTTTGCTCATCTTAATAAGGTTTTTAGTTATGAAGGTAAATATTACCTCCTGTAATACGGGAGTTAATAAGGTATAACAGGACGGGCAAAAAAAAAGAGGTACACTTGCGCATACCTCTTCAGATACCTTAAAAAAGATAAAAACCTTTCAGCCAAAATTACCTTGTTATTACTCCCGGCGTTCGGCACCAATACCGGATAACTTGAAAAGATATCCGGCTGCGGTATTATTAGTTATTTCCGCACTCCCGTCCCAGCGTTATCAACAGCTCAAGTGGATTATTTCTTTACCTTGTAGCCTACAGCGTTGGAGCGGTGAGTTAATAGCTTACTTGCCCGTTTTAGCGGTATCCGGTTGCATCTCCCGGATACCTTATCACATCCATCCCTTAAACCGTCCGGTAATTAACCGGAAAAGCCAGAGGAGTTGGACTGCGGAGCGGTGGACCGTGCTATAATCCCAGTTTTTTCAAAGAATCCGCTGTTTTACTTTCCTCCGCAAAAGCACTATCTCACGACAGGTGGCGGAATATCCTATTTTCAGTCGGTTGCAGTGTTAGGCTTGACTGCGGTGCCGGAGTGCTATCTCTCTGATTTTCAGCGTTTTACCTCTTTTTCGTTTATACTCTCTTTCTCAGGACTAATATACGAAATATTTAAGATTATAACGGTATTTTATAAAAAATATTATAAACGTATATATAAGCTTAAATATCAGATAGTTATAACGCTAATAAAATCACTGAATATCGGTAAAATAGGTTAAAAACAGCGTTGAACTCCCCTCCCGTCAACTGGGATAACGGCGTAAAAATAGGATAGGTTATAGGTATATAGGTAAAACGGTATTATCCTGCCGGAAACGGCACGAAAATAGGCTAAAACGGGATAATAGACCGATACCGTTATATACCGAACGGAGGTAATAACGGGATATAGGAGAACGGATACGGCGTTGATATCGGATACGGCGTTGAAATAACCTGGGAGCAGGCCTGGGATAGGATACCGGAATAGAGTGGCGTGCACCGCATGCATGTGCGTTGGCCTGGACTGATTTACCGCCGAAACAACGCCACTGGACGGGGTGCATATATTTAGCTTTTCCAATTGCAAGTGTCGGACAGGCCACGTACCGTGGAAGGTCCCTGGACTGGCTGCAAGTGGTGGATAGACTGGGAGACGGTCACCCCACCCCCCATCAGCGGCAGATTCAAATTCTGGGACTGCCGGAATGCACCCGTAAAAAATCTGCAGTCCAAATTTGGTTTTCAAGTGGTTTTTGCAACAGGTTTCCAGTTCATATGGTAAATATCCATGTTCATATCCATAGGATAGTAATAGGGTAATTACTCTGGTATTATAGGGGGATTTTTGGAGATGGATTCTTTATCTCCATGTTCATGTGTTTTTATTTGTTGATATATAATAGAGTATTATATAAAGTCAAAAAATTTTTTTGGGTTCAGTTCGATGGGAATTGTCCTAATGGAGTGTTGATGGGGGAAGAGGTGGATTCAATTACGAAAAAATAATTGTTCAAGTGGGATTGTTATATGGTTTAAATCCATTAAATTTACGCAATAGTAAATTTAATTGGAGATGAAACGGTCTGGTAATGGGAAAGCTGGTCGGCCTGTGTTGTGGAGGAGTGGGTTTCCATTAATTGCATATGAAATGGCTCTGCTTGGAGCTGAAGACAAGGATATTGCACGTGCATTTGGAGTGTCCAAGGATAAGTTTCTTCAGTGGGTGGAGAGTAAGCCTGAACTTCGGGAGGCGTTGGATGAAGGAAAAATCATTGCAGATTCCAAGGTGGCGGCTTCCCTGTATAAGCGTGCTGTTGGATTCTCTTTTCAGGAGGAGGTGTTGCATGTGATCAAGGGGCAGGTGGTTCGCACGATCGTTACCAAGCATGTAATTCCAGATCCATGGAGTGCAAATAAATGGCTGAGTGCACGTCAGCCGCAGTTATGGGCCGATGTATCCAAGAGTGAGACTACTCATACAAACATCAACATCAACAAATTTGATTTCAACGGTCTTTCCACTGAAGAATTGCAACTGGTGGAAAAGATCGGCTTGAAACAGTTAGCTGAAAGTATTGCATTAGGATAGAAACGATGGAAGTGCAAACGAGAGATCAGGTCGTGTCCAAGAAGGATTTATTGCAATTTGCAATGCAAAATCCACTGGCTGTCTCCCGTGCACTTAACGATCGTTCATTGTTCCATTTCCTTGAATATTTCTGGGATATAGCCTCTGCTCACACTTTCCATCCCAACTGGCATATCGAGTACCTTTGTGGAGAGTTGGAAAAGGTTGCAACCCGTGTTGGAGAGCGTCGTGCACGTGAATACGACCTGATCATCAACGTTCCTCCCGGAACTACGAAAACCATCACGTGTTCAATTATGTTTCCCGTCTGGTGTTGGACACGATGGCCCTGGATGAGGTTTATTTGTGCATCGTATTCTAACACCCTTTCTTTGGAGAGTGCAGAGTACTGTCGTGACCTAATTCGTTCATCAAAGTTCCGTGAAATGTATCCAGACCTGGACATCAGGGATGATAAGAACGTTAAAAGTAACTTCAGAATCGTGAAAAAAGTGGCTCGTCAGGGGATGCCTCCCAAAATCGTTTCAGGAGGTAGCCGGTACTCCACATCAGTAGGAGGTACGCTGACGGGGTTTCATGGAGATATTCTGATTGTGGACGACCCTCTGAATCCTAATCAGGCGGTGAGCGAATTGGAACTTGCATCTTCTAATCGCTGGTGTGAACAAACGCTGTCCACCCGTAAGACGGATAAAGCCATCACGCCGACGATCTTCATCATGCAAAGATTACATCAGGACGATCCAGCTGGACATATCCTGTCCAAGCGTAAAGATAACATCAAGCATATATGCCTACCTGGAGATGCACGCAGATATAAAGAAAAAATAAATCCACCTGAACTCTACAAATTTTACAAGGATGATCTGTTGGACCCTGTTCGGTTACCATGGAAAGTTCTTGAGGACCTGGAAGCGGACCTTGGACAGTATGGATACGCAGGGCAGATCGGTCAGGATCCAACGCCTCCAGGAGGTGGAATGTTCAAGGTTGCAAATTTTGAGATTATTGATGAACTTCCGCACCCCAGTAATATTCTTCGTTCAGTCCGGTACTGGGATAAAGCAGGTTCCAAAGAACAGGGGTCTGCTTTTACTGTTGGATGTAAAATGTTGCAGTTGATGAGTGGCCGGTGGATTATTGAGGACGTTCGCCGGGGACGATGGACAGCAGAACGCAGGGAAGCTATTGTGCAGGAAACGGCTCGCATGGATGGAACCTCTACTATCATATGGTTGGAACAGGAACCTGGATCAGGGGGGAAGGAGTCTGCACAGGCTAGTATTTTAGGACTTGCAGGGTTCATAGTGTATGCCGAACGTCCGACTGGGGATAAAGCTTCACGTGCAGACTCGTATAGTGTTCAGGTAAATAACGGAGGAATCCGGTTGCTGAAAGCTCCCTGGAACCGGGACTTCATCGAAGAACATCGTTTTTTCCCATTTTCAACATATAAGGACCAGGTAGATGCCGCAGCTGGGGCATTTAACAAGCTGGTGTTTAAAAAACTTGTAAGGAGGATAACATAATGGACCTATTGTATCATTTCATTGCCGGTGCTGTTATTAGCATATTGATCATGCTCATCTTTGGAAAGCGTGATCCGATTACCCACCTGCGCTCTGATTGGGTGAAAGCCATTGCAGGAATATTTCCACTGTTTATAGGTTTAGGGAAGGAGGCCATTGATTTGTGGTGGGGCACGGGTAATCCTGAGATAGCAGATGTCACGCTGACGTGGGTCGGTGGAATTTTTGGGGTTGTAGTAATTCTTTTTATTGACGTATTCAGAACAGATAAATATTAACACAATGACAGGAAAAGTTAAGTTCTTCAATGAACAAAAAGGTTTTGGCTTTATTGCCGGAGATGATGGTAAGGACGTTTTCGTTCACAAATCAGGAACATTAGATGTCATCAAGAAGGATGACCTTGTAGAATTTGATGTAGAAGAGGGAAAGAAGGGTTTGAAAGCAGTCAAAGTTAAACGCATTAAATAAATACGGTCATGGCAAACGCAAAGAGTTCTGGAGAACATTGGGAGTATGCTACCGTTGATACGGCTCCTGCTCAAGGTAGTGGAGGGTATTATACCAATGAGGTAGCTCCCCGAAACAAAAAACTCTCGAATGGATTTTATTTTTCCATAAGGGAAAGTGTGGATGATTCATCTCCGTCAACAGTAGTAGTAAAATTACAGTTCAAGTGTCCAAGAGATGCTGGGTGGTCAGATTACTTAAAGAATGGAACTGATAACTGGCCTATTGGAACGAGAGTAAAGATCAATGATAATGCTGCCGGAGTTATTTGGCGGGCAGGTGTTGTTGACGATGCGGATTATACCAGTGGAAGTGTGACATTTGGATTTGATTGGTAGTAGGTCATGGCAAGTGAAGCGTTTGCAGGAGTAGGAACAAAGTTCCAGCGTTGGAACGGGGCTTCATGGGATGATATCGCTGAAGTGAATTCCATTGATGGTCCGGGGATGACTAAAGATGTGCTTGAAGTTACGTCATTAGAGACGGATGCAGGCTACAACGAATTCATTACTGGATTTGCTGAAGGCGGTACTCTTACTCTTGACATGAACTTCACACGTGAGACGTACGAATTGATGAAAGAAGATTTTGAGTCGGATGATGTCCGGTCTTACCGAATTGTATTACCGGACTATGATTCAGAACCAAGTACATTTACAATTGAAGGGTTAGTAATTGAATTACCAATAACGATGACAGCAGACGACAAAGTAACCGCAGACGTTGTTATACAAATAACAAGCGAGGTGATCCTGGATGTTGGATCGGCCGTTCCTGCCGAAGAGAGTGAAATTCCAGCTGAGAGTGAAGAACCAATTCCAGAACCAAGTGGTGATTCTGTATATGAGAAGCTTCTTGCTGTAATAAATGATGATGGTCTTACAGAGGTATTATATGTCTTTGATGAAGATATTACGGTAGAGGATACTAATAAGGTTATATCGTGGGCAGATTTGATAAGTAGTAGCGGGCAGGATTTGTTAGAAGTTGGGTCTGACGGAACCCGTCCTACGAAAACTGCAACGGGTGTTTTATTTGATGGGCAAGATGATGTCTTGCAAACGGTAGCTGCTATGAGCACTCCAGTTAATACGCCATGGACATTTTATGCAATAGCTAAGGCTGTTAGCTTTGCCAGCAACGATCGTTTAGGTACTTTTGGAACAGTGGAAAGTGGATTACGGCAAATCGGTCTCAATAGAGTATCTATGGCTGGAGGAGCAACTTTGAGCAGTAATTTTGACAGTACTTTTCTGGGTCAATATAATATATTTATCGGTTGTTTTAATGGGGTTAATTCATGGATGCATTGGAATAAAGATCCAGAGATAACTGGTGATGCTGGGACAAGACCATTCAATCGAGTTACTTTGGGGGCAACTGCAGCATTGTTGAGTAATGCTAATGTTGAATGGGCAGCATTAATGATACGAAGAGGAGATGATTCTACAAAGGAAGAAGCCTTCTTTCATGTTCTTAATGATGCTTATGTTCATTATCCTTTATCGGCAGTATGTGAAGATGGTGATCCTCTAAGGGTTCATGTTACTTGGCATGAGTCACTTGATCCATTGTCACTTGACATGCTTCCAGGAGATTTCAGTGTACCGGGACATGCCGTTATAGATATTGAGATTGATTCGTCAGATGATAAAGGAATAAACCTTCTATTAAATTCTAATGTAACTGCTGGGGAAGAAATCGTAGTTTCTTATAATTCAAGTAGTGCAGGAGGATTATTAACTGCTGGAGGAGATATAGTTCCAAATTTTAGAATCCCTTTAATTAATAACATCACATAATGGCAAGTGAAGCATTTACGGGAGTAAGTACACGATTTCAGCGATGGAATAGTCAGAGTACTCAATGGGAAACCATTGCTGATGTAAATGCTATTGTTGGACCAAACCGATCACATGATAATATTGATGTTACTTCTTTTGCCACTTTAGATGGATATCGTGAATTTGCGGCAGGATTTAAGGTGGGAGGTGAAATTTCTCTTGCTATGAATTTCACTCGTGATAATTACGAATTGTTAAAAGGGGATTTTGAAAGGAATACTCAGGCATATTATTGTATTTTACTACCTGATGAATATGAAACCTCTATGTTTTTTATGGGGTTCGTCACAAAATTACCAATTACCAATGAAGCAGCGGATAAGATTAGTGCTAATATAACAGTTCAAATTACGGGTGAAATCTTAATGGATGAATATAGTGACTTAC
Organism: uncultured Nitrospiraceae bacterium; assembly: GCA_964520685.1. Taxonomy (GTDB): domain Bacteria; phylum Hydrogenedentota; class Hydrogenedentia; order Hydrogenedentales; family SLHB01; genus UBA2224. Next base: position 18,576 of record CAZFOG010000002.1, on the reverse strand, counting down.
CAAGTGAGGCTATATCAAGTTCTGAAGAAGAGGATATATTAAGTTCTGAAGAAGAGGATATATTATTTCAAAGCACCTATTTTGACTTTAATACTAATAAATGGATAGATGGTTCTGATAATGGATATGATGCTGATCTTGTTGGTGGTTATTGTATAGAGTTTTTAGGAAATGTTACATTCACTCCTGAAGTTTCATTGTCAGGATTGTCAGTAACACAAGTGAATCGTGCTGATACAACGACGGGGGTATCTATTGTTGGCAACAATTTGGTTTTTGATTATTCAGCCCTTCCAAATAAGAAAATTGTATCCGTTACTTTATCCGATGGACAAGAGTTTAAATTTACTACTGGATATTCAAATTATGTATTTTCAGCTAACAACTATGGGATACTTGGAGGAGTGGAAGGTATTGATTGGCAATGGTCAACGCAGGATAGTCTATTGCTTAATTTACAAGAGGGATGCTCTATTTATCCCGTAGTGATTAATCAGACATATCGCAGGGGATTATGGGCAGGTAGTGTTAATGTAATAGGTACAAATAATCACGCTTGGGAAGCCTATTGGGAAGGATTCCCACTTACGTCAGCAACAGCGTATAAAGTACCTATAATGACTTTTTATGCACCAACGTCTACTTATGTTAATTCATTATTGGTAGATCGGGCTGATAAAACGATAGCATTTGGTTGCCGTGATGGTTTTTGGATTGTAAAGGAATATACCGGGACGGAATTAGATGGTTGGTTAAAGTTCCGAATTGTTTATAATGGTTGTGGTGCTGCTGATTCTGAGAATTACCAAATTTATTTTCAAGATGAATTACTTGAAATGGTGGATGAATCTTCTGGTGCAAAGACGGAGGATGAGCGGACTACCGCAATGTGTTATTGGGGATTTGGTAATGCTGCCACATCCCTTTGTCGTTCTGTGATTTTAAAGAATGTTTATTATAAGATAGGTGGAATATATTCATATCTTATTAAAGATGGGATAGTTTTTTCCGATCATATCCGTGACGAACCTACTGGGTATATGAGTATTCCTGTATTTGATGGATCTTCCTCAGGGGAACAATTAGATGCTTTAGGCAAGGCGCCTTTAAATCCATCATATATTAATGCTCATAATGGGTGTGAAGTAAAAGTAAAACTTCCAACTGAAGTGGCTCTTATTGCAGCGGATATTAATGGAATATTATATACCGCTGGTATCCCAAATGAATTGAATCTCAATCAATTTTATCCGTCATATGGGAAAAAGATATTTCTTGATAATCATATTAACAATGCATATTACAATCTAATAGTAACGGCTGCTGAATCCGATACTATGGAGGATTATGTTAATGGATTTGGGGTGATTCCATTAAGGTATCATATTCGTGTTGATGGAATTGGAGCTACAGATGGTGATAGTCCATTATTTGGAACTTTTGTCAAGGAAATGAATTCGGGGGATTATTCTTTTAGGGCTCAAGTACATACTGGGTGGGATGTTACTTTGGATGCAGTGTGGTTAGAACAAATTGCTTTAGGTAATTTAACTTTTGCCTTTCATGGTATTACCCCTTCATTTTGGCAATTCGCTACTTATGAGGAGGGCTATCGGGCATATCTTAATGGATCTCCGGAAGAAATAGCAAACCATAATGTACAAGAAGATATGGGGACTATAGGGGCATGGTATTCTAAAATATCTTCTCAAGCATTGCATAATATTGAATTGTTACATAATGATTATGGTATTCCATATCCAGATGGTATGACCCCTTCCGCTTCGGATGATAATAGTTTATGGTGGGAATGGTTTTTTGCAGCTACTAATATTGCATTGAGGTCTCGTGGGGAAGAGTCCGGCAATACAAGTTCAACAGAGGCATGGCATTTTATAGACACCGGTATTTTAGGAGATAATCCGGGTTGGCTAATGTATTATACAATATTTCATCAGCATTTACTACATCCGACTTTACGTACCCATTGGTTTCCTGCTCCAGCACATTGGAATCGTGAAAATTATACTTACACAGATAACCTTATAAATGGAGTTAGTGTTTTTGGTGCTCAATATAATTGTAGTGTGGTTGAAGAGAGTAGTGAGGATAGTAGTGCTGGGTGGTCAGTTGTACAACGTATGTCTGGGTATGCAGATACTGCATATGGTTCATTTGATCTTGGAGAAAATAAAGATTGGATGGAAGCCTCTAATTTGGAAGTTTCATTTAAGGTTAAGTGTTTACGAACAACAGGAAATTGTCCGGTAGGGGTAATAAAATTTGGATATTATGATGATTCTATTGATTTTCAAGCAGACACAATATATCCAAATGAAATTACATCAGCTATAGTTGATAATCCATGTGTAGTAGGGGAATGGTATGAAATTTCATTAAATCGGTATGGGCTGGGAAATTTATTCCTTAGAATATATTCATTAGATAGTGATGATAAGCGTGATGAATGTTTAGTATTTTCTAAAAAAATTACTACTATTAATAATGCGCTTGGAGAATTTTTAATTGAGTGTACTGGTGTAGATTGCGATATTCGAGATGTTAGTATTAAAGTAATATTTGATGGAATTTGGTATGACTACCCAAGAGAAATGTCACTTGCAATTAGTTATGATGGGAATTATTTAGATTATGCCAATGAAGCCGAACTTATTCTTGACATAAAGAAATATATGTTACGGAATGCTTTGCGTGGGAAAACAATGAAATTATATACACATTATTTTCAAAATCCAGTAGTTAAGGCGGCGGATGGAACTTTACAAGGATTTCATGATAGAAGTTATCATACGATGGCTGAATTTGTACAATGGGCTCAAGTAAATGGGTGGGAGTCATTGGGGATGGAAGAAGTATTGAACGAGCCATTAAATACTTCAAGAGTTAATTTTATTAAGAATGGTGATTTACGTGATGATTTATGTGGTCTTTCCGGTGAGGTTTGGGGAATAACTGGAGGGGGAGATACTGTGGCATCTGTATTTGTTGATGCCACTGAAACTATGAATAATAGTATAGATGGGACAAATGTTGCCCGTATTCCACAAGGTTCTTATATGCTCTATGATTTTGTACCCCCGGAAACAGGATTATACTTTTTTCAGTTTTGGACAAAGGGTGAGTTTTATGTTACTTTCAATAATGGACTATATGCAGATTATAGTAGTTATCAAAACAATATTTCTGATGTTGATTGGACATTTCATAAGATGCCGTTTTATGCACAAGCCTTTGGTCCTCAAAGAGTGTTCATAAAATTACAGTCAAGGTTGGGTAATACTTATATTCACAAACTTGCTATTTGGAAAGATAATGCAAGGCGCACTCCTGACTCTCCATCTGATTTATCAGTTGTATGGGAAGAGGATCATGCTTCAATTTCGTTTGTTGATAATACTGATGGAGTTGCTGAACACGAGATATATTGTGAAACCTCCAATTATCGTGATGGTGTTAGTGGTTGGGTATTAATAACCACGCTTGCTGCTGGAGTAACTACATATGTAGATCATGCTTGGCAGAATTCTTCTTTGACATATAGAGTTCGAGCTAAATCTGGAACGTTATATTCTGATTATTGTGATTCTGTTAATATTATGTCTTTACTGTCATTTAGAGTTGATCAAACAACTCTAAGACAAATCAAAATGGTAAAGATGTCTATGAACACAGGGGGATATACATTAGTAATAAATTGGGGAGATGGTACTACTACAAATTTTACTTCTACAGTACTTGCCCAAATTACACATGATTATACTTCTACTGGCATATATTGGGTACATTTTACGGGAGATGTGGATTATCTGTTACAATTTGAGTGGTATAGTCAATATGAGATATTACATGATACTGTTATAGAAAAATGGGTATTACCACAGTATCTTGGATGGGCACATCTTTACGATAATGACTTTGTTGGGAATCTTACTGCTTGGTATCCTAATAAATTGCCAAGTACATGTATTGGATGTCACTTTGGGGGAAATAATATAACAATAGATATAACAAATGCGGTGTTCCCTGCTCAGTATTGGGATATTCATTTACAAAGTGAAATTACAACAACTCAAGATGGGATAGGTATATATGGAGATATCAGTAATTGGAACCTGCCTGGAACTATAGCACATTTTCAAATTATAGGATACGTATCTGGGGATATGACTAATGTACTCCCTTGGGTTGCTTCACAATTTCCTACACATATGATTAGTTTAATTTCATATCATCCTGTAGGATTTTATGGGGATTGGTCCGGGCTTATTATACCAGATGATTTAAGGACTACCGGAATAGCAATCAATTGTGCTGGTGGATGTCATTTTACTGATCTTCCAAGGGGGGCTTTTCATAGACTGAGTGTATATAATTTTAATAGTAATTCGGTAGATGATGCTCATTTACATGCATTATTAGAAGATATAGAAGATTGGATAAGTACACATGCTCCATTATATAATTGTGCATATAGCCTTGAGGGGACCCCGATGGGAAAGGTTTCTTCTGAAGGTGAAGTTTTAATTGATCTTATTAAGGGGTATTATACTGCTGCAGGTTATACTGCTTCATTTTATGTAAATTCATAAGAACTGTCAGATATAGATAAGTCAAATGTTTAAAGAAAGGAGGAACTGATGGAACCGTGTACAAAGTCAAAGGAGATTGATATTATTAGCAGGCGTTTGGACAGCATTGATGAGGACATTGATGGTAATGGAAAGCCTGGAATAAAGGGAGAGTTGATAATGATTAAGGATGAGCAGAGAAATATGAATCATTTGCTGAAAGATATGAATACCAATCTCTCCGCAGTAATGAAATTTATGATAGAATCTCAGACTATTGCAAGAATGAAATTACAAACAAGAGATGTTGTCAATATGGTAATTACTGCGGTATTATCTGCTTCCGCTATCGCAACTGCTTTTATATTATCTGGAGGGAATTGATATGCCAAAGTATTCAAACATATCAAAGAGTCGTTTGGGCACGTGTCACGAAGATTTACAGACTTTATTTAATGAGGTCATCAAATATTATGACTGTACTATCGTTTGTGGGCATCGTGGGGAGATTGCGCAGAATGAGGCGTATGCTGCCGGAAACTCTGAAAAACCGTGGCCGCTTTCCAAGCACAATAAGTGGCCGAGTTTGGCGGTAGATGCTGCTCCATACGAACGCACTGCTATTGATTGGGGGAAATTACAGTCTTCCAACTTTGCAGGGTTTGTGATGGGAATTGCTGAGATGTTGTTGGCTGAAGGTAGAATTACACATCATATCCGTTCTGGTGCAGATTGGGATATGGATGATGATGTTGATGATACAAAATTTTGGGACGCTTCCCACTTTGAGATTGTAGAATGAAATATGAAGAGCATATAGTGGTAGAAGGTTTGCGGAAGGGTGATCCAGAAGCATACAAAGCGATGGTAAGTCGTTTTAAAACATCGTTGTATGTAATGATCTATTCTTTTGTCAATAACAAAGATGATGCTGAAATGTTAATGACACATTCATTTGAGGATGCCTGCCTAAAGATTAAGTATTATCAACCAACAAATAAGTTTAGTACTTGGTTGTTTTCCATAGCAAAGAATAACTGTATTGATTTTATAAGAACAAAGAATAGACGTATTACTGAAGTTACCCTTACTGAAGATTGTAAGTTTATTTCTTATGGAGTAGAAACGCCAGAGGATTTATTTATTTACAATCAGCAGATGGAGATGGTAGAACGGGCAGTGTCAAAGTTAAAGTGTAAAACTCGGCTAATGGTTGAGGAGTATTACTTTAATGGATTGCAATTTCATGAAATTGCTGACAAGTACCAAGAACCTTCCTCAACAATTCGAGTGCGGGTTCTTCGAGCAAGAGAACGTTTAAAAGAGTTACTAACCAAATAAAGAGAGAAATGAAAAAGATTATTGGTTTTATTGCAGTGCTGCTGGTTGCCAGCAGTTGTACCTGTATGTTGGCACAGATTCCGCCACAGTATATACAGGTTGGGACAAATTGTGAGGCAGTTCTTCCGGATTACACCACGCCTGAATTCATAAAGGTGGAGGAAAATTGCCAAATAAAATCGGTTACGCAGGACCCGGTGGCAGGTACACTTCTAAATGCCAATAATCCGCAGATTACCGTAACAATTACAGCAACTGACGCATTTGACAACTTTTCTCAGGTGTTTTTCGTGGTTAAGGCGGTTGATACTGTTCCACCGACTATCATTCCACAGGGCAGTCTTATTACTGATAATTGGGAAGTGATTAACAATATGTATGATGTTGCTGATAAACTATTGGCGGAACAGGAAGCCTTCTTTGACGCAAACTTTGATTGGGAGGCAGCAGGGATTCCAGAAGACATGCGTCCGATAGATCAGTACAATCAGAAAGTGCTCAATATTCTTACATCTCCTGCTCATGCTACTACTGGGTATGGTGGAAGAGTATTTACATTCTTAAGTAATTATGATTCATACATAGCAAAATGAAGTGGCTAATCGGCATATTACTACTGCTTGTTACCACAACCCTGACAGCACAGGATACGGTACTTTGGGAAGGGAAGACCTATGTGGATACCACTTTTATAGATTATCTCTGTGGTAGGTCATATGGTATTCAAACTCCCCGCAGTAATCCTGCAAAGTTTATTTTCAGGAATAATTACGTAGAGTCTTGTAATATTGGCGGTTATATGCTGGAAGCTGGACAGGAAGTACCATCCGCATATACTAACAATTTCCAAGGGGCGGAGATTATTGGTAATAAATTCAATTGGGTTGGGAATCAAGATAGTAATACGATAACACATGGTATCTTCACGGGGTATCATACCGACGTCAAGGTGATGTATAACTATTTGGATCATGTACCAATGGGGATCATCCGTAAGTCAAATGGCCTGACGGATACTGCTGGAGTGGTTGCATACAATATTATCGTTTCCCCACCTGCCGTAGGAGTTGTTGTTAAAGGAATGAATGGTGTATGTATATACAATAATACATTCTTTAGCGAAGATTCTACCTATGTTGGTCCGGGAATAGGTACTTGGCGTGGTTTGATAGATGTGTACATGAATACGGACGCAAGTGCCGGAGTGATTGGGACGGCTACTCATACCAAAATTAAAAATAACATCTTTTATACTCGTCACCAAATACGTAATATAAACGTGATGGATGAGGAGTGTTTGGAAGGGTTTGAATGTGATTACAACATTTATTGGTGTGAGGACGGAGATCCTATATTTGCGTTAGAGGGTCAACATTACACATTTACCGAATGGCAAGCGTTGGGATACGACACTCATTCAATGATAATGAATCCTCACTTTAAGGACTTCATCAACTTCGTTCCAGAGTTTCGTTTGCAGTGGGGGACACCTACCGAATTTGATATGGGGATTGCAATGAGTGACTACTGGGTTGCAGGATTTGATATACAATTGGTGAAACAGAGAGGATATTGGCAACAGGGTGCAAGAATCTATGAAGGAGATATGGTTATTTTCTTTCGTAGTGGTCAACTGCTCTATGGTGATTCAATAAGTATTCCTCTTACTACTGGAAAGATTATTCTTAATCAAGCAGAACTAATTATTCAGCAATGACTTGTTTTGGTAATATGTTTGGTAAGATTGATGACAGGCCGTTTGATCCTGTAGAGTTTCGTATTATTTCTGTTGGTAGGAACGTTTATAGTGGTGGGAATAGTTTGAAGGGCTGTGTCAATGATACAAATCTTCTCCCACAACCACTTGTTTCTGCTTTTCCTGGAATTGATGTACGTCGTTATACAGATTATCAAGCAACAGTTAAGAATTACAAATTGGCTGCTTCAAAGGCAATCGCTTCGTTAAGTCCGGGGGCAACCGTGGTTGTGGTTGCGGACAGTTGTTTCTCTGAGGGAATAACCAAAGGTAATCCACACGATGTCTTTAATGGGCGTCCTGTACGAAATCGTTTCCTTCCTACTCCTGGGGTTCATATTGGTATGCCAGTACATCATCAGATATTTCGTTCTGGTTATTTACGTTGGTTGGTTATCAGTGCTTGCCAAGAACATCAGACTGCGGCTGATGCATACTTTACCGATATCAAAAAGTACATGGGAGCTTTATCCTATGGATTACGTCGTGGTTTTGAAAAGGAAATGACTTGGCAGGAATGGTTCAGTATGTCTGCTACTATTCTTTACCAACTCGAATTCAATCAGATCCCCACACTTGATGGTCCGGCAGCGTTAAAGAATGAAATCATTGGGTCTAGTCAGACATTAATTTTGCATAACTCTTCCCATGGAACACAATTAAATGATATTTCTGGTGATGAGATTGATGGGGTAGATGAAGCACTTGTATTTGATGATTATTTGCCAGATGATGAAATTCATGTAATGTTGCAAAATATTCCTTTATTGTCTAATTAAAACAAATTGTCATGACAACACAGCAATTTTTCAAAGGTCTATTCATGGCCTTAATGTCAGTAATCGTTACGGCTTTTACACAGACGCCGATTGATTATCTTCTTCTTGCAGTTGCAGCAGTCAGTACTATTCTGACGTACACAGGAAAGAACCTGGTTGATGTTCTCCATTCTGATTCTCCTGTGGGGGCACTCAGTTGGATTAACCTTGCATCAGGTGTTCTAATTGCCCTTGGCACTGCGGTATTGCAGTCAGTGGGTACGTATATTATTGAAGGCGTTGTAATTTGGAGTATTGTGTGGAAAGTGGCTCTGGCGGCTACCTTTACCTATCTTGGTGGTACTTTCCTTGCTCCTCCGTACAATACAACAAAAGCACGAGTGTTTGGCTCGGTAAAGAAAGCTGCTTAAGAAAAGTCCCCCGGTTGAAATATACCGGGGGTTACTTAAAAACTTGTAGAGATGAAAAGGATAGGTAAATCGGCCACACTTCAAGCAAATCAGATTAGTTTGGAGGGTTCTCTTTTAAATAGAGGGGTGCTCAACTCTCTATTGGGATTTCAATATGGTGGAGAGCGGGATTTATATCAAGCTTTGGGGTATCCTCCAGGAGAGATAAAGTTTAAAGATTTTTATTCTCGATATACTCGACAGGATATGGCGAAGGCGATCGTAGACCGTCCTGTTAGAGCAACATGGCAAGGTCCTTTAGAATTGGTAGAAACAGATGAGCAGAATGATACCGAATTTGAAAAGGCATGGTTTGAGCTAGATCGTAAAATGAAATTCAAAACAAAATTAGCTCGTGTAGATCGTTTGACTGGTTTAGGAAGGTATGGGGTGTTATTGCTTGGGTTGGATGATGTAGGAAGTCGGGAAGGATTTGCTAAGCCTGTTAAAGAGGGGCCTCGTAAGCTTCATTATGTTAAACCTTTTGGAGAAAATAGTGCGGGCATTTCGGAATTAGTGAATTCTCCTACTGATCCAAGATATGGTCTTCCGTTGTATTATACTATAACAGTTAAAGAAGCGAATGGGGGTACGGCAGATGTAAAAGTACATTACACTAGAGTAGTTCATGTTACAGATGATCTTCTAGAATCTGAAGTATATGGAACTCCTCGTTTGGAAGTAGTGTATAATCGATTGATGGATATCGAAAAGTTAGTGGGGGGAGATGCCGAGATGTTTTGGAGGGGAGCCAGACCAGGATATGAAGGAAAGGTCGCGGATGAATATACCCTTACCAAAGAAATGAGGGAGGATTTGATACAACAAATAAATGAATATGAAAACAATCTCCGACGGTTTCTTATAAACGAAGGAATTGATATACAAGCTCTTCAACAGCAAATAGCTAGTCCTAAAGAGCATTTTGACGTTCAGATTTCTTGTATTTCTGCTATAACTGGTATTCCACAGAGAGTATTAATGGGAAGTGAGCGTGGAGAACTCGCAAGCACCCAGGATACTTCTGAATGGAAAGAATATGTACAGGCTCGTCGGGAAGATCATGCCGAGCCACATATTTTAAGACCTTTTGTGGATGCTTTAATTAAGTATGGGATTTTACCTACTCCTGTTACAGGGGATTACACAATAAAATGGAATGATTTGTACTCTCTTAGTGAGAAGGCCCGTGTAGACATCGGAAAATCAAGAGCTACGGCTATAAGAGAGTACACATATACTCCAATGGCTGAGACAATTCTTCCTCCAGACGCTTTCTTTGAGTTGTGTTTAGGTTTGAATAGAGAACAAATCAATTACATCACAAGACTTAGGGATGAGATGATAAGCAAGGAAGAGCTTTATAATAAAATAGTGGATAGTTTAGAGGAGCCTGAACCTGTTCCAGTAGCAGCTCCTGCTAAACCGGGAACGAAAAAAACCAATCCGGTTAAGAAGTAATGAATACTGTAACGACCTATACTGAAATCCAGCGTAGAAATTACGATCCAACGAATACTACTGCGTTGAGAAATCTCTTTGCTAGTGATATGAATCGTCGGTTTAAAGCGATTATGGCAGGTATAGTGACTGGAGTTTATAAAAATGATTGTTTTGGACTTAAGGAAAGGCCGCATATACTACAAGTAGTACCTCCGGCCAGAGAGGCTTTTGCGTATGCGCGTAGCTCAGAAAAAGTGGTAAAATTTATGGAGTGGTTACAAAAGCAGATAGAATCTGAGTTAGTAACGGTAATAAATTTGTCACAGGTAGGAACTTCGGTAGAAGCGGCCTGGATGAATAAATATATCTATGATTCTTATAAAAGGGGAGTTATACGGGCTAGATATGAGATGATTCGACAGGGAATGCAAATACCTTCCATAGATGATGCTGGAGGAATTGAAATCGTTATGGGAACTCCTTTTCACTTGGATCGGGTAGGATTGCTCTTTACGAGAATATTTACCGATTTAAAAGGTATTACAGAGACAATGGATTATCAAATAAGTCGTATATTAGCGCAAGGATTGATAGATGGGGATGCTCCTAGATTGTTGGCAAGAAAATTGGTATCGGCCATAGATGGTTCAAATGTAGGTTCTTTGGGAATTACAGATACATTAGGTAGATTTATTCCAGCAAGACGAAGGGCTGAAATTTTGGCTCGTACGGAGATTATAAGAGCACATCATTTAGCTACTATACAAGAATATCGAAATTGGAGGGTTTTAAACATCACGGTAAAGGGGGAATGGAAAACAGCAGGAGATGATAGGGTTTGTATAAAGTGTGCTAATTTGGAAGGAAAAATATTTACTCTTGATGAAATAGAACCAATGATACCTTTACATCCGCAGTGTAGATGTATAGCGTTACCATATATTGAAGAACTTGAAAAGTATAACGTAAAGTAAGGAGGATAAAGCCATGCCGTGGACTGTAGATGATGTAGATAAACATAAGAAAGGTTTATCTGATAAGCAGAAGAAACAATGGGTTCGCATTGCTAATGCTGTTCTTGCTAAATGCATGAAAGATGGGGGATCAGATGAAGATTGTGCTCCTAAAGCAATAAAGCAGGCAAATAGCGTATTGAATGCTAATAGTAATTCGTATGCTGTTTATAAAAATAGGCCTGAGTCTGATTATGAAGTTACCCTGACAGTTCATCAGGATAAGCCTTGCTACGTTGTACCAGTTGTTATGATGGTAGAAGGAGTTCATAGTGGTAGTCATGGCCCTTTGTTACATAAGATTGACGAACTTGGAAAAATACCGGCTTCTTGGAATGGTATTCCAGTGGTGATTGATCACCCAGAGGATACTGAGGGCATTCCTATTTCTGCAAATGATCCGGATGTTATAGATTCCCGTACGGTGGGACGTGTGTATAATACCAATGTGGATGGTTTTAAATTACGAGCGGAAGCATGGTTGGATGAAGATAAGTTAAATTCTATCGCTCCGGAAATTCTTGAGGACATTATCAATAACAAATTGATTGAAGTAAGTGTAGGTGTTTTCAGCGAAGAAATTGAGGAGGAAGGCACGTGGAATGGGGAAGAGTATAAAGCTATTGCTTTAAACTACCGCCCGGACCACCTTGCCATTCTTACAGAATTCGTAGGAGCTTGTTCCTGCGCAGATGGTTGCGGAATACGAACCAATAAAGACAATACAATGGAAATACAAGTAGATGGTACGGTTAAAGGCAGAGACCTTATTCTGGCTTTAAATCGGCAAGGAGTCGTTCCAAGATCAATCGGAGATTATGCTGACGCGGGTTTTCGGGAGAAAATGGATGCAATGTATGCCGCTCTTCGTGGATTGGAGAATAATGAATCTTACTCCTATCTCGAAGAGATGTTTGATGCTTATGTAGTGTATTCAAAGAGTTCCAAAGAAGGAACCAAAATGTATAAACAGGACTATACCTATGAGAGTGGGAAAATCGAATTGGTAGGAAATCCTGTTGAAGTCCATCGTAAGGTGGAGTATGTGACTAATAATTTAAGTACTAACAAAAAGGAGGTAAAAATGAGCAAAGAATGCGCCCCCTGCATTAAGGAGAAGGTTGATGCTCTGATTGCAAACAGTCAGGGTCGCTGGACCGAAAATGACAGGGAATTTCTTCAGACACTCTCCGAAGATCAGTTGGAAAAAATGAAGCCAATTGAGGTCGTGAAAGAGGTCGAGAAGAAAGTTGAAGTGAACAAGCTTACTCCGCAGCAGGAAGCAGACCTCGCCTTTGTTGCGAATATGCGTGCGGAGAGAAAGCGGACGATGATCTCTGAGATTCAGGCCAATACCGAACAGGGAACGTGGACTGAAGAAGGACTGAACAAGATGGATGATGATACTCTTGTCCGAGTACATAAATCCGTGCAGAAGAAGGAAACCCATCAGGTGGTAGATTACTCACTTGGAGCCGGGGCACCTATTATTAATGCTGGAGAAGAAGAAATTCTTACTCCTGCTGGTATTGATATTGAATAATGGGAGGATGAATCATGGCTGCTAAAAATACAGTAATACTGAAAAATTACTCCAATGTATTTGAGGAGTATGAAGCAGAAGCCGCGACCATTTATCCCGGCTGTCTGATTGAACTTACCAGCGGAAACAAGGTGAAAGTCCATGCTACTGCTGGTGGAAATGCTCTCCCGATGTTTGCCATTGAGGATGCTCTTCAGGGCAAGGGAATAGATGAAAATTACGCAATTGGCGATAAAGTACGTTGCTGGGTTCCTACACGTGGAGACGTAGTGTATGGTATTCTTGCTGATGGACAGACTATTGCCGTGGGCGATTTCGTCGAATCTAATGGAGCTGGTTATCTGCAGAAACACACTCCTGATGAAGGCTCTCAGAATGCTATTTATCAGAATGCTATCATAGGCGTGAGCCTTGATACTGAAAGTGCTGCTGCAGGATCAGAGGACAGTGATATCAACTTCCTTTCTGTTAACAGAAGGATCGCAGTTCGTATAATTTAAAGAAAGGAGGAAAATACAATGGATGTCAATGTTGATCTGATTGGCAACGGACAGAGTCAGGGGCAGGTAGCTCGCATGATGGCAAACAACGGCAAATTGGATATTGGCCGTATGCGTCCGTTTATCGACCAGTATGGAAGGTCGTGTGTGACTGTGTATATGGGGGGCAATCCCAAGAAGAAAGAGAGTTGGAAAACTATGGTAGTGAACGCAGGTGCTACTCTCCGCAGGGAAGAGTGGAAAGCACTTGATGAAGCTATCATGGAACCTTCTCGTGCAAGGCTTGGTGGGATTGAAGACCTCACTGCTAAGAATCTCGTGTACAATCTCGGAAATGCAATGGGTACCACCGTACTCGAATGGCATGATGTAAACGAGGCACTTGAGGCTGAAATGACAATGGACGGTATTACCAGAGGTAAGAACGACCGAGTTACTTTCCAGCACAATTATTTGCCTCTGCCGATCATCCACGCAGAATACGAGATCAATACAAGGGAACTCGCTGCCAGCCGTAATTTGGGGAATCCCCTTGATACTACGATGGCTGAGAGGGCTGCTCGTAAGGTACTGGAGAAGCTGGAAGCTCTTCTTTTCACTGATACCACATATACGTTTGGAGAGAAGGATTCACGTCTTCGCAATGCGATTTACAGTTATGTAAACTTCCCCGACCGTATAGGAGTCAACCTGAGTATTCCTTGGGATAATTCAGGTATGACCGGAGCAATGATTATACAGGATGTTCTCGAAATGAAGCAGGCCAGTATAGACAATTACCATTATGGTCCGTGGACTCTGTATATCCCGACGAATTATGAAACCGTTTTGGATGCCGATTATGACGCAACCACTCCGGGGACCACAATTCGTGAGAGGATTCTCAAAATCGCTGGGGTAAATGAAATCAAAGTTTCTGATACTCTTGCTGATGATAACGTTCTTCTTATTCAGATGACCCGTGACGTTATCCGTCTTGTACGGGGGATGGGTCTTCAGAACGTTCAGTGGTCAGAAGAAGGTGGAATGGTTACCAAGTTCAAGGTAATGACCATTCAGGTTCCTCAGATTCGTTCTGATGCGTATGGTAAGACTGGTATAGTCCATCTTGCATAATAAATAAAGACTAATCAAGTCTTTTAATTAAAACAAAAAGGTATGGAACGTACAAAAAAGAATGGCGAGGAACTTCCAAAGAATGAGGAAGCACCTGAAACTCCGGAAGCACCTGAAACTCCGGAAACTCCGGAAGTGGAAGATGAGAAACCGGAACCTGTATTTGTTGATCCTGATCCGGTAATCAAGTGGAGAAAACTTGGTGGAGGATCATTACATCTGCCAAAGCAATTAGTTCCTCCAGGAGCTACTTTTAAAGCTCGCGCAAGTGAGATTCCAAAAGCATTCCGGAATATGGTTCAGCCATTGGAAGAACTTCCACCTGCTCCGGAAATTCCGGCAGTGAAGCCCGTAAAATCGGCATATAAAGTGGTTCCAAGGGGAAAGAGTAAGAGCATGTTCGATGTCATTGGTCCTAATGGAAAAAAGATGAATGAGCTGCCTCTTACAAAAGCGACAGCAGAAAGATTGGTTAAAGACCTTTCATGATGATGTGGCGAGTTCCTCATATATGGGACGGTGGCGATGCATGGATAATTGGGGGAGGACCGTCTGTTCCCCGTCAGTTTGATGTTCCAGAAGAGATCATCCGTAAGGTGACTGCTGGGACTCTCCCACCATCCGCCTACTCTCCTTATATGAAGCTACTTCATGATAAGCATGTAATTGCGGTAAATATGTCTTACCGTATTGGAGATTGGATAGATGCTGTTATCTTTGGAGATAGTGGATATTTTGCCAAGGAACGTTCTAATTTAGCAACCTTTCCCGGTTTACGGATATCATGTAATCCTGTAAGTAAAGCTGAACATTGGGTTAAAACACTTGGTAGGGATGGGCAAAAGTCCAAAGGGATAAGTACAAATCCGACAATGGTTAGTTGGAATGGTAACACGGGAGCGGCTGCAATCAATTTGGCAGTTCATTTTGGGGCAAAACGCATTATGTTACTTGGATTCGATATGAATATAGACGGTAATAGAATGCAACATTGGCATGACCTTTATGGTAAAGGTCCGGTATCAGATGACCGTAGGAAGCGGAAACTTCCATTTGCAAGGCATTTACAAGGATTCCCTGTTATTGCAGAGGATGCTAAAAAACTTGGAGTTCAGATAATTAATGTATCAGCAAATAGTGAAATTACTTGTTTTCCAAAAATGACTATAAAGCAGATATTTGATGAACGTGGTTAAAGTTATGGGAGGTTTGGGCAATCAGTTATTCCAATATGCTTTTGGAAGAGTGGTTGAAGAATACAGTAAATGTTCTACTGGGTATGACCTCTCTTGGTATTCTGTGCCAAGAGTGCCTCCTCGTCCATATGTTTTAGATAAGTTTGATATTATTGTTTCAAAAACATTATATTTGAATACACGAAAGGAGAATGAGCGATTTGATTGTACTCCTTCATTATATACTGATAATACTTATTTTAGTGGGTATTGGCAAAATGCTGATCTGTATAATTTTAAACTGATTGAAGAATTTCGACAGAGATTTCATGTGAAAGAAGAATATCATACTCCAGAATTTATTGAATGGAGGGATAAAATACGTAGCTGCAAAGCAGTAGCAATTCACGTTCGTAGAGGAGATTACCTTATTCATCCGAGTCATTTAGTATTGCCACTTCAGTATTACCAAAATGCTTTGATGTATTTGGATGCTATGAGAAAAGATATTGAAGTATTCATGTTTAGTGATGATTTGGATTGGTGCCGTAATAATTTTGAAGATTGTTACTTTGTTGAATTACCAGAAGATTATTTAGAGTTTGAACTAATGAGGGAGTGTAAGCACTTTATTATTGCAAATTCTACTTTCTCTTGGTGGGCTGCTTACCTATCAATGAATGCTACAGTTATTGCTCCAAAAAATTGGAATAAAACGAGAGTAAATGGGGCAGTTATACATGAGCAGCGTATGTTACGGGAAGATTGGATGCATATAAACTTATCGTGATGGATGTATTAATCACAGTGGCTCCGAAGGATTTTAATAAACTCAAATACAACTATGAGTCTATTATACAGAACGTAGACAGAATTGATGAGTTTGTCTATATCTCTCCAATTCCAATCCCTGCCAAATATTTGCCACGTAAAGATGTGTTTACATGGACAGATACACAAGAGTGTGATTTTGATATCTATCGTATCAACATGGCACATCGGCATGGATGGTATCGGCAACAGTTTATTAAACTATTTCAAGAAAGTACATCTGATGCTTATTTGGTAGTGGATGCAGATGCTTTTATATGCACACCATTGAGAGTAAATGAAGAGCGTCCTATATTCTATCTTGGAAACGATCAATTACATCAACCATATTTTGACTTAATGAAAGATGTTGTAAATCTTGATAGGGTTTATCCTCATTCTTTCATAAGTGAGATAATGTATTTTGAGAAGGATATCATAAGTGATATGCTTGTTCGTTTAGGGATTGATAGTTACACTTTCTTTGATAGATGTGTAGAACATATCAATAAAGCTAATGATGCCTCTGGATTTTCCGAGTATGAATTGTATGGAAATTATGTAACAAAATACTTTCCTACACTTTATCAATATCAGCATATTAACGTTCTTTCAAGAGCTTTAAAAAGAGAGTGGACGGATGATGAGCTTAAGCAGCATATCAAGCAGAATAGGGGTAAAGGATATGATATATTAACAATGCATAGTTGGTTATGAGAGTAGTAATGTTTCATAGTGGGAAAGAGTTTCCAACATTCTTGGAAGACAACTTTCGGCAGTTTCGATATTTTAATCCAAACACGCCTGTATATTTCCTTACTGATTACGGTCATTTAGATAATCCAATATTTGCTAAGTATGGTATTATTTCTGTCAACAAGGATGATTATTATTGTGAAAGAGTAACTGAATTTGAGAGGTTGTTTGGAAGGGCTTCTGATGACTTTTGGACACTTGCTGCCACTCGTTTGATATATATTGAAAACTTTATGCGTTTGAGGCAGTTATTAAATGTATATCATTTCGAGAATGACGTTTTGATATATTATGATTTAAATGAATATCATCAATACATCAAGAAGAATTATCAAATTGGGATGACTATTGGGGGACCGGACAAGTGCATGACTGGTTTTGCATTTTTCAAAGATTATAAAGCATTACAGCATATGAATACTTACTTCCTTACTCTATTATTTGAGTATGGGGTAAAGGGAGTTTTACAAAAGTTTCGTATGGACATGGTTAATGAAATGACATTGATGCGGGTTTACGCCAGCGATGCTGATTCTAAATTACGCCCGTTCCCAACGATGCCTGTTCCTCCAATGAATTATAAGCTCGATGATTTTGGTTCCTTGTTTGACCCGGCATCTTGGGGGCAATATGTGGGAGGAACCCGCAGTGAAGGTCCAGGAGCAACTCCACAGGATCATTATGTAGGAGTTTGGATAAAAGGTATACCAGAAGTCCGACTTACATGGATTTATCAAGATCATTTACGTATACCATGTCTCATTTACGGAGATATGGGGTATCGTATTAACAATTTGCATATTCACAGTAAGAACTTACATTTATATACAAGTAAATGAATTCAGATTATTTATATGAGGGCTTTACACGTTTGATTGATAAGAGATCAATCCATACTATTATTGAATGTGGTAGTCGTGATGGATTGGATACAATTGCTCTTGAAGAATTCTTTAATCCTGATGTAATATATTCATTTGAATGTAATCCGGAAAGCATTCCAGTTTGTTTGGGAAATATAGAAGGGCATGAGAAAATATTATTCTCAAATATGGCGGTTACTAATATTGACGGAAGAGTAAAATTTTATCCAACGGATATGCGGAAAAGTCCGGATAAGAATATTGGAGCTTCTTCCTTGTTTAGACATACCAGAGGGCTTGTTCAAAAAGAAATAGAGGTTGGGGCAGTTCGATTAGATACATTTATGCAATTACAAAATATAAATCACATTGATTTACTATGTATGGATTTGCAAGGGGCTGAACCATTAGCAGTTGAAGGTTTGGGGGAAAGAAAAAAGGAT
>CAZFOG010000001.1:8527-62583 GCA_964520685.1 uncultured Nitrospiraceae bacterium | reverse complement strand
TCCATCCGGGCGATTCATGCCGCCCTCGACACCGGGATCACGCTCATCGACACCGCGCCGTCCTACGGGCGGGGCCGCAGCGAGGAGGTTGTCGGCAAAGCCATTCGCGACCGCCGGGACAAGGTGGTCCTGGCAACGAAATGCGGCCTGCTGGTGGACGACGAACGGGGCGCATTCTTTGCCGATTTCGATGGTCACAAGCTCTATCGAAGCCTGCAACCCGAAACCATTCGGGACGAGGTCGAAAAGAGCCTGCGCCGTCTCCAGACCGACCATATCGACTTGTACCAGACCCACTGGCCGGCCATGGAACCACTCAAGACGCCCATTTCGGAGAGCATGGCGTGCCTGATGGACCTCAAGGACCAGGGCAAGATCCGGGCCATCGGCGTATCGAACGTAAGTCTCGATGAGTTGAAGGAAAACGACGCAGCAGGTGAGGTCGCGAGCAATCAGCTCCGCTACAGCATGCTGTGCCGCGATGCCGAGCACGACATTCTCCCGTATTGCCTGAAGCATAACATCGCAACGCTCACGTACATGTCTCTCGAACAGGGCCTCCTCACAGGGAAAGTCGGGATGGACCGCGAGTTCGCCAAAGACGAGTTCCGCAGCGATACCTCGTGGAACCCCTGGTTTGCGAAACAGAACCGGCCTCGGGTGCTCGAATTGCTTGCGGGGTGGAAAGACCTGACCGGAAAATACCGCTGCACCCTTGCTCAACTGGCCCTGGCATGGACGCTCGCGCAACCCGGGGTGACGCATGTGCTCGTGGGCGCGCGCAAGACCAGTCAAATCGAGGAAAACACCGGCGCGGGGGAACTGGACCTTGCTCCCGAGGACGTGGACCGAATCCGGCGGGACATCGTGGCGTTGGGAGTACCGGCCTGAGCGCGCCAGATCCAAGGGATAAGGCATGGAACGAATTAGTCAAATGCCGTCTTCCTCTGTGACGCTTGTTTTGACGGTGGCATTGCTCGCCGCCGGCTCCGTTGCGGCTGCGCAGTCTCCCGACGGTTGCCTTCTGTGGCTCGACGGCATGGACATCGATGGCAACGGCGAGCCGGATACCCTTGCCGCAGGGGAGCCGGTAGCCGTATGGGCCGACAAGTCAGGCACTGGCCATGCCGTACAGCAATCCGATGCCGCGCAGCAGCCCCTTTACGAGGATGCAAGCGCAAGCGGCTATCCGGGCCTTGGATTCCGGGAAACGCAATGCCTGGTTACGGCGCTCACGGCCGATTGGTCCGCAACGGACTGGACCGTCTTCGCCGTGGCGAAGCTGGACGCAAGCGCGCCGGACAACTACCGGGGGATTCTGGGTAACCGGTTCGGTGCCGGCAATCCCCAGTGGTGGACTCTCGGAACGAAAGGCGACGGTTCGGCCTATCTCGAACTTGCGGCCGGCAAGGGAGTGCACACCCAACTCCGCCTCGCGGACTCCAATACCCACCTCTACACTGTCGTCAAGCGGGGTCAGACGTTTCACCTGTTCCAGGACGGCCAGCCGTTGGGTTCGGCCGAGATGGACAATGTCGGCGGGGCGACCAACGAATTTCGCATCGGACGCTGGTTTGGCGCCGGGCAGGGTTGGCTTGGGTGCATCGCCGAAGTTCAGGTCTACAACAACGCTTTCGATGACGAGGCGCGTGCAGCCCTCGAGAAAACCCTCGTATCAAAATGGGAACTCGCGCCACCCCCCGACATCTACCACAAGCTGGCTTCGTGGTCTGAGACCATGGCCGATGCCCGCGAACGGCTCCTGGATATGGCGTCCGGGGAGGGCACGAAACCGCGCCGCGACTGGCGTGCGTATGTGTGGGAGCGCATCCGCGCGGATTTCCCCCGGAAAGCCCGCGTGATGGCGGCCGCCGCAGAAGGAACGGAGCATCTCGAGTGGTTTTTGACACGCGACTCGAATGACCTCGAGCGCAGCCTTGTCGGCCAGGCGGGAGAAGATATCCAGAGCAAGGCAGATGAATTGGCATCCAAAGGCGCCCCTGCAGGCGACGTGCGGTGGCTCGAGTTGCTTGTCGAGGCGGCCGGGGTCCGTGAACGCTTTGCACAAACTCACAAGCAGGTCGAACGCCTCAATCTCGTTGCGCTGCGCCTGGCCGTAGCAGACCTGCAGCATTCGTTTCCCGGAGATTATCCAGTCGGCGGCGAGTTCCTCGATGAACTCGAGCGCCACGCGAACGAAAAGGAGAACCTCCTGGCGTTGCTCGACACCTGCGATAGCGCCGCGCTCGAGAAAGCAGAGGCCTTGCTGAAGTCGTGCCGGGAAGCCTTGCTCGCCAACCCGCTCCTGGATTTCGACAAGCTGCTCTTCGTGCGACGGAGCGTATCGAGTCCTGCTCTCGGCCTCCCGCAGAACTGGCAGAGCAACTGCATCTTGCCGAGGAGAGGTTTCGACGATACGCTCGCCGTGCTGGACGTGTCCGCCCCGCACGGCGCCGCCACGACGCTTTACCGGCCCGATGAACCCGTGTTTGTGGGCGACGTGGACCTGCACTTCGGCGCGGACCGGTTGCTCTTTTCGTCGCTCGGCTCGAATAACTGCTGGCAGATTTTCGAGATCGGCGTTGACGGCACGGGATTGCGCCAGGTCACGCCCGGGGAGCACCCGGACGTCGACAACTACGATGCCTGCTATCTTCCCGATGGCGACATCGTGTTTTGCTCGAATGCCTTCTTTGTCTCCGTTCCCTGCGTGAATGGGAGCGCGCGGACCGCCGTGCTGTACCGGATGCGCCCGGACGGCACGGGCATCCGGCAGCTCTGCTTCGACCAGGAGCACAACTGGTGCCCGACGGTGCTGAACAACGGCCGGGTCATGTACCTCCGCTGGGAGTACACCGACACGCCCCACAGCCACGACCGCGTGCTGTTTCACATGAACCCCGACGGCACCGGGCAGATGGAGTACTACGGGAGCAATTCCTATTGGCCGAACTCGCTTTTCTACGCCCAGCCGGTGCCGCACCATCCCACGCAGTTTGTGGGCATTGTGGGCGGACATCATGGCGTGCCGCGCATGGGCGAACTGGTGCTGTTCGACCCCGCCCGGGGCCGACGCGAAGCCGCCGGCGCGCTCCAGCGCATCCCCGGCTATGGGATTCCCGTGGTCTCGGAGACCAACCCGAAATACGGCTCGACCCTCATCCAGGACAACCTGGTCGACAATTCCTGGCCCAAATTCCTGCATCCCTATCCGTTGAGCGAGAAGTATTTCCTCGTTGCCAGCCAGCCTAGTCCCGATTCGTTGTGGGGCATCTACCTGGTCGATGTGTTTGACAATATGCTGCTGCTCAGGGAAGAGCCCGGTTATGCGCTGCTCGAGCCCGTGCCGGTCCGGTTACGTCTGAAGCCGCCGGTCATTCCCTCGAAAGTGGACCTGAACCGTGACGATGCGGTTGTCTACCTTGCGGATGTGTATGCGGGCGGGGGACTCGATGGGATTCCCCGCGGCGCCGTGAAATCCCTGCGCGTATTCACCTACCACTTCCTCTACCCCGGCATGGGCGGCCCCCAGGCCGTCGTCGGCATGGAGGGGCCATGGGATATCAAGCGCGTCATGGGCACGGTCCCTGTGGCCGACGATGGGTCGGCGTATTTCCGCGTCCCCGCCAACACCCCGATCGCGGTGCAGCCGCTCGACGAAGAAGGCAAAGCGCTTCAACTGATGCGGAGCTGGTTCACGGCCATGCCCGGCGAGGTGTTGTCGTGCGCGGGATGCCACGAGAGCCAGAACACCGCCCCGCCGGCGAAGCTCGCCCAGGCCATCCGACATCTCCCCGCTGAAATCGAACCGTGGCACGGTCCCTCGCGGGGCTTCAACTTCCTGCGCGAGGTACAGCCCGTACTCGACAAGTACTGCATCGGTTGTCACGATGGCACTGAGCGGGTGGACACGGGACAGTCCACGCGCTCGCGTTGCGAGCTAGGGACAGTCCCGAGACCGAACCTCAAAGACCGCAGCTACATCACCGATTACACCAGTGTCTTTCATCATGGCGGCCAGGACGCCGGCCATTTCTCGGTGAGTTATGCGGAACTGCACCGGTTCGTGCGGCGGCCGGGTCTCGAAAGCGACTATCACCTCCTCACCCCCATGGAGTTCCACGCGAATACGACCGATTTGGTCCAGATGCTCGAGAAGGGGCATCACGGCGTGGAACTTGACGACGAAGCGTGGGACCGCATCATCACGTGGATCGACTTGAACGCCCCGTTCCATGGCACATGGCACGAGATTGCCGGTGAGGAGCGTGTAGCCAATCCCGCCAAACGCCGCCGCGAATTGCTGAAGCTGTACGCCAATATGGACCAGGATTTCGAGGCGATCCCCGAGATTCCTCGCGAACCGGTCGAAACCATCATGCCCGTACCAGCAACGCAGGCGCAGGCGCCGAAACCGGAGTGTCCCGGATGGCCGTTCGATGCCACCGAAGCCCGGCGCCGGCAAACCGAGGCCGCTGGAACCATTCGTCTGGCTGCAAACGGCGCGAAAGCCTTTCCGCATCAGATTGTGGACCTGGGTAACGGAGTCACGCTCGAACTGGCCCTCATCCCTGCCGGTTCCTTCGTGATGGGTTCTACCGAAGGGTACCCGGATGAGGCGCCAGAAACGGCCGTCACCATCGAGGAACCGTTCTCTATGGCGCGCACAGAGATTACCAACGCGCAATTCGAGACGTTTGACCCCACTCACGACAGCAAGGTCGAGAGCCGGTTTTCCATGCAGTTCGGGGTGCGGGGATTCTACGTGAACGGTCCTGAGCAGCCCGTAGTTCGGGTCTCGTGGAACGAGGCCATAGCCTTCTGCCAATGGCTCAGCGAGAAAACCGGCCGGGCGTTCACATTACCCACCGAAGCGCAATGGGAGTACGCCTGCCGCGCAGGATCGGCTGATGCCTTCTCGTTCGGTCCTGTCGATGCGGATTATTCGCAGCACGCCAACTTCGCCGACCAGAAACTGCGCGAGTTTGTCTGCCATACCTACAAAAAAGAGCGCGAACCCTGGCTTCATGCGAGCAAATACGACGACTGGATCCCCAAGGACCTGCGATTCAACGACGGCGGGTTTCTTTCGGATGGAGTGGCCATGTACCAACCCAACGCGTGGGGGCTCCACGACATGCACGGAAACGTCTGGGAATGGACACGCTCGGTGTACCGGCCCTATCCTTACGATGAAAAGGATGGACGCAACGCGCCGGATGCGGACGGCGAGCGTGTGGTCCGGGGCGGTTCCTGGCGCGACCGGCCCATGCGCGCGCGCTCGGCCATGCGCCTGCCCTACCGTCCCTACCAAGGCGTCTATAATGTGGGCTTCCGGGTCGTGGCGCCCGTGACGGAAGAGGTTCAAATGGCGAAAGGCGCAAACGACTGGTGACAATTATCTTGATTGTCTGAAAGGGGGTATCATACGTTTAACGCGTGATATGTCCGGAATCCGGTTGAGGGGCTTATGCCTCGATAATGCGGCAGTAAGGTTTTATCAATAGACCCTGTGGCCTTGTGCTCAGAGCCTGACACGGCCGGATGACAGAGCGTCTGAAGATGATGGGGACGGAAGAATGAACGCGAGCATCAAGATTCCGCGGGAAGCGCTGCAGGCCTTCTGCCGCCAGTGGCAAATCACGGAGGTGGCGATGTTCGGTTCGGCCCTGCGGGACGATTTCGGGCCGGACAGCGACATCGATCTGTTGGTTCGATTCGCCCCCGACGCCCGGCACACACTTTTTGACATGGTCCGCATGCAGGACGAGTTGAGCGCGATGTTCGGCCGGGGCGTAGACCTGGTAAGCCGCCGGGGCATCGAATCGAGCCGGAATCCGATCCGGCGCCGCGCGATCCTGGAATCGGCCGAGGTGATCTATGCAGCGTGATGCGGCATATCTGCGCGATATCCTTGAGGCTGCGCGACTGGCTCTTACTTATCTGGGGAATGTGGATAGGGAGTCCTTTGCCCAAGACACTCAACTGCAGGACGCGGTACTCCGGCGGCTCGAGATCATTGGCGAGGCCGCCCGGCGCGTTTCGGAGAATACGCGGCGCGCACATCCGGAGATTCCCTGGCAGCTTATGATCGGCATGCGAAATCAGATCATCCACATGTATGACGGCGTGGATATGGACGTGGTCTGGGGCACCGTTCAAGAAGACCTCCCCGTCTTGCTGGAAGCGTTGCAGAAGTTCGCCGAATTGCAGGACTGAGACCGCATTCGGCCATGGGATTGGCATACCGCCCCTGTTGGTGCGTCTATAACGTGAGTTTCCGGGTGAAAGGAGCAGCATGCGCACGGTGACTATGGCGCTAATATTGAGCTGCGGTTTGGCGGCGCTGTGTCCGGCGCAAACGCCTGTCGAGCGGTTGCGCCTGTTTAATGCCGAAGCCCTGCGGCTTGCCATCGAGGACATGTCGCGCGAATTTGGCGAGCGGTATCCGGACAGGTCGGCTTTGCTCGAGGCACTCGGCCGCTACGAGACGTGGGCGCGGGAGATTCGCGATGCGGCCAGTCTCAGCGAACGCGGCGGACTCTGGGGCTGGCACGCCAACGACCCGTCAGTTCAGGCGCGCGTAGACGAAATACTGGCCTTTCAACGGAAGGCGCTTCTGGCCAATCCGCTGCTGGATTTCGACCGCATCCTGCTGGTCAAACGCAGTGAAGCCAATCTCGGGCTTCCCATGAACTGGGAGAGCAACTCGAGCATCTCGCGAGACGGAATCGACAATGAACTCTGCATCCTGGCGCTGCATGAACCCGATGCCAGCCTGACAACCCTCTTCAGGCCCGAAGGCGGTCGCTTTGTGGGCGATGTAGACCTCCATTTCGACGGCGCGCGTATGCTTTTCTCGATGCCCGACGAGGACCGCCGGTGGCAGGTCTTCGAGATGGCTGCCGATGGCACGGGGTTGCGCCGCCTTCCCTTGATTCTCGAACCGGACGTGGACAACTACGACGCGTGTTACCTTCCGGACGGCGCCATCATCTTCAACTCGACCGCCCCGTTTGTCGGGGTGCCGTGCGTGACAGGCGCTTCGCACGTGTGCCATCTCTACCGGTACGAGCCTGAAACCGGCGGCATCCGCCGACTCACCTTCGAGCAGGACCACAACTGGTGCCCGGCCGTTCTGAACAATGGCCGCGTGCTGTATTTGCGCTGGGAGTATTCGGACATCCCCCATTTCGCATCGCGCATCCTCTTCCACATGAATCCCGACGGCACGAATCAGGCCGAGTACTACGGCAGCAATTCGTATTGGCCCAACGGCCTCTTCTTTGCCCGGTCCGTGCCCCATCATCCCACCATGGTGGCCGCTATCGTCTCGGGCCATCACGACGTGCCGCGCATGGGGGAACTGGTGCTCCTTAATCCCGCCCGGGGCCGCGCCAGCGCCGACGGCGTTGTCCAGCGCATTCCTGGCCGCGGGAAACCGGTCAACCCGGTCATTCTCGATGGGCTGGTGATGAACAACTGGCCGAAATTCCTCCATCCCTGGCCGCTCAGTGAAAAATACCTCCTTGTTTCGGCGAAGCCCACGCCCGAGTCGAAATGGGGTATCTATCTCGTCGACGTGTTCGACAACATGACGCTCATCAAAGAAAGCGAAGGGCATGCGCTTCTCGAACCCATACCGTTACGCCCCGCGCCGCTCCCTTCGCGCATCGCTCCGCGCGTGAATCTGGCGGATTCCGAAGCCACTGTGTATCTCACGGATGTTTACGCCGGTCCCGGCCTCGATGGCGTTCCCCGTGGCACGGTGAAACAATTGCGGCTCTTCACGTATCATTTCGCCTACCACGGCATGGGCGGCCAGGTGAACCGCGTCGGACTGGATGGCCCCTGGGACATCAAGCGCGTGCTCGGCACCGTGCCAATCGAGGTGGACGGCAGCGCCCTGTTTCGCGTACCCGCCAACACGCCCATCTCGATTCAGCCGCTCGACTCCGAGGGCAAAGCGCTCCAGTTGATGCGAAGCTGGTTCGTGGGCATGCCCGGCGAGGTCGTTTCGTGCGCGGGCTGTCACGAGCCCCAGAACGCCACGCCGCCCTCGCAAAACACCCTGGCCGCGCGGCGGCCGCCCCGTGAAATTGCGCCCTGGTACGGTCCGACGCGCGGTTTTTCGTTCACGCGCGAAGTCCAGCCCGTGCTCGACAAGTACTGTGTGCAGTGCCACGACGGCAGTGACGGCCTGCCCGACTTTCGCGACGGCACGCCCGTCCATCCGCCCGCTGGGCAAGAAGCGTATTCCACAGGCACGAAATTCTCCCCCTCGTACATGGCGCTTCGCCGTTACGTGCGCACGCCCACCATGGAAAGCGACCTGCATTTGCTCACACCATGTGATTTTCATGCCGACACGACACGCCTGGTGCGGATGCTCTCGAAGGGCCATAAGGACGTCGCGCTGTCCCCCGAATCCTGGGATCGTCTGATCACCTGGATCGACCTCAATGCTCCCGCTCATGGAACGTGGCATGAGATTGTGGGTGAGGACAAGGTAACCGGCCAGCGCGATCGGCGCCGCGAAATGCTCAAACGCTACGCGGATATCGATGAGGATCCCGAAGCGGTCTATAGCCTTCCCGTACTGGCGGATGTTCCCCCCGATGCCGGGCCTGCTGCGCCCGCGCCAGAAGGCCGTGCTGCCGCAAAGGCTCCTGTGCACCTGGCCGCGGCCGAGGTACCGCTGGCCACATCGGCCGCTGCTGTTCCCGAGCCCGGCGCTACCCGGACCTTGGAACTCGCTCCGGGCATTCCGCTCGAGTTGATCTTTATCCCCGCGGGCACCGTGACACTCGGCAATGATGCAGGGCATTTCTCCGAGCATCCCTCCCATGCGGTAGTCATTCCGCAGGGTTTCTGGATGAGCCGGTGCGAAATCACCAATGAGCAGTACGGAATTTTCGAGCCCACTCACGACAGCCGTCTCGAGCACGGAGATTTCCTGCAGTTCAGCGTCGAGGAACGGGGCTACCCTTTGAATGGCCCGAAACAGCCCGTGGCGCGCGTATCGTGGCGCGCGGCCATGGATTTCTGCGAATGGTTGACCCAGCGTTCCGGGGAAGCGGTGGTGCTTCCCTCCGAGGCTGAATGGGAGTATGCGTGCCGGGCGGGTACGCCGACGGCCTTGTGGTACGGCGATGCCGTCGGCGATTTTGCCGTCTACGCCAATCTTGCCGACACGCGCCTTTCACAGGTCGATACCTTCGCCCCGTGGGGCCTGCCCTCGGGCGCCGTGTATCCGTGGCGGCCCGCCATCAACGAAGTGGACGACGGGTTCCGTGTTTCGGCCCCGGTGGGCTCGTTTAAACCCAACCCCTGGGGCCTGTGCGACATGCACGGCAACGCGGCTGAATGGACCCGCAGCGTTTGGCGGCCCTATCCGTACGACCCTGGCGATGGAAGAGAGGATTCCGATTCGGACGAGAAGCGCATCATTCGCGGCGGCTCCTGGTACGACCGGCCCGCCGAGGCAACCTCGTCGTACCGATATGCCTATCATCCCTGGCAGAGAGTCTACAACGTGGGTTTCCGCGTCGTTGTGTATCTTCACCAGGCCCAGTCTTGACCCGGCGCGGTGAGCCTGACCTGCGTGGACGGGGTGGACCGAGTGGACCGGGTAAACTGAGTGGACGGGGTGGACGGGGAAAAGAGCAGCTGGCTTTTGCGGCTTGGGTGAGTAGGGGCCTGTGGAGCAAACGCGGCGGCTGGTGGCGTCCAGGAAACACAGCCGTTCAGTCTCAGATGTCTTGCCCAGAACGCGCGCCGGCCCGGCGATTCGAGGATTCCGCAAGCGCTTGCCAAACCGCGTGCGAATGGTCTACATTGCAGGTTCATCACATGCCTCAACCAAAGGAGGGGGACCGATGTCAAGACTTCGCGTGATTGCAGGGTGTATCGTGGGATTGCTCGTTGCGGCGGCTGTCAGCGCTGACGTTACACTGCACCCGCTCTTCTCGGACCACATGGTGTTGCAGCAGGGTGAACGGATCCCGGTCTGGGGTAAGGCCGCGCCCGGTGAGAAGGTCACCGTGACGCTGGGTTCGCGGAAAGGCGACGGACGGGCCGGTGAAGATGGCAAGTGGATGGTCAGATTGCGCAGTTTGAAGGCCGGCGGACCCTATGAAATGACGGTAACGGGCGAGGACAACACGTTGACGGTGAACGACGTGCTCGTTGGCGAGGTCTGGGTTGGGTCTGGTCAGTCCAATATGCAGTGGACCGTCGCCAACTCGGCCAATGCCCAGGAGGAGATCGCGAACGCAAACTATCCTGAGATGCGCCTGTTCTATGTGCCCCGCAAGACCACTGAAACCCCTCAGGAAACGGTCGATGCGAAATGGGAGCTCACCACGCCGGAAACCATCCCCGAGTTTTCGGCGGCAGCGTATTACTTTGGGCGCGAACTTCACCAGCAACTGGGGGTACCGGTTGGACTGATTCACACCTCCTGGGGTGGCACGCCGTCTGAGTCGTGGACCAGCCAGGAGATGCTTGAGGCAACCCCTGAAGCAGCACCGATCCTCGAGCGCTGGGACGACATCCTCGCGAAGTATCCGCAGGCGCTCGAAGCGTACAACAAGCAGGTGGAAGAGTGGAAGAAAGCCGCCGAGCAGGCGAAGAAGGACGGCAAGGATGCCCCTGCGCAGCCGCGCCCGCCGCTTGGTCCCGACCATCCGCACCGTCCCGCAGGATTGTACAACGCCATGATCGCTCCGCTTGTGCCCTATGCCATCAAGGGTGCGATTTGGTACCAGGGCGAATCCAACGCGTCGC
This sequence comes from uncultured Nitrospiraceae bacterium, assembly GCA_964520685.1. Classification (GTDB taxonomy): domain Bacteria; phylum Hydrogenedentota; class Hydrogenedentia; order Hydrogenedentales; family SLHB01; genus UBA2224. Next base: position 51,795 of record CAZFOG010000001.1, on the reverse strand, counting down.
GGGCGTATCAGTACCGGGTTATTTTCCCGGCCATGATTCGGGACTGGCGCGAGCAGTGGGACCAGGGCAAGTTCCCGTTTCTCTTTGTTCAACTGGCCAATTTCAGGGAACGCAAGCCCGAGCCCGGCGATTCGGATTGGGCGGAACTGCGCGAAGCCCAGTTGATGACCCTCGATCTCAAAAACACCGGAATGGCTGTGATCATTGATATCGGCGAGGAAAAGGACATCCATCCCAAAAACAAGCAGGATGTGGGCAAACGGCTGGCCGCGTGGACCCTGGCCAGGGACTACCGGAAGAATGTTGTCGCCTCCGGACCCTTGTACGATTCCGCCTATTTCCGGGGAGGCAAGGCCACCATACGCTTCGATTACGCGGACGGCGGTCTCGTAGCACAGGGCGGTGAGTTGAAGGGTTTCTCGATTGCGGGACCCGATCGCACGTTTGTCTGGGCCAATGCCGAAATTGCGGGCAGGAAAAAGGTGACTGTATGGTCCGACCAGGTTCCCAACCCGGTCGCAGTGCGCTACGGATGGGCGGACAATCCCGAGTGTACTCTGTACAACAAGGCGGGATTACCGGCATCCCCATTCCGGACGGACGAATGGCCCGGCATCACGGCGGACAATAAGTAGCTACAGAAGCGAGAAAGCCCGGTGCAGCGCACCCGTGGGCGAGCCCACGGGTGCGCTTGTGCCGGAAGTTGAGCCCGGGCATGCCGGGTCTACCAAGGAGGGATTCGAGGTGAACACCACAAGAATGATGGCCCTTGTTGTGATGATTGCGGCCAGCACCCTCGCCGTGGGCGGTGAAACCGCTCGCGTGTCCGAAGAGGGCTTCACGCTGATCGCCGGTGCGCCACGCCTCCTGATCGGCAGCTACAGCCTTCCGGATGACGACGCATTTCTCAACCGGTTGGCGGAGAACGGCTTCAACTTCGTGCGCGGAAAAGCCGATGTTGCGGTTCTCGACCGCATACACGCCGCGGGCATGTATGCGTGGATTCCTCTGGGCCGTTCCATGGCATTGCGCGAAGACGATACCGAGAAAGCGGAACAGTTGCGCCAGGTTATCGAACAATACAAGGACCATCCCGCGGTGGCTGCCTGGGAAGCCCCCGACGAAGCCCTATGGCTGGAATGGTATAACGCGTTCCAGTGGAACATCTTCGAGCAGCCCATGCAGCTCCTTGCGCTCATTCAGAAAGCGTCGTCCGAACACGAGCCGGCGGTCATCGCGGAGTGGACCGCCAAACGCGATAAAGCGGCCGACCTGATCTTGCGCGGGCTCTGGGCCGAAGGACAGGCTCTTAACGACGAACTCTGGCAGGCTCTTGGCAAGGAGAATCCAAACCCCGACAAGTCCCTCACGATCTGTATTGCACGCGCACACGAACTGGGCGAGGAACTCTCGCGCGGCTGGCGCGTGGTGCGCAGTGTCGACCCCGACACGATGTTCTGGCAGAACCACGCTCCAAGAAACAGCATAGCCGCGCTGCAATGGCACAACCGGGAGGTGGATGCCGCGGGCTGCGACATCTATCCGATGCCGTTCAATCGCGGCGTCATGCACGCCGATCTGCCCAATCGCAGCCTGACCTGCATTGGCGAGTACACGCAGCGGATGCAGGCCGGCGCGCCGGGCAAGGCAGTCTGGATGGTCCTCCAGGGATTTGGCTGGAAGGATCTCGACGATCCGTTTAATCCAAGGGACGATGTAGGCGGCCGGCGGCCGACCTACGAGGAATCGCGGTTCATGGCCTACAATGCCATCGTCCATGGCGCCAAAGCGGTGCTGTATTGGGGCGTCCACGTTTTGAAGCCGGAAGATCAGCTGTGGACGGACCTGCTGGCGGTGGCCAGGGAGTTGCGTGCCCTCGAACCAGGCATTGTAGGCAAACCGCCCGCGGCGCCCCCGGTCTCCGTGGGCGACGACACCTACGCCTCGATCGGAGAAGAGGGCCCGGTGCTCATGCTGCGCCAGGCCGGCGAGGACTGGGTTCTCATCGCGGCAAATGAATCCTACGCCGGGATTGGGTTCGAGGTCTCGCAACTGCCGGATGAATTGAATGGCAAGACCCTGTACCGCCTGCATACGGACGAATCCGTAACCGTTCAGGACAATCGTTTCCGCGGCGGCATCAAGGGATACGATGTTCACGTCTACGCCACCTCGAGACGGTTCGAGATGGCGGGACAGTAATGAAGACCAGGACAGAATGACATCAAACACCGGTCGCCTGTGAGAGAACGACTGGAGGAATAACCCTGTGTTCGCGACACTTGCCCTGTTCCTGTGCAGTTCCGTGGCGGTTTCCGAACCCGCCACCGAGACGGTCTATTTGCTGGCCTATTTCCGCACGCCCGAGGAAGCCCTCCACTACGCCTACAGCAAGGACGGGCTGACCTGGCATGCCCTGAACGGGAACCGTCCGGTGATGCGCGCCGGGATTGGCAACAAATCCATTCGCGACCCCTTTATCCGCAGAGGCCCGGATGGCTGGTTTCATCTGGTTTCCACCAACTCGTGGAAAGCCGTCCATTTAATCTACGCCCGCTCGCGAGACCTCGTCACGTGGGAATCGGAGCGTCTGCTGCCCGTTATGACCGGTATCCCCGGTACGAAGAACGTGTGGGCGCCCGAATTCGTCTACGATGAAGAGCGCGGCGACTACGTGCTCTTCTGGTCTTCCGTCACAGCCCCTGAAGGTCCCCAGCGGACGTGGTACACGCGCACACGAGACTTCGATTCGCTCACAGAGCCGAAGATCCTGTTTGATCCCGGGTACACCCAAATCGACGCAACCATCGTCCGGGATGATGCGACGTGGTACCTCATTTATAAAGATGAGCGTGGGGAGAACGAGCGCGACACCGATAACAAGGCGATGCGCGTGGCGGTGTCGACACGGCTCGACGGCCCCTATGAACCCGTGACCGGGCTGGTAACGCCTCATCTCACAGAAGGCGCCACGGTCTTTCGGGCGGGCGACCGGTGGCTGATGCTTTACGACCATTTCATGGACCGCAAATGGGGCGCGGCGGCATCGGCGGACCTCAAGACCTGGGCGGTCCTCGAGGGTGCGCTATCAGTCCCTGAGACGGCGCGCCACGGGTCCGTATTGATGATTCGTTCTGATGAACTGGACACGCTGAAGACGCATTTCGGAGAGTAGCACGCGGAGGCCCCGGTCCGGGCCTTTTCGCGCAATGAAAGGTTTCCGCAGATGACTCGAACGGTTTTTCACTGGATGTCCGGCGTGTGCATCGCCCTGCTGCTCGCCGGAACAAATGCCGTTAGCGAACAGGGGATCGAAATCGTCCCGGACGAGGACGGGGCCTTCGAGTATTCCGACGACTTCTCGACGCCCCGAGTGATGGTGGACGCATTTGTGGCGGACTCCGGCCTGGACGTGTGGACGCCGGGCCAACTGGTGAGCGCGGGGCCCGTCCGGCGGCGTCACATCGTCTACCGCTTCTACGGCGCCAGCCCGATAAAGGCTGTTGAAGCCGCTGTCGAGCAGCAATCCAACGCCAGGCATCTTGGCGGCGTCACCCACCTGGAAATCTCAGCAAACGGACTGGACTGGGTGGAAACGGACAGCAGCGCGCGGCTCGAGCCGGATGCCAACGCCTGGCAGACCGGTACCCTGACGCTGGGCGAAAATGGCGGCGCGGAATATGCCGGCCGAAGCGAGTTCTGGCTGCGACTGACCCTCGAGAACTACTCGGGGCTCGAGACCGCCGCGTCGAATATCGTCAAAGAATTCCGCGTTCGCGTCCAGACAAGCCCCAGCGAGGAAATTGATGCAGCGCCGGCTGATCCCGCTGAATCAGCGTGGGGCAATCTGCGCTCGAGCACCGGCTGGCGTGCAGTCTCGCTGGATTGGCGGGATCCCGCCCTTTGCCGCGCTCCGCATTATTATGAAGACGTGGACGGCTGGCTCGTGGATGCGGCGCAACACCCGAAACTCAATCCCGATGAAACGGAAGGATTCCCAATCTGGAAGCTCTACTCCCAGGATGTCCGCCCGGCCACGGGCCTCGGCGTCTTCGTCGAACTTGGGGAAGGGCTGGGACCCGTAATGGCGCGAATCCTGGTGCAAACATCCCGTGAGGGATTTCGCAAACTCGCAGTCTATTGGGACGGCGAAGTGGCCGGGACATTTGACGCCGCCAGCTTTCTTGAGGCCGAAAAACCGGTGTATGTGACCCTCGAGCCGGGCGCGGGCATTCATGAGTTGCGAATCAGCGCCGAGGATACCGGCAAGACAGTCATTCGCGGTATCGAGGTCGTTGGGTCCGAGGTCCTGGGCTGGGCGCCGAAACCGGCGCTTCCGGAAGGAGGGCCGCTCGAGGTGTTCAGCGCCTGCTATCTCCCCGACCCCCAGCCGCCTGCCGATTCCCAGGTGGTCGAGGGCCGCAAGCGTCCCGACATGGCCGATGTGAGTCCCGGCGTGGGCCTGACTTTTAAGTACATGCAGCGCATGTACACAGAACACCACGAGTTCGGCGCGGTTCGCATGGTCGTGCGCAACACAGGGGCGCATCCCGTGCGGTTGGCGGAAACGCCCCTGGTGAACGGAGCAGCAGCCGACAAGCATTACGTGGATTTTGCCGAAACGCCCTGGGATGCCCCGGGCGTGGTATGGTACCGCGTTCGCCCACGGACTTTGGCGCCCGGCGCCTGCGGCCAGGTCTACGTGCGTTTTCGGAAGCGCTTGCCCGGCGATGATGTGAATCTTACGCTGCCTGCCGAGAACGCGGGTGCGGTTACGGCCACCATTCCCTATGCCAGCCCCGAAGCAACGGTAGACTATGTAGTAACGTCCGAAGACCGTCAGACACTGTACATCTACGCGCGGCGGCACGGCGGGCAGGCCACGCCGCCCCTGGAGGCGGTCTCGCTGGACGGAGAACTCCTCGAGGGTGCGGCCATTTACGGAGCCTCGTACCCGGGGGATGTCGCGCTGGCAGTCGCCACCCTCCCCCACGCTCTCGCCAAAGGCTCGTATCATGTCGCCGGACTTCACCTTGCAACCGGCAGGATTATTGCGGCGCAATTCCGTGTGCTGCCGCACATGTTTCCGCGCAGTTCGGTGCACGTTCCGGTTGAACAATGCCGCCCCCTTCACATGAATCTGGCCACGTGGTGGGCGCGCAGCCTCGGGGAATGCGTCGAACACGATATCTACACGTCCGCCATGCAGAATAGCGTATTCGGCGTCCACGAACGGGTAGCCTACGTATTGGGTCCTGATGAGCCGGACGCCAAAGACAACCTGGGGGGCGGGTACGACAAGGGGCTCGGGTGGCACGCGCGGATGCTGGCCGATTCCGGATGGCAGGAACTATTGGAGCGTTACAACGGGCCGGTACCGAGCTGGCTCAACATGGATGGCACCGTGCGCCCCCTTAACTGGGCCGTGTACGGCCAGTTCGGCGACATCAACGGATTCGACCCGTATCCCGTCACCTACTATGGCGCGGACCATGCCTACGTACGTGAGAGCCTCGAACACGTGCGTCAATGCGGGGCACCCACGCCTATGTTCGTGTTTCTCGAGGCCTACGGCTGGGCCAGTGGCCAGGGCGTGCCTGCAAAAGCTCGCGGTCCTCTCCCCGAGGAATACCGCCAGAACCTCGTGCAAGCCCTTGGTGTCGGAACCAAGGGATTTTCGAGCTGGGTCTACTCCGCCGGGGCCGGGGGGTGGCAGCTTAATGAGGAATTCGCCCAGGAAATCGGGCGCTGCAACCGGCTTGTCGAGCACATCGAGGATTTATTGATACTGGGCACACCCGTAAATCTGGCGGCGAATGACGCGGGTACCGTGCTGACGGGCACGGACGGCGAAGAACTCTGGGAAAAGCCCCGCGTCTGGACCGGGTGTCTGCTGTGCGGTCCCGAAGCGCTTATGGTGGCGGTGGCCAACCACATCCCCGCGCGCGTTTCCGGGGACCTTCAACTTACGCCTGCTCAAGACTTCACGGTAACCATTACATTGCCGGACTACATGCCCGGCGCAACCGTCGAGGAAGTGACGGAGGACGGATTCAGGCCCGTGCCCAGTCAGATCATAGACAACAGCGTGGTCCTCCACATTGACCAAGTCGTTTCCGGCAAAGTATTTGTGATAAGACGGGTGGCTTCGTGAAGAACGGCTGGTTTCTGAGGAAACAGGCGATGGAATCGATACCGGGGCACTGAGTGGCTCCTCCGTTCCTCCAAAATCGGGAATCTGGCAGCGAAACCGCAAACAAACCCTATGGGCCGTGTTCTGTCTGAAATATGGGAAAAATCCACAGTTCTCTTGCATAAGTCCCCGCCTGTAGTGTATAACCATGATGGCCTGTAACATGACCCGGCATGGACCGCAAGTCCATTATAAAACTCACGTATCATGGAATTTGTATTGATTTGATTACTATGCACATCTTATGACCGTTATTCTGGAAGCGAGGCGCATTTTCTGTGAAAGCCATCCTGCCGGAATCCGGGGCGGTCGTTCGGTGCCGCGTGCGACGCCGATTCATCATGCCGCTGAACATCGAGCGTATCCTGGCCGTCGCAACCGTGCCCTGCTAAATGCGGGAGCGCCAGAGACCGGAGCCGGGTGAACCGCCCACCCGCCGGAGAGGAAACGGACAAACGGGCATGGACGATACCTCGAAAAAGAGCAAGCTGGACTTTCGAATTACGCTGAGCGCAGACCGGCTTGCCGTTCTTTTTGAAGGTGTCGTAGCCGAAGACCGTCGCGAAGAACTCGTGGATGCGGTGACCGGAGAACTTGGGACGCTTGGCGTTGATGCGGTCCCCGAGAAGGGCGAACTCCGGCAGATTCTAGCGGCGGCCCCGCGGGACGAGGCCGGACGGGTCTCTGAAGCTGTGCTACTGCGAGGCACGCCGGCTGTTCCTCCAAAGAACGGCCGTATCGAGTGGGCGCGCGATTTCTTCAGTTCAGGCTTCACCATCGACGAGAAAACTGGCATCATGAACTACCGCGAGCGCACCGGCGAGCCCTCGGTAGAGGTCGATGAACTGCTTGCGCGGATACACCCTCCGGAAGAAGGACAAGACGGGCGCGACGTCCTGGGCAACCGCATCCCCGCGGCGAAACCGAAACCGGTCCGCATTCGCTGTGGGATGAACGTCAAGGCGAGTGACGACGGATACGAGTTTCATGCTACGGCTAAGGGCCGTGTTCGCTACTCGAAACACGTGCTGAGCGTTGACCGGGTCTATGTCATAAACGGCAATGTGGGCCTTGAAACAGGCAATATCGATCATCCCGGAGCCCTGTTCATTGAGGGAGATGTGGAGGCGGGCGCGCGGATACGCGCCGACGGCGATATCGAGGTGCGCGGCATCGTCGAGGGCGCCGATATTGAGGCTGGCGGAAACCTAAGCGTTCGCCGGGGCATTACCGGGTGCGCAGGCCACCGCATACAAGCGGGAGGCCGTGTGAATGTGCGTTTTCTCGTCGAAGCAGAAGTGGTAGCGGGTGACGATGTGGTGGTCGAGAGTGAAATGGTGAATTCCCGCGTAATCACCAAAGGCTCGTTCATCATGCATGGCGGCCGCCTGGTAGGCGGCAGCGTTACTGCGCAAGGAAACATTTATGTAAAACAGGCGGGCAGCGAAGGCGTGGTTCGCACGCGGCTTGTGATTGAACTGGACCCCGCGCTGGCACAGGCTATCGCCAACAAAGAAGCGGAGATGAAGCGCATTCGCGAAAGCCTGAAGAAGATCAAGGATACCTTGACCGCACTGAAGACCAGGAAGGGCAGCCTGAGCGACAGCGCGCGCGAAGCCCTCGCAAAACTCGCGGGTAACATCTCGGACATGCAGGCGACGCTTCAGACGCTCGAGTCGGAACGCGAGGAACTGCTTGCCCAGATGCGCAACCGGGGCCGCCCGCAGATTCTCATTCAGGGGATTGCGTATCCGGAATCGACATTTGATATCTACACGCACCGGTTGCGCCTGCGAGAATCGATTACCGGCCCCGTGAGAGCGGTCGCAGGAAGACACGGCATTGAATTTCAACCGGTCACGGCACCCGTACACAAACCCCGGTAGCTATTCCGTGCGCACACGGCAGAGAGGCCTGCTATTCTGGCGAGTGTCTCCCGGCTAGCCCGGATGTTTCCCAGCTTTACTCGAACGGTCTTTCATGAGTGCATGGCGTTTCGCACAGGCCTCTGGCTGCTGCGAAATGTCCCAAAACAGTCTGTTCGCGGGAAAAACAGGCGCTCTCTTCGTAATCCAAATCTGCGCATTTCTTGCCAACTCAGGCACGCCTGTGTTGATGAGAAATGCGCGGTAGCCTCATTACCGGTACCGGCACCGGAGATTCTCCATCTTCTCCAGGAGCCCGAGGTAAGCGCGGCGGACTTGCGGCGATGGATCGAGTTCGCTCCGGGGCTGACCCCGACTCTGCTACGTTGGGCGAAAACGGCCTGTCTTGGGGGGCGCGGCGTGATCGAAAATGTGCACGGCGCAACTGTTCGGCCAGGCCTCAAACGCGTGTACCACGTTGTCACCGCGTCCGTGGTGGCGCCGATGGCGCGCCGGCAATCCGGGGCACAACCATCCAGGCAATCCGCCAGGTGGCGTCGTCTTCACGTTGAAGGCAAAGCACGGCGCCCTTCTGAAACGCGACCACGTCAGCATACTCGTCGCCGGTAACGAGCAGCGAGGCCAGTTTGGTCATAAATGGCAAATGGCCGACCAGCATGAGATCGGTGTCAGCATTTCTGAGCGACTTGGCCACAATGTCTACGGGATCGTTTGGGGAAAGGTCCTTGCGTATCGCCAGTTCGGTTGCGGCCACGGCCTCGGCGAGTATTTCCGCAGTCTCTTTCGCTCGCGCCTTTCCGCTGTGTTCGATTCGGGGGATTTCCAGCTGCACGCTCCGCAGCAATCTTCCCACGGCCTCGACCTCTGCGCGGCCTGCCGCCGTGAGCGGGCGCTCCGGGTTTTCCGATTGCTCCACCGCTTCGCCGTGCTGCACCAGATAGAGCTTCATGATGTGACCCTCCGCTGAATGCGTTGCGCCTTCTCGAGGAACATCCGCTCCATTATACGGCCTATCGGGTCGACGCGGGAGAAAAGGAGCGGCGGAGCAGTATCGCGGAGAGCAGGGCGACAAGAATGAGCGCGGCCGCCAGCGCCGCCAGGATATACCGGCCCAGGCCGAGTTGCGGCAAGGGGGGAGCCGGAGTGCTTTCAGCCAATCCAGCCTGCGATTCAACTCCTGAAGGCAACGCAGCCGCCACGGACGCCGCGGCTTCGGTCCAGTCTGCGGCAAGGAGCAGATCGACACCCGGATTCTGGTCCTTCACGAGGCATGAGCACCTTCCGGCAATGTACCGGCACGCGTCCAGGACATTTTCGGCGGAAATTCCCGCGCCCACGAGCGCATAGAGGGCCCGGCCCCGCCCAAAGACAGGGAACACCATGGGGTCGCCGTAGGCCAGCAGATCGGGTTCGCTTCGCAGAAGAGTCTGCACGAGAACGGCCTCGGCGGGGTCGTCGCGCGGCACAGAGACGATTTCGTGGGTGATATGCGCGTTCGGAGAGATGCTTGCCGGGTCAATTTCGCTGTTGGCCCTGGTGAGGGTTTCCTCGAGACGCGCCCGGACCTGGGCATCCTGCTCTTCCTTGCCGGATTCGACCAATACCCAGACGTGCGATACTCCTCGCGAAAGTGCACTCGCGATTTGGCGCCGTGCCGGTGAATCTGTCAGGAGCCGAAGCGCTTCATCGCTGATCGGTGCTGACCACACACTGGGAAAATTGGGGGGCATAGTTGGATGCCGCAGTGCCATCCATGGGCCCTGCTCCGGGGCTTCACGTTCCCTGATCTGCGCGGCGTCATCCTGGGTGTCCCCTACTCCGATCATGCGCACGCGGAGATTCAACGCCGGGGCCGTCGACGAAGAGGCCCCGTTTGCCAACGCTTCCAGGACTTGGCTGGCATTTTCCGGCAGCGGTTCGTCGTTATAGACCAGGAGCTCGTAGGTATCTGGCGGCCAGTTCATGAGCGCCCATTCATAGACGGGGATCTCGCACGCGAGGGCAGCACCTGCCACGAGCAGGCTCAGCGCAAACACACCTGCCGTCATCCGCAGCGCAAAGCTGCGGAGGCCAACGCGGCGCAAGCCTGCCAATGCCGTAAGCGGCTGTTCAGTCCTGGGCTGCTGCAACTCGTTCTCGCTTCGAGTCCTCTGCCACGGCTTCCACTCCGCATAGGATGGTATCGAGATCCGTGTGAGGCGTCAGGGCAATCATCAGATAATCGGTCACCGGCACATCGGCGAACGTCAACACGTGTTCGCGGCGCGGTCCGCCCGCCAGAGCCGCGACATCCACGCCTTTCGCCACGGTGGAATCCTGAAGCGCCACATCAAAGACTCGTTGTCCGGGTTCCGCGTCTTCCCGCTCCGCGAAGAACAGACGTACCGCGTAGCGCTTCGCAGGGGAACCCTCCGGTTGAAGTTGAATGCGCAAGGTACGCAGTCCGATGGCACCCGAAGCCGCCACCCACGGATATGCGCCCTCCTGAATGCGGGACGAGTGATGACGGAACCACTCGACGTCCTCGGGCAGGGCCGCGATCTCAATCCTTGGCGACGGCCCCCCGACATCGGGGTAGTCGAGCCACAGGGTCCCATCATCGAGCCGCCGGTCACCGGGAGCTCCCAGGTTGATTCCGATTTGTGCGACCGGCTCCTTGGGACCGGCAAGGGAGTTGAAAGTCCATACTTCCACTTCCGGCATATGCACCATGGCTAAAGAGGTCTGGTTCTGGTATGCGCACGAGCAGGTTCGTGTGTAGTCCGGCGCGTTCAGTACGCCGTCCGCCACAATGAGACTATTGCTGCAGCCGGATTTGAATCCGCCGAAATTACCCGTGCCGCCATCGTTTGCGAGGTCGTAAAAGCCCGCGGCGCCAGACCGGAACGTCAAGAGGTTCTCCGCGGCAACGGGATAGTTGCATCCGTATGCGCGCGTCCAGGTCCAGGGAATTTCGAGGTCCGTGATAGGATGGGTTCGCGTCAACGGTTCGCCTGTTTTCAGGTTGAGGCACGCGGTTTCGGTGATGACACGCTCGCCGTGCAGGATCGGAAACGTCGCGTAAGGCGTCTCTTTATCCCACAAAACCTCTCCGTTCTTGCCGCTATACGCAATGAGCCGTTTGCCTTCCTCGCCGGCTACGGTGTCGCGCGAGGGGCGCGTTGCTTGAAGCAGAATGTCGTACTCTTCGGAGTAGCTGAGAAACGAGCCGAAGATATTCTCCCCGGTCTCCCACCGGTGCTCTCCGGTCTGCAAGTCGAGCGCGGCGAGCGTATAGGAGGCCTCGGGCTCTATGCCCCGCCGCCGTAAACGGTCTTCGATACCCGGTGGCATCTTGTCGAGACAGTAAAGGGTTCCGTTTCCGATGGCGATCCCATTGTGGAGGAATCCATGGCGCGAGGCAGACTTCCAGGCGATTTCGCCGGAATGGCGATTCATCGCGACCAGTTCCCGGCTCGCACTGCGATCGAAATCGGTCCACATGGAGTATTCTTCCGATTTCAGGGGCGCCACATCGGAAAACGCGACGAAATGGGCCCCGCCGATGAGCAGGTCGCCCGAGACGCCGATGTAACCCCATTCCGGATAGACCTTCTTGCGGGCTTCGGGATCGACGGGCGGGAACCGGAACACGTTCCGGGTTGCACCCGTTTCCGCGTCCAGAACATGCGCCTCCTGCCCTTGTATTACATACACGGCATCGAGGGTCGCCACGTAGTTCGTCCCGCGGACGTTTGCCCCCGGAATATGCACCTGGTTATAGCGGGTCTCGGTCGGCGTATTCTTGTAGGTCGCGTCATAGTAGACGTTGTAGGTCCCGAGATCGTGAAGCATCCGTTTCCAGATGACCCGGCCGGTATACACGTCGCGGGCGCTCATGCAATCCATGCCCTGGATGAACAGACGGCCGCCGATGACCTGTTCGGAGGGGCCGTGTCCGTGACGCGGCAAGACATCGAGGTTCGAGCTGCCTCCAAACCACAGCAACCCTAACGGCAGCCGCACCAGCGAGTCGTCGGATTTCGCCGTCTGGGCCGGGTTGCCCAGATTGTGGGTCCACCACGCGGAACCGGGCAATGGCCCGTTGCGAGCGATAATCAGAGCATCGGCTTCACGGCATTCGATGCCGGGCAAGTCTGAACCATCACAAACGGCCTTGAGGGGCGCATTGTGGGGTGAATCCTCAAGCCAGATCGTCCCTCCGTAAGGCCGGGCCGCATGAAAGAGCCGCCCCAGCAGCGCCTCGTCTCGCGGGCATCTTCCGGGGTCAAGTTCTTGAACGACCGTAAGCGATGCCCAATAGGGGGGCAGCTCGAGGGTAAACGGGTCGCCTTCGAGGACGGCCACGCGTTTCCCGTACAGCCCGAGGCGGTCGAATTTCTGCCGGAGACTTTCGACCTCGTTCGGGTCAGGGCTAACGGCCACAAGATACAGATTTGATTTTGCGGTCAGGGCTTCAACCAGCACGCCGTCGCCAGGACCGTAAACCAGGGCGTAACCGTCGTGTATTCCTGTTTGTGCGAGGATTGTTTCCGCGCGATTCAGAGCCGCCACCGGCGGACTCGTGACGGAAGGCTGAAGCGGCCGCACAACCGGCGTGACCGCCTCGGAACCGAATGCCATGATTCGCCCGTCCAGGGTAACGGCAAGCAACATGCCATTGGCGGCTACAAGCCGTTCGATTGCCCCATCCACCGCTTTGACCCAGGCCACGCGGGGCTCTTGATTCGGGCCAAGGCCCTCGACGGCCGTGATACGCCCGTCGCCAGCCGCATACAGGCGGCTCCCCGCCTTGATGAGGTCTCCCGAAGCATCCACGGCCAGCGACCAGGCAACGGCCTCGGTCCAATTGGAGGGTTTTTCTTGAAACGCCTGCGCATCCACAGCCGTAATCTCGGCGCCCGAGAAGTAGAACCTGTCGGCGGCCAGCACGGGGTGTTTCCCAATTTGCGAGCACGCCTGGTCGCCGTCGGCCAAGTTGTACGCAGTTGTAACTTTCTCACGATAGTGGCTGAAGAAGTGCTCGCCGAGCGTCGCAACAAAGGAACCGCCGGTCTTGTTATAGTCTCCCACCCGGTAGTAGCGGAACTCGCCTGTCGAGCGCTCGAAGACAGCCGGGACGGAGCGTCCGCCCGCGACCAGCAACGCATCGCCGTTGACCGCGAATGCCCCCTGTGGCGCGACGTTGGCAAACGAGACCGCCCCCCCGTGGGGCTGCTGCCGGAAGCGGGCGCTTTCGCCATCATTGAGCCAGACCAATTCGCCGGTCATCGCATCGTGGGCATACAGAAAGATCCCCATGAATGGCCAGATGCTGGCGCCCCAATAGACAACACCGTCAACAACAACAGGACCGCCCCGCGCGGGCCATGTCGATATCAAGCGGCTGTTGCCCAGGATTCTGCGCTCCGAAGGCCCCCCGCGGCGCTTCCACATAACCGAGCCATCGGATACCTGCAGACAATACAGATAGCCATCGTCACTGACAAAGAGGATGCGGTCCTGCCAGATTGCCGGCGGGAGCCGGACCGGCCCATCGCAAAAGAAGGTCCACCGCTCTTCACCCGTTTGCAGCTCGAGGGCGACCAGCTTGTCGCTGTCATTAAATCCAATAAAGACCGTGTTTCCGGCAACAACCGGCTCGAAAACTGTGTCAAAGGGCATGAGATCCTGGTTGAGCGTGTCCTCCCAGACGGGCGTTCGCGACGGATAATGGTTCAACCACATGAGATGGAGCTCGGCAGCCAACTCTTCCGGGCTGTTCGCAGTGCGCCCCGGGTTGTGGCGCCACATGGGCCAGTCGTCACCGTGAGCCGCGAACCCTGCCGTCAAGACCAGGATTACGAGTGTTACGGATGGAAATGGTTTACCCAATAGGCCTCCTGACTGCGTATGCGCTGACTACGCTCAAGAATCTCCGGCAATCCGGGCTTTCCGGCCCCGGTGCTACGGCAGGGCACGCAAGCGGATAACGTTATTTATAATACCTGTGCCAGAGGAAGCGTTCAAACAGGCGGAATCCCCGAATTGGCGGGCGAAAACAGGCAGCGGGATGCGTCACCGGGACGCCACAGGGTTCTCCGGGAGAAAAAGGGGGCTCCCGCAGGGGAGCCCCGGAATTGACTCGCTCGAGGGGTAATTAGTCGCACTTTTCCTTGTTCGGCATGACCGCGCAGACAACGTCATCCAGCAGCGGAATCGCGGCCTTTTCGGGACGACGGATCTTCGAAGTCGACTTGATGTGTTTCATGGTGTTTCTCCTTTCGTTGGAGGTTGCGATTTCCCTAACCAAAGAACATTACAGTCGCCCGTCGAGAGTGTTACATCCCCCATTGGAAATCTGTATTCTATGCGCCCGAAACCGGTTGGGCGCAGTCTCGCGAAGGAATGGCCGCTACGTGCGGCTGGGAAAGGCGGGCATGGACGGAGCAATTCGCCGACACTGTGCGGAACTGGAGCGGTGTAACCAGCGGGGCGGCAGAATGCTAAGCGTGTTCGAGCTGCTCGCGGCCAGAACACTGGACCTGGACTTGGCGGCCTACTTCCTGGCGCGCATTTCTCGAGGCGCATCGTTTATGGTTGGTGCCCGCCCGGGAGGGGCGGGCAAGACCACGGTGATGTGCGCCCTCCTGAATTTCGTCCCCGCGGATACGGTGCTGACCGCCGCCACCGGCAAGGCGATGCTCGAGGGAGTTCCGGCTACCAAGGCTCGGCAGACATGTTTTATATGTCATGAGATCGGGCCCGGCCCATATTTCGCGTATCTCTGGGGCGAACCGTTACGACGCTACTGCGCGTTGAGCGCCGAAGGTTGTATGCTGGCAACGAATCTGCATGCCGACGACATTGACGAGGTCCAGATGCAGGTGTGTGTCGAAAACGGCGTGCCTCAGGCGCACTTCAACGCCTTTAACCTGCTTGCGTTCTTGCGTGTCGACGGAGGGGGGCAGTCCCCTCGCCGCCGGGTGGCTCTTGGCTACGTATCGGATGGCCAGTCTCCCCATCGGCTTGTATTTCAGGACGGGCGCGGCCTTCAACCTGTGGACACAGGTCTGGACATGGCGTACTACCAGGAATGCCGCAATTTCATCGCGCA
This sequence comes from uncultured Nitrospiraceae bacterium, assembly GCA_964520685.1. GTDB lineage: Bacteria > Hydrogenedentota > Hydrogenedentia > Hydrogenedentales > SLHB01 > UBA2224. Next base: position 36,620 of record CAZFOG010000001.1, on the reverse strand, counting down.
CCACGCCGACGGTTCTCTGAAAACGATCGAGAAGACCCGGCGGCTGGTGCTGGATTTCTTGGAGTGTTATCGTGAGTAATGCCGGTATGCTGGCCGGCGCAACCTGAGGGACGCCATGGCACACGATGCGACGATCGTATGGTTCCGGCAGGATCTTCGGGTAGCGGACAATCCCACGCTGACGGACGCGGCCAAACGGGGTGGTCCGGTGATTCCCGTATACGTATGGGCTCCGGAGGAAGAGGGCGAATGGCCACCCGGCAGTGCAAGCCGCTTCTGGCTGCATCACTCGCTTCTGAGTCTTCAGAAGCGTCTCGAGAAGGCCGGTTCGCGGTTGATCGTCCGCCGCGGCAACAGTCTCGAAGAGCTCGAGTCCGTGGCCCGCTCGGCGAAGGCAGGCGCCTTGTTCTGGAACCGGCGCTACGAACCCGCGGCCACCCAGCGCGATGGGACTATTAAGAGCGCATTCAAAGACCGCGGGCTCGAAGTGAAGAGTTTCAATGCATCCCTTCTGCTCGAACCGTGGCAAGTCGAAACCAAACAAGGGGGGCCCTACAAGGTCTTCACCCCGTTCTGGAAGGCTTGCCTGCAGCAACTCGACCCGCCCTTCCCTCTCCCGGCCCCGCGGGAGATTCCCGCGCCGCATGCCTGGCCGAGGTCGTTGCGCATTGAAGCGCTGGGGCTGCAACCAGGGATAGATTGGGCGGCCGGCATCCGCGAGGCCTGGGCCTTTGGTGAGGCCACAGCACAAGCGCGGCTCGAGGCATTTGTAGATGAGTTGCTGGCGCTCTATCCCGAGGGGCGCGACCAACCCGGAACCGATGGCACGTCCAGAATGTCCCCTTACCTTCATTTTGGTGAAATCGGCCCGCGTCAAATCTGGCACGCCGTGCAGGGCGCGGCATCAGAGCACGATTCGAAGGCTGTCATGCGGGGCGCCGAGAAATTCCTGAGCGAACTTGGATGGCGCGAATTTTCGCATCACCTGCTGTACCGTTTTCCCCGTCTTCCGAAGGAACCGATGCAGGAGAAGTTCGCAGCATTCCCCTGGCAACGCGATGATAAAGCGCTCGAAGCCTGGAAAAAGGGCCGCACGGGTTTTCCCATTGTAGACGCAGGCATGCGCGAGCTCTGGAAAACCGGGTGGATGCACAACCGGGTTCGAATGGTTGTGGCGTCATTTCTTACCAAAGACCTGCTTGTTCCCTGGCAACGCGGAGCGGCATGGTTCTGGGATACCTTGGTCGATGCCGACCTGGCCAACAATACCCAGGGATGGCAGTGGACGGCCGGGTGCGGAGCAGATGCAGCGCCGTACTTTCGCATCTTCAATCCGATCAGCCAGGGCGAGCGCTATGACGCAAAGGCCGCCTACATCCGCCGATGGGTGCCCGAAATCGCCGCCCTGCCGGACAGATGGATTCACCGGCCGTGGGAGGCGCCCACAGAGGAGCTTCGCGAAGCCGGTATCGACTTGGATACAACGTATCCGTCGCCTATAATCGACCACGCTGAGGCGCGGGATCGTGCGCTTGCGGCGTATGACCAGATTAAATAGCTGCGGCTTGGATGACGATGTCTTTCAGAAGCGGCTTCGCCGGCTGTGGAACAAAGCTCAAACTGAGGGGAACTGCCTTGAAACGTATCTGCGCCTGTGTGATTGCGGCGTGTGTGCTGCTTGCGTGCGGCGGTGTAGCGGGAGCTGTTGAGGAAACGTGCATCCTCTTCGAGGATTCGTATGGTCAGCGGCTGAGTTCGCCAGACCCCGATATCGGCCTCTGGTGGGCGTCTTCCGGCTGGAAGATCAGTCAGACGCGCCGCGTACCCGGTAAAAAGGGCCGCGCGGTCGAGATAAGTGGTGCGCGAAACGAATCCGAGGCCGCGCAACTGGTTGTGCGGCCCGCCACGGCAATCGAGGGGCTGACGGCAACGGCATCGCACCTGACGGGGCCGGACAGCGCAGTCATACCGGCAGAATCGGTCGACATCTTGCGCGTGCGGTATGTGAACGTCGAGTTGCCGTCGGACGCCTGGGGCGTGCCGGGTATGTGGCCGGATCCGTTGCCGCCGTTCACGGCGCCGATCGCGCTCGAACCGGGCAAGAATCAGCCCCTTTGGGTTCGCGTCAACATACCGCGCGAGGCCGTTGCAGGAATGTACGAGGGAACCATCACCATTGAGGCGGCCGGTTTCACGGCGAACGTCCCGCTACGGGTGCGGGTCTATGGTTTCGAGATGCCCGATAAGGTGACCTGCACAACCGCTTTCGGATTCGATGCCGGCGCCGTATACCATTACCAGGCCCTGAAAGATGCGCAAGACCGCGAAACCGTCCTGCAGAAATACCTGGACTACTTTGCCGGTAATCACATCAGCCTTTACGATCCCGTGCCGGGGCACAGCGCCACCGTCGAGTGGGTGAAACTTGGCGAAAACGAGGGGGCGGATCTCGAGCCCGCCGTGCGGAAGTTGCTCCAGGAGAAAGAACTGACGCCCAAATTCGACTGGACGGACTGGGATGCGGCGATGGAGGAGGCAGTCCGTGACCGCCACATCACCACCTTCAGGATAGGCATTCCCGGTATGGGCGGCGGCACGTACGGCGGGCATAGCGAGCCCAGTATGCTTGGATACAGCTTGGGCGATCCAGAGTTTGAGCTCGCCTTTACCGCCTATGCCCAGGCGGTGGAATCCCATCTGCGCGAGAAAGGCTGGCTCGATATGAGCTACGTCTACTTCTTCGACGAACCCAATCCCAAACAGTACGAATTTGTGCGGGATCAGTACTTGCGGCTCAAGAGCGTCGCTCCGGGTATCGGCCGCATGATTACCGAACGGATCGATCCCAAACTCGTCGGCGGACCCAATATCTGGTGCCCCATGACCAGCACATACAATCACGATGACGCCGAGGAACGGCGGGCTGCTGGCGAAATCCTCTGGTGGTACATCTGCACCGTGCCGAAACGGCCTTACGCCGGCATGTTCATCGATCATCCGGGCACGGACCTGCGTATCTGGCTGTGGCAAACCTGGAAATACAAGGTAACCGGCCTGCTCTTCTGGACCACCACACTGTGGTCGACCGGCGTCGCGTATCCGGACCATCCCCAGAATCCCTATGAAGACCCCATGGGATGGAAATCGAACCCGTATGTTGCGGGCGCGCGCGAGCCGTGGGGCAACGGCGACGGCCGGTTTGTCTATCCGCCCGAGGCGGCCGGCGGGGTGGCCACAGAACCCATCCTCGACGGTCCGGTGGCGTGTGTCCGGATGGAAATGCTCCGGGATGGCATTGAAGATTACGAATACATGGTCATGCTTCAGCGGCTTCTTGACGAGAAAGGCGACGCGCTTTCATCGCGCATGAAGCGCCGGTATCAACGGCTATTGGAGGTTCCCGATTCCATATCGGCCGACCTCGTCACGTATACCAAGGACCCCGCGCCCATCGAGAAGCATCGGGCCCGCGTCGCCGAGGCCATTGAGAAACTGGCGGAGTTGTAGTCGTCCGGCATGGTCTCCGGCTTTCGGCCCGAGGCTGGTCAGTCACGAGCACAGTCCGTTCCTGTCAGGCGGGCTTGATGACGTATCTGTGTTTTGGCGCGAGTAGCGTCTCTGCAGGGCGCTGCCTGAGTTGAGAAGACGCGGCAGCTCAGGAGAGTCCGTCAACAAGCACATCCAGGAGGTTTCAGCGTGTCACGTATTCTCGTATCCGTGTTGTGTCTTGCAATTCTTGCGTTTCCGGCAGTGGGCGGTGTTCAGCACAAACCCTGCATTTTGCTCGATGCGTCATATGGGGAGACCCTCTGCGTTTCGAGCGAGGCAACCGTGTGGTGGGCGTCATCCGGCTGGAAGGTAAGCCAAACCCGGCCTGTTCCCAACCGCCGCGGGGCTGCCCTCGAGATTCGGGCCGCACGCAATGAAGCCGAAGCCGCACAGCTGGTCGTGCGCCCTGCCCTTGATTTGGCCGATTTCCACGCCCACAGCACGGAATTAACCGCGGATACCGGCGCCACGATTCCCCGCGAGGCCATCGAGGTGCTCCGGGTCCGGTATGTCCCGATTCAGAAGCAGACGGACCGTCTTGGATGCGAGGGACTCTGGCCGGATCCACTGCCGCCGTTCACGGGCCCCATTTCGGTACCTGCAGATATGAACCAGCCCCTGTGGGTGCGCGTGACCGTGCCTGAAGACACCCCGGCAGGCGTGTACGAAGGCCACGTCAGTCTTAGCGCGAGGGGGTATGCGGAAGAGGCCCCGGTTCGCGTCCTGGTCTACGATTTCACGTTGCCCAAAGACATGACGTGTCAGACGGCGTTCGGATTCATCCCCGAAGACGTGTTCGAACATCACCGGATCACGGACGAGGCCCAGAAACGAGCGATACTGGAAGCGTATTGGGAGAACTGCAGCGCCCATCACATCTCCGTCTATGATCCGGCCCCGCTCGACCCTTACACGGTCACCTGGCGAAAACTGGGCAAAGATGAGGGTGCGGACCTGGACCCGGCCGACCGGGCGCTGCTCCAACAGCACCCGTTGACCCCCGAGATTGACTGGTCCGCCTGGGATCAGGTCACGACCCGCGCCATCAGTCACTACCGCTTCAATAGTCTCCGCCTGCAGGATATGCCGGGTTTGCAGAAGGACTCTGACACTGTGCAGAACCTTCAGGGATTCGAGGCCGGCACCCGCGAGTACCATCTCGCCTTTGATGCTTTCTATAAGAAGCTCGAGGCCCACCTTCGCGAACAAGGGTGGCTCGAAGAGGCAATCTTGTACTGGTTCGATGAGCCGACCGAGCGCGAATACCCCTTCGTGCTCGATGCCTTTGTGCGTGTGAAACAAGCCGCGCCGGACATCATCCGCATGGTTACTGAGCAGGTCGAACCGGGGTTGATCGGCGGGCCAAACCTCTGGTGTCCCCTCCCCAATCAGTACGACCACGAGAAGGCCAACGAGCGCCGCGCCGCCGGGGAACGGTTCTGGTGGTATATCTGCACAGGGCCGAAAGCTCCCTATGCCGGCCTGTTTATCGACCGCCCCGCAACCGACCTGCGCGTGTGGCTGTGGCAGACCTGGCAGCACGACATCGAGGGCGTGCTCATCTGGCGCCTGAATCACTGGCACTATCCGCGGCAACTGGGCGGCGGGCCTCAGAACCCCTACGAGGATACGCAGAACTGGACCATTCTGAACGGTTTCAAACACGGCTACGGAAACGGAGACGGCCGGTTCATTTATCCACCGGAAGCGGCCGCCAGCGGTCGTCAGGAGGAAACAGTCATGGACGGCCCCGTTGACAGCATCCGGTGGGAGATGTTGCGCGACGGCATCGAGGACTATGAGTATATGGCCATGCTCAGCCGACTCCTTGAAACAAGGGGCGATGCGGTATCGCGCTGGCGGAGCGCCCGCTTCAGAAAGCTGCTCGAGGTGCCGGCAAGTGTGTCGAAAAGCCTCACGGAATTCACTGATCGGCCCGAGCCCATCGAGAAACACCGCGACGCCGTAGCCCGGGCGATAGAGCGGCTCTCGGCGGAATAAAGCGCTTTTCGGGCATCACCCCTGCTTGGGAAGCCGTCCGTAGAGCTCGGTGAGCTGGCGAAAGCGTTCGGCGATGGCCGGTGTCAGCGCATTTGCTTTGAACCGCCACCGCCAGTTGTGGTCACCGCTGGTTCCGGGGGTATTCATGCGTGCTTCCGAGCCCAGCCCGAGTACGTCCTGCAACGGGAAGATCGCGGTGTCGGCGACAGAGGCCATGATGACGCGGATCCCGACCCAGTTAATCTCCCTGCCTGAGGTGGCCATGTACTTGCGGGCGAAATCCCGCTCCTGCTTGATGGTTTTCCGCGTCAGAGTGGTGCTTTGACCATTCCCCCGCCACCAGCCGATGAACGTGTCGTTGTCGTGGGTCCCCGTATACGCCACCATATTCGGGTAGTACTCGTGAGGCAGAAAACCCGCGTGCTCGATGTCCGGTCCGAACGCAAACTGGAGCACGCCCATGCCCGGAAATTCGAACCGCTTCCTCAGTGCCTCGACCTCTTCGGTGATCAAGCCGAGGTTCTCGGCCACGAGCGGCACCTGCCCGAGGGCGTTCTGAATGGCGAGGAACAAGTCATCCCGGGGCCCTGGTTCCCAATGGCCGTTGACGGCGGTCTCCTCATGCGCGGGGATGACCCAGTAAGCCTCGAACCCCCGAAAATGATCGATACGCAGAATGTCCATCATCGAAAGCATGGTGCGGATACGTTCGTTCCACCACGAATATCCGCGCGATGCCATGATGTCCCACCGGTAAATGGGGTTGCCCCAGTATTGGCCCGTGGCCGAAAAATAGTCGGGCGGCACCCCCGCCACGATGGTAGGCGAACCCTTTTCGTCGAGATGAAACAAGTCGGGATGGCTCCACACGTCGCTGCTGTCGTGGGCAACGTAGATGGGGATGTCGCCCATGATCGCGATTCCGCGCTCTCTGCAGTAGTCCTTCATATGGCGCCATTGGCGGAAAAAGAGAAACTGCCAGAACTTGAGATCCGCGATCTGCGTCCGCAGCTTCTCGTGCCACGCGCGCAGGGCGTCCGGCTCCCGGCGAACAAGGCCCTCTTCCCATTGGTTCCATGCGACGCCGTTGCAGGTCTCCTTGACAGCCCGAAAGAGGGCATAGTCATCGAGCCAGGAGGCATTCTCCGCGCAAAATCGCTCGAATTCTTCCCTCAGATGCTGTGCATGGCCGCCATGGAAGTTCCGGCTGGCCTGCCGCAGCGCGCCCTCCTTGAACGCGGTGACTTTGCCGTATTCGATGGAGGCATCGTGAAAGGCGGGAGCCGATTCCAGAACGTCACGGCTCAGCAGACCTTCTTCGACAAGACGGTCGAGACTGACCAGCAGGGGATTGCCCGCAAACGCCGAGTAACACTGGTACGGCGAATTGGTGTGGCCCGTCGGGCCGAGGGGCAACACCTGCCAGATACGCTGCCCCGCATCGCGCAAAAAATCGGCGAAACGGCAGGCCTCGCCGCCCAAGTCGCCTATGCCGTGATGAGAGGGCAGCGACGTGGGATGCAGCAATACTCCGCTTGATCGTGGTAGACGCACGGCGAATTCTTTGCCCTAACTCCGCAACAGTTCCTGCATCTCGCGTTGTATTCCCCGAAATGCCTTCCGGTACTGCCCGGGTTCGCCCTTGACCGCAATCACATCCACCCGGATGGTCTTCCGGCGGGGCCGTTTCCAAGTCTCCGCATCGAGCAGCGCCAGGGGCGCCATACCCGCCTTCGCGAGGGCGCGCTCGATGCGTTCCTGCGAGTGTATCCGTTCGCGGATAGTGTTTACCACTCCGCTGTTCACCCGAACCGTGGTTTCAGTGATGCAGCTGTCGCGGTAGTACGTGCTTTCCCAGGTGGTGTCAAACGTCCCGTTGTGCTCCGTCCACCGCTGCTCCGCGAAATGCTGGAGCACCATTTCCTCGGTTACGAAATCGAAATAGAAAAGACCATCGGGCCGCAACGCCCGGCCGCATTGCAGAATCGCCCCTTCCATATCGGCGTCCTCGAGCAGAAAATTGATGCTGTCGAACAAGCACGTGACAAAATCCATGGTGCCGTGAAATGGCAGCGCCCGCAAATCACCGACAATCCCGCGCCACGCGACACCGTCGTTCTGCCCAGCGCGAATCATGGATGGGGAAAGGTCGAGACCCATGGTGTGCCACCCGATCCGGTGGAGACGTTTTACGAGGGCGCCCGTGCCACACGCAAAGTCGCCGTGGCGAAAGGGGGTGGGGAGCAACCCGCTCAACGCGAGGGTTATCAAGTACCACCGGTCATAGTCCACATGGGCCATGATGCGGTCATAGTAGCGCGCAAGCGTCGAAAAAGAATCGGCGGTCATTGCAGAAGACCCGCGGCCCGCTCGCGCTCGGAAAGATGGCCCATACGCACCAGTTCCCGCCCTATCCAGGCGAAAAATTCCTCGGAGATCGGATCGACAGTCTCGTGCGTTCGTATGTACTGCACTTTTTGGGCGGTCACGAAATACAGCCCCCGGAAAAACCCTTCCGACTCGCATATTTCCCGCGCGCGTGCTGCCTCGGGACGAGCGCGGAGCGGCTCCGCATAGTCGGCGAAATAGAGGGCAAGGCCGGTCAGGCCCAGCCCAGGCCGCCCGGTGGTGTGCCAGAAAATGGCCTCATAGGCGGCCTCATCGTTGAGCCCGAGCTTCTTCCGGCATTCTTCGGCAGCGACGGGACCGTGGAGGAGCTTCGGGTTTTCGCGTTGCGTGGGCGAGATATCAAGCCCGTAGGCCGCTGCTTCACGAAGGAGAACTCCCTTTTGGGTTCCTTTCTTCAGGTCGTGCAGAAGGCCGGCGGTTACAGCGCTCTCGCAGGGGATTTCGAGCACATCCGACAGCGAGGCCATGTAGTCCGAAACGGACAGGACGTGCGCGACGGTGTGTTTGGGCAATCGTTCTTCGAGAAGAGCGATGTATTCCTTGGCGCGGGGAATCTGAAAGCTATTTTTCGTATGTCCCATGTTTCTTAACATACCTGCGAACGGGCGGCGGCAGCAATTCCTCATAGGGCTCGCGCTTTGCGGCCCGGTTGCGCACTTCCGTCGAGGACACTTCGACTGGCTTCATGTTCAACATGGTATAGCACCCGTCGAGCTGCGGAGGGATCTGATACTGGCCGGGACGCGGCGCTACCAGCAAGTGTGCGCGGGCCAGGATCTGGTCCGGATGGCGCCAATTCGGCACGTCGACCAGCGAATCCAGGCCGAGAATGAGAAACAGTTCGGCACCGGGATACTTTTGCTGCAAGAGTTCCAGCGTTTCAGCGGTGTACGACGGGCCTTCCCGGTCCAGCTCCACGCGGCAGGCCTCCATCCGGGGCTCGCCGGCGAGCGCGGCCTGCACCATGGCAAAGCGCTCCTCCGGAGTGGTGTGCAATTTGCGGCGGGATTTGTGAGGCGGATGCGAAGCGACCACAAACAGCACCCTGTCAAGCCGCGCCTGTTTCAGCGCCACTTTCGCGATGCGGACGTGCGCCTCGTGGATAGGGTCAAAGGTACCCCCGAAAACGCCGATGCGCTTCTGCTTATTCACGTATCTGGCCCGTTCCTCGAATGATGTATTTCAAGCACGTCAATTCCTGCAATGCCATGGGGCCCCTGCAATGCAACTTGTTTGTGCTGATTCCGATTTCCGCGCCCAACCCGAACTCGAATCCGTCCGTAAACCGCGTAGAAGCATTAACATACACGGCGGCGCTGTCCACTTCATCCAGGAAGCGCTCCGCGGCCTCATACCGTTCCGTAACAATGCTGTCGGAATGATGAGAGCCGTACCGGTTGATATGGTCCACTGCGGCATCAAAGGAATCCACCACCTTGATAGAGAGAATCTTGTCAAGATACTCGGTGGTCCAGTCCTCTTCGGTAGCCTCGGCGCAGCGGATGATTTGGCGCGTTCTGGCACATCCGCGGAGTTCACAGCCTCCCATCTCGAGCGCCTGGGCCGCGTCCGGCAGGAACTCTTCGGCCACAGCTTCATGCACCAGCAGGGTTTCCACGGCGTTGCATACGCCGGGACGCTGCAGCTTGGCATTGACCACAATCGATTTCGCCATGGCGAAGTCGGCGTCGGCGTCCACAAAAACATGGCAAACGCCATCGAGATGCGCCACCACCGGAATGCGGGACTCGTCCAGTATGCGCGCAATAAGGCCTTTTCCGCCCCGCGGCACCACGACGTCAACGTAAGCCTCCATCTTGAGCAATTCGCCCACTGCCGCGCGGTCGGTTGTCGCAATGATCTGCACGGCCCCCTCGGGAACGCCGGCCGCCACGGCGCCGTCAACAAACGCTTTGGCAATGGCGACGTTCGAGTGTATGGCCTCGGACCCGCCCCGGAGAACGGTCGCATTGCCCGATTTCAGACACAATGCCGCAGCATCGGCGGTCACGTTTGGCCGGCTTTCATAGATAATGGCAACGACGCCCAGGGGCTGACGAATCTGTGCGATGCGCATGCCGTTTGGATGAACAGTCTGGCGCACAATGTCGCCAACGGGATCGGGCAGGGCGGCGACAGTCAGAAGACCCGTTGCCATGGCCTCGATGCGCTTGTCCGTCAATTCGAGCCGATCAAGCATGGCGGCCGAAAGCCCCTTTTCACGCCCGGCCTCGAGATCCCTGGCGTTTGCGGCTTTGAGGCCGTCCGCCGCGGCGCGAATCGCATGGGCGGCATTGACAAGCGCAGCGTTTTTCACCGCCGGCGACAAGGAACGCAGATCCTGGGCGGCATCCTTGGCCTTCCTGCAGATTCCCGCTATTTCATCGTGCAAAGTCATCTTGGTGTGTCTCCTTCAAAAACGTCTCAGCGCACCGTGGTCTATCTGTAGACTTCCAAACCATGCACACCTCATCTAGAGGACCGCCATGTTGTTGCGATGGACCACCTCGTCGAAATCCTTGCGTCCCAGAATCGTCTCGATGTCCTTGCTCTTGCAGCCTTTGATGCGCTCGATTTCGTCGCTCGAATAGTTGACCAGGCCTCGCGCAATGTCACGGTGCTGCGCGTCGGCGATGCGCACGGAATCGCCCATCTGGAATCGTCCCTCGACACCCGTGATCCCCGCGGCAAGGAGGCTTCTTCCCTGGCTCAGGAGGGCCTTTTTCGCCCCGTCGTCAACACAAATAACGCCGCGGGATGCGCGCCCGAAGGCAATCCAACGCTTACGCTGTGAAAGCGTCTCGCGCGACGAAAAGAACGTAGTCCCCACGCCCTGCCCGGTCAGGGTGTCCCGGATGATATTTGGCCGTCTTCCGTTGGCGATGATTGTGCGCACACGGGCCGCGCATGCGATCCGCGCCGCGATAAGTTTCGTGACCATTCCCCCCACCGACGTTTGTTCCTGGGTGTCCGAGGCCAATGCCTCCAGCTCGGGCGTAATTGTCTCCACAGCGGGAATCAGACGGGCATCGCTTTTGCGGCGCGGGTCACGGTCGTAGAGTCCATCAACATTGCTCAGGATGATAAGCAGATCGGCGCCGATTTTCGCGGCCACACGCGCTGCCAGGGTGTCATTATCGCCGAATTTCAGCTCCTCAATGGCCACGGAGTCGTTTTCGTTTACGACGGGGATAACGTTCTCGAGGGCAAACAGCGTGTGCAGCGTGTTCCGGATATTGAGATAGGTGACCCGGTTATCCAAGTCCGATGCCGAGAGAAGGACCTGTGCGGAGCGCAAGCCATCGCCGTAGGTGCGAAAGAGGGTTTCGTAATAATGCATCAGATTGGCCTGGCCGACTGCGGCAGTGGCCTGTTTCAGCGGCAGCAGTTTGGGTCTCTCCTTCAAGCCCAGTGCCGTCATTCCACATCCGATGGCGCCCGACGAGACGATGAGGATGTTCAGTTGCCGAGCCCGCTTAAGCTGGCACAATTCCTTGACGATTTCCTCCAGAACGCGCCCGTCGAACCCTGTTGGCCCCGTCAGAAGGGAGGTGCCGATCTTCACGACGATCGTCTTCACTCTATTCAGGTCGATATTCAAGCTCGGTGTCTCCGATATAGATGGGCTCGCCGGCTTTCGCGCCGAGCCGTTTCAACGCTTTGAACAGCCCCATCCGCCGCAGTTTGTTTTGCAGATAGGACACCGCCTCGTCGTTCTCGAAGTCTGTCATCGCCACAGCACGCAGGACAGGCTTGCCCTCGACGCGAAATCCGCCGCTTTCCCGGGCGATCGTGTACGGCGACGCGTAAGTATACTCCCCTTCCTCAGGTTCTTCCGCGTCATCGGTCTGTTGGCGGCGCAACCGCTCGACTACCGACCAGGCGCGCTCGAGAACCGCCGGCACCCCTTCGCCTGTGACGGCGGAGATGGCATACCCGTCAGGGTGTGTCCGTAAGAATTCCCCGGCACGGAGCCGGTTCTCGGGGATGTCGATCTTGTTCAGGGCAACGATTTTGGGGCGGTCCGCGAATACGGGGCTATGCGCCGCAAGTTCGGATTCGAGCATGCGCAGAGTTGATTCGGGCTCTTCGTCTCCCGCGTCCACAACGTACAGCAGGACCTTGGTCCGCTCGATGTGTCTCAAGAAATCGTGCCCGAGGCCTTTGCCCTCTGCCGCACCCTCGATGATGCCCGGGATGTCCGCCATGGTAAGCGTGCGAAACGCGTCCAGCTCCACGACGCCCAGATTCGGCGTAATCGTGGTGAACGGATAGTCCGCGATCTTGGGTTTAGCCGCGGTAACGCGCGAGAGAAGGGTCGACTTGCCCGCATTGGGGAGGCCGACAAGACCCACCTCGGCAATGAGCTTGAGTTCCAGAATGTACTGGGCATCTTCGCCGGGTTCGCCCAGCTCGGAAAAGCGGGGGACCCGGCGTGTTGAGGTTGCGAAACGGGCGTTCCCTTTTCCCCCGCGCCCTCCATGGGCGGCGCAAAAGCGTTCCCCCGGTTCGGCCAGGTCGCACCGCTCTTCGCCGGTTTCCTGATCGCGCACCAGCGTCCCCACCGGCACGGGAATCACGGTTTCCGCTCCCGTCTTGCCGTGCTGATTCGAGCCACGCCCGTGATTTCCGGACGTGCCCTTCCAATGGGCGTGGTACCGCAACTTAATCAGCGAGGTGACTTCCGGAGTGGCGACAAAAAAGACGTCGCCCCCGTGGCCGCCATCGCCTCCGTCCGGGCCGCCGCGGGGGACGTATTTCTCTCGCCTGAAGCTACAGCACCCGTTGCCGCCCGCGCCTCCGGTCACCCGTATTCGTACGCGATCGACAAACATGGCGCATCGCCTGTGTTCGTCGCGCTATTTCGACTCGGAAGCTACGACGTCCACACGCTTCCGCTGCTTCGTGACATGCCGGAACTGGATGACGCCGTCCGCAAGCGCAAAAAGCGTATCGTCCCTGCCGATGCCGACGTTTTCGCCGGGAAGGAATTTCGTGCCGCGTTGACGGACGATGATATTGCCCGAGCGCACGACTTCCCCGCCGAATTTCTTTACGCCAAGGCGCTGCGCCGAACTGTCGCGGCCGTTGCGCGAGCTGCCGCCTGCTTTCTTGTGTGCCATGTTCTCGTCTCCTCTAGGCCTGTATGGTCTGGACCTTGAGTTCTGTATAGCTCTGCCGGTGACCGTAGGTGCGCATGTAGTTCTTGCGCTTTTTCTTCTTGAAGACTCGGATCTTCTTGGCGCGGCCCTGCCGGACCACCTCACACACCACCTTGGCCGATTCGAGCGCCTTGGGATCGACTACCAGGGCCTCGCCGGTGCTGAGCAGCGCAATACTGGTCAATTCCACCGTGTCGCCGACGGGCGCATCGAGCTTCTCGACGCGCAACACGTCACCTTCGGATACCTTGTGCTGCTTACCGCCTGTTTTCACCACTGCGTACATGATTCTTGCTCTCCAACACCGCCATGCGCATTCCCGAGAACGGAGAATCCGCGGTAGGGACGCGCCCCTGCGCGCCCGTTGTTCGTATTCTAACGCTTCTTGCCCGCGCCCTGATTCTGGCGCATCACAAACGCCTGCGCCGCGGCGCGCAACTCGGCGCACCCCGACAGCGAGGCAAGATAACTCGATTTCGCATTACGCGGCGACGGCAGGTTCTCGGTAACCGCCGACAGCCGCCCAAATGCGCCCTCTGCCACGATTTCGTGACTGTTCATCGTCGCGCGCGGGTCCGCGATTACCCGGACTTTCGTCTGCTCCGGACCAACGCCCGCAAAACTTAAGGCCGCGGCAACATTGACGTTCTTGGGAAACGCCTTCACGGCCTCCAATGCCGTCCCTTCAAAGATAACCTTTGGCTCCTTCAGGTCATCCAGGCTGATATTGTTCTGGGCCAAATAGGGTGCTCCCTCGAGGCCCTTCGGGGGCTTCCGGGTCGTCAAGGTCACGCTGTGTAACCCGCCCTCGCGCCCTGCGCGCACCCCATCGAGACCAGCCAACGCTCCCGACGGCAGCCAAATCTGCACATGATGCTGTTGGGCCATCTCGCGCAGCTCCGGCATGGTCATCAACCCGCCTATACTGAGTATCAGGCAGTCTCTCTGGTACTTGATGGCGGCCTCGACCACGCTTTTGACAGCGCTGGGATCCGCGCACTCGACCAGGAAGTCCACCGAAGCGGCGCTTTCCTCCAAATCACAAATTGCCGCCGAAAGCTGAAAATTGCTTAACAGCAACTCGGCCCGCGACAGATCGATGTCGGTCAACGCGGCAACCTCTGCCGGGAAATCGCCCTTCTGCAGGGCGATGCAGAAGTCGGCCCCGATGTTGCCGCAGCCAACCAGCCCAACTCTCATCTTACGCATAGTAGGTCCGCAATCTCTCGCGGGCAAGACATCGCATGCCTCATCCGTATGGGTTGCGCGACAACGACTTAGGGTGGATGCGACCGCGCTCCTGCTATCGGGTTTCCGAGCATCCGGCGCGTGGCTGCCCGTTCAACAGAGTTTGTAGAGCATACCATACGGGGAAAAGCATAGTCAAACAACAATTTAGCAACAATTCAGCAGGAATCGGGCGAGCAACTTGCCGGATATATTCATCCCGACCCAAATCCTGGCGGCACGCCGCTTGCACCGGGAAAAAGAACCTGCTTTGCCCACTGGAACTCCTTGGAAATCAAGCTATTGAATTGTCGCTTCGCGTCGGCTTCTGCTAGAATCGCCCCTTACATAAGTGCCCTCTTTGCATACATAGACCGCCGGAATCTCGGGAATTTATTTCTTACGTCTTCCGACAAGGGTCCTGAATGATGAAAATTCTCTTCGTCCTCTTGGAATGGAATCAATATCCACGCTTTGGGGTCATGAGTCTGAGTTCGGCGCTCAAGGAACATGGCCACGAGGTGGCCCTGGCAAACCTGCACGAGTTAGGACTGAATGGACTGCGCACTTATGTGCGTGAATATGCCCCTGCTGTCATTGGGTACAGTGTCATGACCGGTGAACACCTGCGCATCCTGGAGCTCAACCGTGTTTTGAAGCGCGAATTCGATTTCGTATCCGTGATGGGCGGCCCCCATGCCACGTTTGCCCCCGAGACCATCGAGAAGGAGCCTGAACTCGATGCCGTGTGGGGGGGGGAAGGGGATATTGCATTTCCGGAATTCTGCAACCGCCTGGCGCAGAACGGGGCATGGTGGGAAGCGCCCAATTTCTTCGTGCGCCGCAACGGCGACATTTACCGGAATCCCCTGCTTCCATTGGTCGAAGATCTTGATTCACTTCCGCTCCCGGACCATCGCATCATGTTCGAGAACGACGCGGGATTGCGAGAGGAAGGCACGAAGATATTCTTTTCCGGCCGAGGATGTCCTTATGCCTGTACATACTGTTTCAACGAAAAATACAATGAGATCTATCGCGGAAGGGGCACCGTGCTGCGGTCACGCTCGCCCGAAAGCATCGTTGAAGAAGTCGCCAGCGTCAAAGCGGAGTTTCCGCTCATCGGGGTATGGTTTCACGACGACAACTTTCTCAAGAAACCCGAAGGATGGTTTGATACGTTCGCGGTGCTTTATAAGGAGCGCATCGGCCTGCCAATCACCTGTTTTGTGAGGCCCAATCTGGTTACGGAGGAGATCATTGCGCGTTTACGCGATGCGGGCCTGCGCGCCGTCTAGATGGGCGTCGAATGCGGCGATGAAGAAGTGGCTAATGAAGTCTTGCGGCGCAAAATCGAGAACGAGGAGATCCTGAACTCTGCCAGAATCCTCAAAGCCCATGGCGTAATGCTCGTGACCCAGAATCTTATGGGGCTTCCTGTCGAAAACAGCTATGAAACCGATCTGAAGACCCTTGATCTGAACATAGAAATTGCACCTACGTTTGCATGGTCTTCGATTCTGTACCCTTACCCTGGGACGCCTATACAACAATTCGCCATTGAACATGGATTCCTGAGCGAGGGAGAAATGCGGTTTCTCGAGACCAACAAACGGTCTTCGATTCTTACGTTTTCCGGTCCGGAGGAGAAGCGGAAGATCGAGAACCTGCACAAACTGTTTGGCGTGATCGTTCGTTTTCCCTGGCTCAGAAGGCATGTCGATTTCCTCGTTTCTCTGCCCCTGGGTTCGGTCTACCGAATGGTGTACTATCTTTGGTTCGGATATATCTTCAAATGGAAGCTGTTTCCCTTCAGGACGTTCCGAAAGGAAATCGGAAAGTACGTACGGCTTTTCTTCCGCATGTTCAGGAAGACGTGATGCATTCTGCTCGATTGTACACAAAAAATGTTGGAGTTATCCGGCCAAGTCCCAAGACGCGCAACCGGAACGTTTCGAGGAAAACTCTATGCGAATAGCCATCGTCGGTGCCGGGGTAGCAGGCCTTACCCTCGCACGCACACTGTGCAAGCACGGCATCAGGCCCGTTGTTATCGAACGTGAGCCTACGGTCGGCGGACTTGCGCGGAGCTTTGCCTACGACAACGGCGCTGTCTTCGATATTGGCCCCCATCGGTTCCACACCGACGATCCCGAGGTGCAGGCATTTATCGAAGAGGTGTTGGGCGACGACATGCTTTTCATCGATAGAAACAGCCAATTGTTTCTTTTCAATAAGTATATCCCCTGGCCGATTAACCTCAAGAGCGTCGCCTCTCTTCCGCCCCGTCTCTTACTCCAATCTGCCCTTGACGTGGTGCTACCCCGCAAGGCCAAGACGGAATCCTTCGAAGACTACATCATCGAGCGTTACGGCAAGACCCTCTATAACGTGTTCTTCAAGCCGTATACGGAGAAGTTTCTGAACTATACGTGCGCCAATCTTCACCGCGACTGGGCGACGACGGGCATCAGCCGGGCAACCATTGACAAGAAGCTCGATACTGCCTCTCTGATAGGCCTCGCCCGGTCTGTTCTCTTCTCCCCTGAGGTAGCCACTAAGTTTATCTATCCCAGCACGGGCGGCATCGGCGTCTTTGCGGAAAAACTGGCTCATGAGATCCGTGAAGCCGGCGGACAGTTCCTCCTGTCCACCCAAGTCGCCTGTTTTCTCGAGAAGGACGCCAGCATCGGCACGATAGTAACCGATGCTGGCGAAGAGATCCCCGTCGATCACGTATTCTGGTCGGGCTCGCTCGAATCCCTCCGCACAGTCGGCGGGGCGCCGGTGTTGGTCCCCAAACTGCATTACATGTCTACGGTGCTTTTTAATTATTTGCTCAATGACCAGATCACGCAAGGATTCCAGTGGTGCTATTTTGGGGACGCCAAGATGGAGGTCGATCGCATCTGTGTGCCCCGCATGTTCAGCCCGCGTCTCGCGCCCGAGGGAAAGGAAGCCCTTTGCATCGAGATGGTGTGCCCCGAGCACTCCGAGGTCTGGCACGACCCAACCCGTCTTGACTGTGTTGTGGAGACATTTCTGCTGCGTGCGGGTCTCCTGAAATCGCTCGATAGCGTGGAAAACTACCACACCGAACGGATCCGTGAGACCTATCCTCTGTACACGCTCAATTACCCCAGAAAGCTGCGTGCGTTCTTCGACTGGGTGCACAGTACGTGGCACAACATCACGCTGATTGGACGCACAGGCCGATTCTGGTACAACAATATGGACCACTCGATTGCGGCGTCACTCGAGACGGCGCGCAGATTTCTCGAAGACGCCGAACAAGGCGTCTTGCGTCCAGGCGATGTCTATTCTGCCGAAGATCGGTATCTGGAGAAATAGACCGCACCGTGTTGCGTCGTGGATGTCAGGTTCAGGAGCGGCCGAGATTGAGAAATGACGATGCCCATTACCAGGCTCTGGTTCGCCGGCAAGGGCGAACCCGGGGGGCGAGTTGTGGATATCAGGACCGTTTCGATCCATTCAAACTCAATCACTCCCCTCGTGTGCGCGGGTTATATCAACGGTTGTTTTCCGGGCTTTTGGCCGAACATCGCTCAAAGCGGCTTCTTGATGCCGGCTGTGGGACAGGAATCTATTTTGATGTGCTGTCGCAATTCGCCGACACCATCGAGGCCGTCGATACTTCGCCCGAAATGATTCAGGTGGCACGAACATACTGTGAAGAGACCGGGCTGGTATCAATTCACCCGTACGTCGGTTCCGCGGAGGCACTCGCCTATCCCGACGGGAGTTTTGATACTGTGGTTGAACTCGACGTGTTACACCACGTCGGCGATATCAGGAAGGCCCTTGCGGAAATCTACCGGGTTCTTCAGCCTGGGGGCCGTTTCCTGATCTTCGAGCCCAACATCTGGAATCCGCTCATGTTTCTTGCTCACGCCTTGCCGCCCGAAGAACGGCGCGCGCTCCGGCGAAACCGTCCGGGCCGCTTCAGGGCACTCCTGGCGGACGGTTTCGATGTGGTTCGATGGGAAGGTGTCTGCGAACTTGTATCCGAAACAAAAGGCTTCAAGAAGGGGCTTATCGAGACATACCTGAAGGTATGGGGCGCTGTAGCGCCTGTTTCCACGTATCCACGTCAGGCATTTCTCGCGGTAAAACGGTGAATATACCTGACTCCAGACTTGCCGCGTCCAGCGGATAACGGCCTCCATCAGCAGTTCAATGGCGGCGTTCTCTGATCCAGATTTCCCACCGTATGAACCTTTTGCCGGTCCGAAGTTCAGGCGTTGTCTTCAAGAAACGGTTTCACATCCCGCGGGCGCTTCCACACACGCGCCGTCAAGACCCCGACGAGAATCAAAGAAGAAACCGAAATCACCAGTCCTGACCGGAAACTTTGCGAGCGGAAGACGAACTCGACCGTGTGCCGCCCTTTGGGAACCATCACACCACGCACCAGTCCATTGATCAAATGAACGTCAGCCGGTTCACCATCGACGTACGCCATCCATCCGGGATAGTGCGGGTCCGTCAGCACAACCAGGCCGTCGCTGGCCATGGTTGCGTCGACAACCACATGGGTGTTTTCGTATTCCAAGACGCTTACGGCATCGGCGCTCCCTTGTGCAAGCGGCTGGAGTACTTCCGGGCTAAACGGCGCCTCAACCACCGCCTCCTGGTGCACATCGACCTTCCCACTTCGCAGAAGCTCGATTGTCTCACCGAGCGAGTCAGCGACGCGCGCTTTATGGACCGCATACGCCACCGGCAATGCCCGATGATTCTCATACACGGTCATTTCGCCAATTGTGTACTTTGTAAATCGTTGCCCCCCTTGCGCGATATCATATTCCGGATACGCCAAGGGGCGCTGCACCTCAAGCAGGTACCGCACGTTGAACAAGTCGAGGTAAACCGCGGCCTCCGCAGAAAGCCAGTCCTCGTGATACAGATTCCAGTACATTTCCCCATTCAGCCGGCGCCCGGGATCAATGACATCGATAAACTCAACCGGCGTTAATTCGTCGAGCAGGCGCGCGTAATTATCCAAAATGACCGTGTGGTTTATGCCAACGAAACGGTCCTCCGTAAGAACCCCGGCAACGCTAAGCCCGTGCAAGACCCTCGCCTTCGGATGGAACACAAGCAACCGGTCCTCATCGTTACGCTGCGCTACAAACCGCAGATAGTCGGGATGCAGTTGAATCTCCCCCGGCGTGCCGAAACTCATCGCGGCCCGTTGAAAATGGAACGTTTCACCCAGGAAGACCGCCGCAAGCAATACGCACGCCGCCCTGCCGAACATTGGTCGTTTCATCAATGCCGCAAGCGCCCCCAGCAGAACGAGGGGGGCCGCAAAAGCCAGGTACCACGCAGAAGAATCGCCCAATATGAGCAATCCTGAGACCGTTCCGCAGATGACGACCACGATTATCCACTGCAGAAACGCCTTTCTCTGTTCCCGCTCCCCCATGAGGCGGCTAATCGCGAACCCTGCCAGCAGATAACTGGAAAACAGACAGAAATTGTACATGCGCATGGCGAACCGCGCTTGGCCAATGATCGGCAGGCGTAAAATGAATTCCGCGAACGGTGCCCGGGGCCACATCGTGAACGCCAAACCAAGCAGCAGCGTCACCACGGCCATCCACCGGTGTTTGCCGCGGCCTTGAAGGGCACCCATCACAAACAGGCCCGCCACGAACGGGCCCGCAAAAGACATACCCAGTGCGTTCTCGTTTTCGGTCAAGAGTATTTCGTTGAGAAAATAGCGCACACTGCCGGCGTAGCTGGATACATAGTGAAGCGTTACTCCGTGGGACCGGATGGATTGACCAAGAAGCTCGCGCCCAGGCAGCCATTGAGCCGCGCTGATCCCCAGGCCCAGCACGACTGCCGCCAGGCAAAGCGCCCCCCGCTGCGCAAGTCTTGCCGGGCCGTCGTGGTCCTGCAGCCGCCGGACACAGAGACATGCGACGGTTACCATTCCCAGCCACAGGAGCTGATACACAAACATCTGATAATCACCGGCAAACACTTGAAGGGCCAAGAGCAACGCAAGGCCAAGCCCCCATTTCATTTGCCCTGTTTCGATGGTCTTGACCAGTGTGAGCCACGCAAGGGGAAACCAGGTCAACAGGCGTATCTGCCAGATATTCCCCCCGAAACTGGGCACGAGAAGGAATCTACTGGTCAAAACAAGCAGGGCCACGGCCAAGCCAGCGCTACGGCGGTTCGTCAGCATCCGGCCAAGCAGATAGCTCGTCACGGCAGTCACATACAAGTGAAGCAGCAGGTCAACCTTGAACGCGTTGTGAAACGACAGCAGACCATACAACACCGTGGTCGGATAAAACGTTCCAGCGCACCCCAGCGCGTGAGTCGGATAACCGGCATACGGATTCCAAAGAGGCAAGGACCCGTTTAACAGACAACGCGCCGTGAAGACGAGATTGGGTCTTGTCACGATTTGCACGTCGCTGAACCACTTCGGGAACACCCGCGAGGTGAAGAGATACGGGGCGAAAAGACCACTGAAGAGCACGAGCAGAATCAGAAAGTCGATAAGATATGACTTCCGCGAAATCTTATTCTGTCTCCCGGCCGAATCCGTCATGCTGGTCTTCTGATTCTCCACATGCAGCAAAGGCGGGCCCACTCTACCGTCTCCCGCAGCAGGAGCGAATCCCCCACCCGCGGGTGGATGCTATCATGGTGCTTGCAGACACCGCAAGGAGACGTGTCAACAGGAATTTGGCAAGAACCTGGCGATGGTTCTGGCGCGTCACGGACGCCCCAAAACTGCGTTGGCGCCTCCCCCCCACTCCGGCCTCAAGAGGCCGCGAACGGGTATTCAGGCCGAGGAGCGGCGCCGGATGCGTTCGAGCTCTGCGATGACCGTGTCAACAAATTCGGGGGTGATCGGCTCCACATCCAGAATGCTGAAAAACAGGCCAGCGTTGTCCTTGAACGATTTCAGCGATTCTATGCCGTTCCGTATTTCAGCGACCGTGGCGTCTGGACAGCCAATCCGAAGCCCGGTGCGAAGCATCAAGTCCTCGATCCATTCCGGCTCATTCTGCTGCAGGCGCGCGATTACGAAAATCCCGAGGGCCACCAGGTCGCCGTGGATGAAGTGGCGCCCCGTGAGACGTTCGAGATTGTATGCGACGATGTGCTCGGCGCCCTCTTCCGGACGGCTTGTGCCGATGCACGCGCAGAACTCCACTTCGCGGCGGTACAGGTCGATTATGGTGTCAATCCCGCGCGGGGATACGTTGAAGACCTCCTTCGCGTTGGCATCCAGTCGTTCGAGGCAATCACGCGCGAGTTGGGCCACATCCGCGTGAAATGCTTCGCCGTTTCGCTCGTGGGCCAATCGCCAGTCGTACAGGGCGGTGTGAATGCTCGCGATATCCCCTGCGCCTGCCCGGTTCAGGTCCGGCGGGGCCTTCCGGATGATGTCGTAATCGACGAGTAATTCCTGGGGATAAACCTTTCCAACGTATTTTACGACCTTGTCTACCCGGACCCCTATGGTGTCCGTAAGGGGTGCATCTACGGACACGATAGTCGGTACAAGAATCATGCGGCAGTTCCGTTTCCACGCGACGAACTTGGCTGTGTCGCAACACGACCCTCCGCCGATTCCCACGACCGTGTCGCAGGCCGGCAGCTCGCGCTCGAGCCGCTCCAACGTCTCGAGGTCCATGCCGGTCACCATGTGGACGCAGTCGGGCGCCCACGGCATGCTCTCCTGCATCAGACGCCAGGGCTCCTCCATGGTGACAACGGTCACCGTACCCTTGATGCCCGCAAGTTCCCTTATCACCCCGTGTCCGGACCGAATATCGGGCGGTTTGTAGTGCATGCCGTGTCCTTTCGTGTACCGGGCCTAATACGCGAGAGTTCATTTTAGCAGCATCTCCCGTTCACCGGGGACCCCGAATACAGTCAGGAGACGGGGCCGATGGGTACGCTGGGAATATCCAGGATACTGCCCAGGCGGGATGAGCGGGCCCTGGACCGCGTATCGAGGCGCACCATGCTCCTTGGCATCCGCCCACGCCGATGATGTATCCTGAAAACAAATGCATCGGGCGGATCGCATACAATAGAGTCAATTTGCGTCCGGCTTTCTAGCTGATTGCCGGACACAACCCCTGTGGGTGATTATATGACGGACCAGACATCGTTGTTGCCCGGTTCCGGGAGTCAGGACCGGTTGCGCTATTTTCCTTTTGGTTTGCATCTTTCGCGGCGGGCCGGGGAAACGTTTCAGATACGGACGCTGCTTGATCGCAGCCGTGCCGCCGGCGGCGCTTATTTCATCCAGGCCGTTCAGGAGCTCGCGTATGTGATCAACTCCCGGAGGGCGTCCGGCACGCACGCCCGGCCGCCAGTCCGCCCTGGCACGTTGCTGACGGCGGGCCTCCTCGAGGACCTGTTCCGCTATCTTGTTGATTTGTATTGTCTTGAGGAATGTCCCGGCAGCATGGGAAACGGGTTGTCCTCTGTCGGCAAGACACGAGGCATAGAGTTCGTTCGCGAACCGTTGAAGGCCTTTCTCGAGCTTTATCCCCCGTTCGACGACAAACAGGCCGCGCGCTGTGCCGCGGCCATGGAACACACCTCCGAGCCGGAAACGCCGGCGCATTACGTCCTCACCCGGGAACTGGTCCTGCTCGAGCTGGCCATGGACAATCCCGCCATGGAATCCCTACGCGAGTTGTTCGACGACGCGGACCTTCAGAATCGCGCACCGTACCGCGTCCTGGCGGGCAACCTCGAGAAGTATTTTGATGCACAGCCACCTTTCATGCGGCTCGGAATGACCCTGTTTGCGTGCCTGCGCGCCCCGCTGCTTGCTTCTCCCTACTCACTCGAGGGGCAGTTACGATACATCAGGGAGCATTGGGGCACGTTTCTGCCCGGCCAATTGCTCGAGCGCCTGACACAGGTCGAGGATGTGCTGAAGGAGGAGACCTTCCAGCGGGGCATCGGGCCGGGGCCGGCGCACGTTCTCGAGTTTGGAAAACGGGCCTACGGGGGCGATTGGGGGTATCCGGAGCCCGAACGGTTCACGGCCGATAGAGACTGGATGGCCAATGTCGTACTCATCGCAAAATCCGTGTACGTCTGGCTCGATCAGCTCTCGAAGAAATACAAAAGGGCCATCAGGCGCCTGGACGAGATTCCGGACGAGGAACTCGACCTTCTGGCGCGGTGGGGTTTTTCGGGGCTATGGCTTATCGGCATCTGGGAGCGCTCTATCGCGTCACAGACGATCAAGGAGCGCATGGGCAATCCCGAGGCGGCCGCCTCTGCTTACTCGCTCTATGACTACGTGATTGCGGCAGACTTGGGCGGACCGCCGGCCGCCGAGAACCTGCGCCACCGCGCGGCGCTCCGGGGCATTCATCTCGCGTGCGACATGGTTCCCAATCATGTGGGCATCTATTCCAAATGGGTTGTCGAACATCCGGAGTGGTTCATTCAACGCGATCACCCGCCGTTTCCGGTGTACCAGTTCACGGGCCCCAATCTGTCACCGGACCCTCGGGTCGAGGTCTACATCGAAGACGGATACTGGGAGCGGCGCGATGCGGCGGTAGTGTTCAAGCGTGTTGACAATCACACCGGCGATACGCGCTACATCTACCACGGCAACGACGGCACCAGCACGCCCTGGAACGACACGGCCCAACTGAACTATCTCCTGCCGGCGGTGCGCGAGGCCGTCATTAACACCATCATGCACGTGGCCAGGGTATTCCCCATTATCCGGTTCGACGCCGCCATGACCCTCGCGAAACGCCATTACCAGCGGTTGTGGTTTCCCATCCCCGGCGAAGGCGGCGCCATTCCCTCGAGGGCGGAGTACAGCATGTCACGCGAGGAATTCGACCGGCACATGCCCGAAGAATTCTGGCGTGAATTGGTCGACCGGATAAACGCTCACCAGCCCGACACGCTGTTGCTCGCCGAGGCCTTTTGGCTTATGGAAGGGTATTTCGTGCGCACGCTCGGGATGCACCGCGTC
The DNA here is from genome assembly GCA_964520685.1 of uncultured Nitrospiraceae bacterium. GTDB lineage: Bacteria > Hydrogenedentota > Hydrogenedentia > Hydrogenedentales > SLHB01 > UBA2224. Next base: position 12,254 of record CAZFOG010000001.1, on the reverse strand, counting down.
TACAACAGCGCCTTCATGAACATGCTCAAGATGGAGGAAAACAGCAAGTACCGTCAAACCGTCAAAAATGTGCTCGAATTCACCCCCGAGGTGCTCAAGCGTTTCGTGAATTTCCAGAATAACCCCGACGAACTCACCGCCATCGAGCAATTCGGAGCCGGCGACAAGTACTTCGGCGTGGCCGTGATGCTGGTTACCATGCCGGGGCTTCCCATGTTCGGCCATGGCCAGATCGAGGGGTTCAGCGAGAAGTACGGTATGGAATACCGGCGCGCCTACTGGGACGAACCCGTCAACGAGGAACTCGTGTACCGGCACGAGCGCGAGATATTCCCCCTTCTTCGCAAACGCTACCTCTTCAGCTCCGTTGAGAACTTCGCCTTCTTTGATTTTGAAACCTGTGACGGCCACGTCAACGAAAATGTCTTCGCCTATTCGAACCGGGCTAACGGCGAGCGCGCCCTGGTGCTGTATAACAACGCATACCAGCGTGCGCAGGGGCGTGTCCGCATGTCGACGGCCATCAATACCGGTTCCGAAAGCCAGACGCACCTGGTGCGGCGCTCCTTTGGCGAAGCGCTGGAACTGAACGGCGGCCCGAATGTCTTTTATGTCTGCCGGGACCATATACGGGGCCTCGAGTATATCTACGCGGGCCGCCAACTCGCCGCCGAAGGTCTCTACGCCGAACTCGACGGTTACCAGAGCAGGGTCCTCCTCGACTTTCGAGAAGTCCACGATATCGATGGCTCGTGGGAAACCCTTACGCGCGACCTGGGCGGACAAGGGGTCCCCAATATGAACGCCGCCTATCGGGAAGTCATTCTCAAACCCATGCGCGAGGCGCTACGCCAGGCATTTCGGCCCTCCCTGTTGCGTGCGTTGTTCACAGGACGGGCTGACGGCGAGTCCGATACGGAGGCACGCCGTGAATTCGTCAAGGCGATGGAAAGGTTTCTTTTGGCCCTGCAAGAACAACTGATTGGCTCCCTGGATGTTGAAGCCACGCTGCGCGATATCTTGCGGTCCGTCGATGCCGTTCAACAGACGCGCGACCAGGTAGTCTCCCTGGGCGTCGAGCACGACATCGCCGGTTACCTGCTCGAAACATTCGAGAAACTGACCGCATCCAAACAGCACTTGTGGGCGGTGCCGGTCCTGTGGGCCGCACTGGCGCCTCTTGGTGACGCAATCAGCCAAAGCGAAATGGAGGTGCGTACGGCCGCCTGGATGGACGAATGGCCCGTAACGCCGGTACTCTATGATGTGTTTCGTGAACTGGGACTCGACCACAACCAGGCCATGCTCGATACCGGCCTTCTGAAGCTCCTGATGCGCTACCGCGACCTGCCGGTTATCCTCACCGTCAGCGAGCGCGCCGAGCTCCTCGAACACATGTTCGAGGACCCTATTCTCAATGATTATCTCTACGTGAATCAATACGAAGGAAAGATGTGGCTCAGCAAAGAGCAGTTCGAAACGCTGATGTACTGGCTTTTTTTCTGCTCTGTCGTACGCCTTCTTGGCGACCAGATTCAGGTTGTCGAAAATGCCGCTGAAGCCGTTCTCAGCCAATACCACCGGGTGCACGAGGTGCTGGCCGCCGCCGAAAGCGTCAAGTATCAGGTGGACCCGTTACTCGAGCTGCTCTCCTAAGGCAATCCTTTGCCTTTATGGCGGACCCGCTGCGCGTGCAGCAGCTCCAGAAAGGCGCGTTCGGCCTTTGTATGATAGGCATGGCGGCGCTGAATGACGCCGATGCGTACGCGGGGCAGGCCGGGAACGCTTACCGTGGCCAGTTGACGATCATCCGGCGTGACCGCAATGCGAGGCAGAAACGCGACGCCGATGCCCTCCCCGACGTATCGTTTGATCACCTCGAAGCTGCCGCTGTCCAGCACAACCTGCGGGGTGAATGCCTCGCGAGTGAACAGCGCTCGCAGTACGGACCCCGTCCGTGTGTGGGGGGTTAACATCAGGAACGGTTCCTCACTGAGTTCCGATAGATTCACCCGGTTTCGCGCCGCCAAGGCATGGCCGACCGGCACGACCAATACCAACTGCTGCTCGAAGAGATCGCGCTCGATGAGTTCGTCTTTGTCCACCGGAAGGGTTACGATGCCCAGGTCAAGGTCTCCGCGCGCGACCTGCTCCGCAATGGCGTTCGAGGACCGGTTGACCATGGCAAGACGCGTCTGCGGCATCAGCTGTGCGAACTGGCGCACGACCTCGGGCAACACATACAGGGCGGTCGTGTCGCTTGTGCCGACACGCAACTCACCCGCCTGCGTTTCGTCAAAGTCTTCCAGCTCGTGTGTCAAACTCTCGGCTTCGTTCAGGATGTGGCGAGCCCGGTCGTAGAGCAGGGAACCCATGGGCGTCATACGGCAGGTCTTGCGCTCCAGAAGCACATGCCCCAACTCCCTTTCCAGGGACTTAACCTGCTGACTGATAGCGGGTTGCGAACGATGGAGGCGGTCGGCCGCTGCCCGGAAACTCCCCTCCTCGATCACCGCGCAAAAGCATCTCAATGCCTCGAGATTCATTATAAGCCCTCCTTATGAACTGCATTATAACATTTCACTTGCATTATGGAAGCACCCACCATTATCGTAGGCCACACACGGCGCGTCCCGCCCACGAGAGGAGCCTGATATGGACCCCAAGAAGCCTGGCTTGAGCTATCGCGATGCCGGGGTGAACATCGACGCAGCGGACGAAGCGCTACGCAGCGTCAAAGACATCGTCAAAAAGACGTTCACTCCCAGTGTGCTGCGCGATATCGGCACATTTGGCGCCATGTTTCAGTTGGATTTGGCGAACTACAAGGAGCCCGTGCTGGTTTCGAGCGTGGATGGCGTCGGCACGAAACTCAAGATCGCCTTCGCCATGAACAAACACGATACGGTGGGCGTGGATCTGGTTTCCCACTGCGTGAACGACATCCTCGTGCAGGGCGCGCGGCCGCTGTTTTTCCTGGATTACCTCGCGTTTGGGCGGCTCGTACCGCAGATCGCGGTGGACGTGATCACCGGCCTGTCCAATGGCTGCCGCTATGCCGGCTGCGCTCTGATTGGCGGCGAGACCGCCGAGATGCCGGGCCTGTACCACGAAAGCGAATACGATCTCGCGGGCACCATCGTTGGCATCGTCGATAGAAGCCGGATCATCGATGGTTCCGCCATTCAGGAAGGCGATTCCATCATCGCCCTGGGTTCCTCGGGCCTTCACACCAACGGCTACAGTCTGGCGCGAAAGATCTGCTTTGAAGTTGCAGGACTCGGGCTCGAGGACGAGATGCCCTTCGTCGGGCGGCCCGTCGGTGAAGCCTTGCTGGAACCGCACCGGAGTTACTCGAAAGTCATGCAGCTCGTGTTGAAGACGGCGGAGGTGAGCGGGATGGTGCATATCACCGGCGGCGGCATTACCGACAATTTGCCCCGCGTGCTGCCCGATGGCCTGGCCGCGGAAGTCGATCTCGGCGCCTGGGAAGCCCCCCCCATCTTTCGATTCCTTCAGGAGACGGGCGGCGTGGCGGACCTGGAAATGCTGCGGACGTTCAACATGGGCGCCGGTTTCCTTGTGATCGTTTCGAAGACGGAAGAAGAGAAGGCGCTGAAGACGCTATCCCAGGCCTGTGAAGAGCCGAAAGTCGTGGGGCGCGTCATCGCTGGGGCTAAAAAGGTTCACTACAAAGGGACGATTCGCTATGCCACATCGAATTGAG
>CAZFOG010000001.1:797-8517 GCA_964520685.1 uncultured Nitrospiraceae bacterium | reverse complement strand
ATGAAACCCGGGTTGCCGGATCCGGCAGGGGACGCCACAAAGCAGCAAATCGCTGAAGACCTCGGGGTCCGGGTGGACGAGGTTCACGTTATCGACGTCTACACCATCAACGCCACGCTCAGTGACGGCGAACTCGAGCGGGTGCGCACCGAGCTTTTCACGGATCCGATCATCCACAACTCGACGGCCAACGCATCCCTGGCGGCAAACTACGATTACGTCATCGAGGTGGGATTTCGGCCCGGGGTGACCGATAACGCCGGCAAGAGCGCCACGGAAGGCATTGCGGATACCCTTGGCCGCAGCCTCGCGCCGGGCGAAGCCGTGTACAAATCCATCCTGTATGCCATCAGGGGCGGCGTTACGGGCCAGGATTGCGAACGCATCGCACGCGACCTGCTCGCCAATGAGCTCATTGAGCGCTGGGTGGTGAAATCCCGCGACGCAATGAACTCCCTTGCTGGCCAATCCCTCCTGGGATTGCCCATCGTGACGGATGAAAGCAGCGCCGAGGTGCACTACGTAAGCCTCGACCTTTCTGACGGCGAGCTTGTCCAGCTCAGCCGCGACAAGATGCTCGCCCTCGAGTTGCACGAGATGAAGGCCATCCAGGCCTATTACCGCGACCCGGCCGTGCGCAAGGCGCGCGCTGGCGCCGGCTTATCCGAAGACCCGACCGACATCGAACTCGAGATCCTGGCCCAGACATGGTCCGAGCACTGCAAGCACAAGATATTCAACGCCCGTATCGAGTATACCGACGAAGAAGGCCATACCCGGCACATCGACAGTTTGTTCAAAACCTACGTCAAGGCAACCACCGACGACGTGGCGAAGCGCGTCGATTGGCTGGTGAGCGTGTTTCACGACAACGCGGGGCTGATCAAGTTCGACGACGAGCACAACTTCGCCCTCAAGTGCGAGACCCACAACAGCCCGTCGGCCCTCGATCCTTACGGCGGCGCGATTACGGGCATTGTGGGCGTTAATCGCGACATCCTGGGCGCCGGCATGGGGTGCCGCTGTATCCTCAATACCGACGTGTTCTGTTTCGCCTCGCCCTGGTATGACGGCGAAGTTCCGCCCCGGCTGTTTCACCCGCGACGCGTGTTGCGGGGCGTTCATCGCGGTGTAAAGGACGGCGGCAACCAGAGCGGCATTCCCGATGTGAACGGGGCCATCGTATTTCACGAGCGCTTTCTCGGTAAACCTCTCGTGTTTTGCGGCACGGGCGGCATCATCCCCCGAACCGTCGCCGGCAAGCCCAGCCATGAAAAGGGCGCCCGGCCGGGCGACCTGATCGTCATGTGCGGCGGGCGCATCGGCAAGGACGGCATCCACGGCGCGACGTTTTCCTCGGAGGAACTGCACGAGGGTTCGCCCGCGACGGCCGTGCAGATTGGCGACCCCATCACGCAGAAGAAGATGGCCGATTTCCTTCTCGAGGCACGCGATCTGGGCCTTTACACATGCATTACCGACAACGGCGCGGGCGGTTTGTCGTCGAGCGTTGGCGAGATGGCCCGGACTCCGGGCGGCGCCGAGGTTCATCTCGATAAGGCCCCCCTGAAATACGCGGGACTGGCCCCCTGGGAGATCTTCCTCTCGGAAGCGCAGGAACGCATGACGCTCTCGGTGCCTCCGGACAAGATCGACGCGTTTCTCGAATTGTCGAAGCGCCGCGAGGTCGAGTCGACCGTGCTCGGCGCGTTCAACGAGTCCGGCAAGCTCCAGTGTTACTACAAGGGCGAGCTTATCGGCTCGCTTGATATGCCGTTCCTTCATGACGGCGTGCCGAAGATGGAACTCAAGGCGGTATGGCAGGCGCCGGCCCGGGCACCGGAACTTGCTGTCGAAGAGCATGATTTCGTGGCCGACCTCAAAGCCGTGCTGGCGATGCCCAATGTCTGCAGCAAGGAATCGTTCGTGCGCATGTACGATCACGAGGTCCTGGCACAGAGCGTGCTCAAACAATTCCAGGGGCCGAAGCACGACGGACCGGGTGATGCCGGGGTTATTCGCCCCGTTCCCGGTTCCAGCCGGGGCATCGCGCTCGCGTGCGGGCTCTGCCCGAAATACAGCGACCTCGACACCTACTGGATGATGGCGTGCGCCGTGGACGAAGCGGTGCGCAATCTCGTTGCCGTGGGCGCGGAACTCGGCCTGATCGCGGGACTCGACAATTTCTGCTGGCCCGACCCGGTTCAAAGCGAGAAAACCCCCGACGGCGCGTACAAGCTGGCCCAGCTCGTCCGCTGTTGCGAGGCCCTGTACGACGTCTGCACCGCCTACGACATTCCCCTGATCAGCGGCAAAGACAGCATGAAGAACGATTACAAGATCGGGGACCACAAGATCTCGATACCGCCCACGGTGCTTTTCACCGCCGCCGCCATCATCCGGGATGTGACGAAAGTGGTGAGCATGGATGTCAAGAAGCCCGGCGATGCCGTTTATGTCCTGGGTGAGACCCGGAACGAATTGGGCGGCAGCGAGTATCTGGCCATGAAGGGTCTTAGCGGCGGAGAAGTACCTGTCGTGAATTACCCGCTGGCCCGAAGGCTGTACACGGCGTTGTCTTCCGCCATCCGGCAGGGTTTCGTCGCCTCGTGCCATGATTGTTCGGATGGCGGCCTGGGCGTAGCGCTGGCCGAATCGGCCTTCGGCGGTGGCCTGGGAATGCACGTCGACATCACACAGGTGGGGGCGGACAGCAACGTTGTGGCGCTGTTCAGCGAGTCTCAAAGCCGTTTCGTGGTAACGGTCGACCCCGCGAACACGGAAACATTCGAGTCTCTTTTCACCGGATTGCCCCTGTATCGCGTTGGTGAAGTGAGTGCGGATGGCGCGTTCCAAGTATCAGGGCTTGCCGGTTTCCACGCAAGCCTGCCCATTGACGAACTCAGGACGGCCTGGAAATCGCCCATGCAGTGGTGAGCGCGGGGGCATCTGCCCCGCCAATCAAGCCAGTGGCTGAAGAAAGGTATTGACTGTGAGTGTACGTGCCCTAGTGCTGACGGGATTCGGGATCAACTGCGACAACGAGACCCAGAACGCCCTGCGACGCGCCGGCGCCGGCGCCGAGCGCATACACCTGAACGATATCATTGCTGACGTGTCGCGCCTGGATGCCTACCACATCTTCGCCGTACCGGGAGGCTTCTCCTTTGGCGACGACGTCGCTTCGGGCAAGATCCTTGCAAACCGGCTCCGCTACAAGCTCGGCGATGCGCTCAAGAAATGGATCGCCGACGGCAAACTCATGATCGGCATCTGCAACGGGTTTCAGGTGCTCGTCAAGATGGGGATTCTCCCGCTGTTCGATGGCGAATTTGCCCAGGAAACAACCCTGACCCACAACAACTCGGGCCGGTTCGAAAACCGCTGGGTCACTCTAAGGACCGCGCCCGGCACGAAATGCGTCTGGCTCAAGGACGTTGAAGGGCTCCCTCTCCCCATTCGTCACGGAGAGGGCAAGTTCGTGCCCAAGAACGATGCCGTGCTGAAACGGCTCCAGGCGAACGGCCAGGTAGTCCTGCGCTATACCCACCCGGACGGGACGGCCGCCTCGGGCGCATTTCCCTGGAATCCCAACGGTTCCATCGACGACATCGCCGGCATCTGCGACCCAAGCGGGCGCATCCTCGGCCTGATGCCGCATCCGGAGGCGTTTGTCGATCGCACCAATCACCCCACGTGGACACGCACCGACCTGCCCACGGAGGGGGCCGGCCTGCAATTCTTCCGCAACGCGGTGGAATACGCCAAAGCGAATTTGGTCTGAGGTATCCAAGCCGCCTGGGACCAAGAGGGCAAGCGGGTTAATCCTCGCCGCCGGATTTCCGAGCCGGCTCGATTGCCACACCCACACGGCGGCATGGGCGTCCGGCAATGCGCGGAACCCTTCTCTAAAACGCCTCGTCTCTTCCGGGTACCAGCCTGTCCGTGACGTTATCCGCGCCGCGGCTGTACCAGAGCATTTCCTCGAAACACGGGAATGCCGGTTCGGTGTGAACAATGCGCCAGCAGCCATCCGGCTCGAGGGCCCACGTGAAGACCACTTCCTCGTCCCGGCAGCGCGGAATACGCACCGTGCCGCCATAGGCCGCGCCAAAGGGCATATCGTCCTTGCGCAGCGCCCGGCCCAGGCTGAACAGTCTTACCCTGACTCGCTTCGTTGCCTCGAATTCCGCGAAATCCCACCAGCGTATCTGCCGCAGCCAGCAGAACGAATTGTTTCTGAAAAACCACCATTTCCACGCCCGGCCGACATACTCGCGATGAAAACCGTTCGGGTCCACGTACGCGTCCGAATACAGGGCCGTCAATGGCCGCCAATCCGCCGCGTCGTAGGCGGCCTTAAAGGCATCCAGCCGGGCCACGATGGCCTCCGCCTCGCCCCTGTGCCGTTCTTCAACGCCCAGATACAACGGATGCCAGACCTGAGTCTCGGGCCGGGGGTCCGGCACATCCTCGAACAGGAAATGCTCGATTCGGCCGTCCGGCCGGACAATAACTTGCTCCACCGGGATGCTGACCGTCTGGCTGAAGACGCGGTAGTCCAGATAATTCACCGTTCCACGGCGAATTTCCTGCGAACTGGTGACCGCCGTGACGGCATAGGCGTGTGTCACGGCAGGGTCCGCCTCCTCATCGAGAAACGCGGGCTCGCCCGAGCTCGCATAAACCGGCAGGACGCCGTTGGCATGGGGCGAACGTACCGCAAACCGGCTTAGCTCGGTGCGTCGTTCCGGAACGTTCTGCCGCATCTCGGGATCGTCAAACTCCGCCGCAGCGGCTGTCCAAATGACGGGATCCGCGCCAACAGGGCGGCAGATGTGCTCGCCAAGCGCCCGGTGGACGCGGTACAGGCTTGCCTGTGGAACCGCTTCCCAAGTTAGCCCGACGCCGCCGGGTTTTCGCACTGCCTGTAATCCGCGAACCGGCTTGGGCAACGATACCGCGTAGGTCTGCCGTTCATAGAGGTTTTCGTGGGACTGCATGACGTACACGTGGCCATTGATGGCGTTGATGGTTGCAGTGCCCTCCCCGTCGCGCTTCAGATAGTGCTTCTTGAGCACTTCTTCATAGGCGGCTTCCGTTGCACACGCGCCGGGCTTTAGCACGCGATCGAATTTCTCGAGAATACGCGGACTTGTGTGAGGCGGCAGCAGCGGGACAAAGAAGAACTGGTCCTTGTTCGGTATGAGCTCGTGTTCGAGAAAGCGCTCCCACACCCCGTAGGCCGCACGGGCGAGCAGGCCTTCCGCGTGCACAAAATCGACATCGTGGAGGATGGTGTAGAAGTCGTTTATGTCATTGCACACCGGATACTGATATGCAACTTTGGCCTTTTCGAACAACTGTTCTTTGGAGGATATGAGCCGCCGCTGAATGACCTCTTCCAACGTTGGGTAAATGACCTCCCAGGCACAGCGGGCATTGTCGTAGTCGAAGAGATCCCAGAACGGCTCGAATTGGTATACCGTCGCGCCCAGCATGGCTCCCTGGAGAATCATGGCACGGTAGAGAGGCGGGGGCATGATCCGCGTATTGTCCGGTTCACGCTGGCCGAACAGCCCCGGCTCGATCATCCGCCCGTTCTCGAACCACCACGACTGGGGCTCGATGCCCCAGGCACGCGTGATACCCGCCATCCAGAATCCCCACACCGAGGTCTGCCGGGGCAGGTGCTGGGGGCCGATGTGTTCGTTGATCGGGAGGACGTAATCACCATATTCGCGGACTGTTTCGAACAGGGACCGGTTCGGGGCATCCGCGCCGATGTGCATCCACTTCAGCGCCTGCAGCGTCATGCCGATATGGCGGCCGTAGCGCGCCGCCAGCTGGATCAGGTCGATGGCGTAGTGCGCGCATGGCGACATGGCGTAGCGAGGCACCCCGAACGTTGCGTAGTGCTCGAAGTTATTCTCGGCTATATGCACCGCGCGAATGCAGTCGAAGTCCCGCAACAGGGCCTCGATATGCTCGGGGTCGAATGTGAACTGGTCGTGGGGATCGGCCACCTGCAAGTCGCAGGGGATCCCCGCTTCCTGGAGCGGTTCCAGCATCCGCGCGGTGCGTTCGCGGCGCGCATCATGGTCGCGCACGCGGATGCTGACCTGCAGGTACGTGTAGGGCTTCAGGCTGTCCGGCAGGGCTTCCCGCCAGGCGCGCACAGCCTCCTCCCCGTGCCGCCGGCTCTCTTTCAGCGGCTCACCCGCGCCGAATGCTTCATCGGAGTTGGCGAAGCGGTTGTTGGTCTGAAGTATTATCAGCGGGTTTTCTGCGGAAACTTCCCGCACGGGCGCAGTTCGAACTGTCATGATCACACAATCCTATTTGAACAAAGACCGTGCATACGCGAAATCTTCCTCGACAAGCCGGTTCAACGATCCCGGGTCCGTATACTCGGCGGTCAGGCACACGATCCCGCGCCAGCCGCGCCGTCTCAGGTCCTGGGCAACGCGCGGCCAGGATGCCATGCCCTGGCGGCCGGAGGTCCAATAACTCACCCACTCGACATCTTCCGCTTCCGGGCCGCTGACGCGCTTCCAGAAAGCATTCTTGAGGTTGACCATCCGCAGCCAGGGTTCGAGCATTTCGATGGCGAACTCCGGCTGGCCGGTACCGGCAATGGCCTCGTGGGCGGCATCCCAGACCGCGCATACATGGCGCGGGTCGAATCCATTGAGTATTTGCAGGAGTTCTCCCGCATTGGCAACGAACCTGCCGCAATGATTCTGCACCCCGATGGTGACGCCGTGTCTTTCGAGAACGGGAAAGAGCCGCTCGTATTCCCTTCGGGTTGCGTCAACCGTCTCAAGGTATCCAGCCCCCTCGGGAACCGGCACCATGACGCGAATAAACGGAATCCCCGCTTCGCCGCAGGCCGCGATGGTGGCTTCGTCAGCAGGACCCGCGACGCTGAAGATCGTAAGGCCATGCTTTGCCAGGGCGTCAGCGGCCTTGGGAAGGCCTTCGCCCACATTCTCCGGCGTCACTTCGAAGCCGGGCCGGACGGGAAACTCGACGCCGTGGAATCCCAATTGTGCGACGAATTCGCCCAGCTCCGGTGCCGGGAGGTTCCAGTGCTTGGTAAACAGCGAGAAAAGGTACGGCGTTTCCTGCATCGTTGCCCCTCTTCTTCTACGTCTCGATTTCTGGCTCGGGGAGTCCCCGTTCAATCGCGTCCACGCGGTACCCGAACCCTGGCCCCGATACTGTTGACAGATTCACGCATCCTCCGCGGCGCTGGTATAGGCCCGGGTGCACGTCCTGCTCGGGAAGCGACGCCTCGGGATAGAACTGCATCGCGTTGGTCTCGACGCCCATGATCGTGCCCGCGTGGGCCGCCAGGAGAACGTGGGGGACCTGGGCGAGCATGGGATTCGTCAGGTCTTGCACCATGAGGGTCATGCCGTGGGCTTTGGCCCAGCACAGCGTGAGCAGAGCTCCGGTCTGGGTCTTGCACGTCTTGAGGGCGACACCGGTCCAGCCGAGGGTGCGGCCAAGGCGCACCAGCCGCCAATCGTGGGCGCTTTCGTCCATGAAGAGAGGTTTCCGGGCCGACACGCTGTGCACATCGATGCGGTTTTCTTCCAAGTCATAGGGGAAGGGTTGCTCGACGTAGAGAATCATCCCGTAAATGCGCGGATGCTCCTGCACGAGGCGGTCCAGGATGTCGTTGACGTAGCCGGGGTCGGTCACGGTGCAGTTG
>CAZFOG010000001.1:0-787 GCA_964520685.1 uncultured Nitrospiraceae bacterium | reverse complement strand
CGGCGGTCAGCCAGTGCGCGCCCATTTTCTGGGCGATTTCGCCGACCTTGACGAGCCGATCGTAGTCCCACGCCGCATCGTTGCCGCGCAACTTCACCTTCAGACAATTGAGACCGTCCCGTTCGATCCAGGCCTCCAGCAGCACCGGATATCCGTCGTCGGGTTCCTTGCCGGTCAATTCGCTTTTATCAAGGGGGTCCAGGCCGCCCACAAGGTGCCAGGCAGGTAGCTTCACGGGGTGCGGCAGGTTGAAGAAGTCCTGTGGGTATTTGCCACGGAATAACACTTCGGCCCCTTCCGCTGGTTCCAGGAAATGGGAAAGGTCGGAGTTCATGTATTCGTGGTTGTAGGTTTCGTAGACCGGTTTCGCGTTGAGAATGCCGTACGCGTCGTGCACGGCGATGTCGAAAGCGGAACAGCAGACCAGCGCCGCCAGCCACGGCATCGGTTCCTTGCCGCACCGCTCGCTGTTGAGTTCTCCGAGGATTTCCTGCAGCCGCGTTTCGATGAAGGCGTGTCCGATCTCCATGGGATGCCCGATCACGTGGAACTCCGCCCAGGCCCTGGCGAGCCGGCGGCACAATTCCTTGAGCGCTTCCTCGCGTTCCTCGTAGGACAGGCTGCTCGGCCACACCCACGTCACGCTGATGGGGGTTTCGCCCCAGCCTTCGGCGCTCGCGCCTTGGGAATTCTCCACGCGCACCCGTACCCGTGCACACGACACGTGGGTCAGGGTTTCTTTCCCGAACTTCAGCGGCACCCGCGTCTCAACGGGCAGAAAATACAA